>CAYTJG010000151.1:0-14581 GCA_964437865.1 uncultured Bifidobacteriaceae bacterium | reverse complement strand
TCCGGGGTGGCCTGACCCTGATAAACCCAGGCGAAACCCACGGACGCATCCACGACGAAACTCGCTCTCAACGCCGTCCCTCCCCAATCCACGACTTGACTTCCGCAGCGGTGAGCTTGGATTTCCCTGGCTTGCAATCAGAGATTTTCCCGCGCAATTCAAACAGTCCCGCCACCGCCGCCCGGACGGATACCAAGTTACGACGGCCTTCCGGCACGAGTCGCGCCACTGGCTTTTCATGACGAGTGATGATGACCTCCTCTCCCTGGGCAACCCGTTCGAGGAGTTGACCAAAACGGGTCTTGGCTTCCAATGCAGTGACACTTTCCATGGATTTAGCTTTCTTTAAAATAACCAGTTACTAGCTATTTTAGAACAACCCACCGCCGGTGTGCAACTGAAGATTGCTTATGGCACCCGCGAAATGCGATAGAAGCGCTGGGGCGCGGCTTGCAGACCGGTCGAGTCCGTGAGGCTGCAGGCGGCGCCACTCGCGGTGACCGGATTGCCCAAATCGATCCAATCCGGCTGGCTCAGGTTGGTCTTGTACTGGACCTGATAGAGGTCGCCGGAGACAGCGTTCCAGTTCAATTGGACGCCGGTGCCCACGGTGGCGGTCAAACCGGTGATGGCGGTGGCGGCGGTGGCGGCGTTCGTGGACTCAATGACACTGACGCCATCGAGCGCCAGGTAGGCGGGCACATCCTGAAAACAAAACTCGATCGGCGTGGCCGTGCCGGTGGCGGTGACGTTGAACTGGTGTCGGGTCCAAGTCGTGGCGATAACGTTGGTCTCTGCAAAGATGACCGCACCGTTCCAGAGCGCTTGAAATCGATTCGGCGTGGCCCGGTTGAGCGATCCGCCGGTTGGATTGCACAGCCAGAATGACAACACATAGCCCTGGCCGGGGGTGGTGACTACATTCTGCGCGAGGTAGCCCGGCGACGGTGTGGTGCCGAGTACAGCCCCACACGAACCAAATTGGACAAAAGCGCCCGGGACATTCGTCACAAACGTGTAATTGGTGATTCCAGACAAGGCCCACCCCGAGAAATCTCCGGTCTCAAAGCCGCCGTTTAAAACCAGTTGGCCCACGGACAAGCCAAACGGAACCGTGGCGACGGTGTTGCCCTGATCGCCGAATACGAGGGACGACTCGTAATCCCCGGAGACAATCGTGCTCGCCGCGGTCGAAGTGGTCACCAACACGCTGGCCTGGCCGTGGGCGGCCAACGAACCGACCAGGGCCGAAGCGCTCAACCACGCGGACGTGTTAACGATGCTCCAGTTCAACGTGCCGCCACCCAGATTAGTGAGGATGAAGGTCTGGGCCGACGAAATAAACGGACCGCCCAGCGGGCCGCTGGCGCTAAATCCCCTGGCCGGCGACACCGCCAAAGCTTCCTCAACATCCAAGGCCGCCGAAACCCGGTGCAGCACATGGGTCGTGCAGTTGGAAAACGCCAGGCTCGTCACGTAGCCGCCGGTGGGCAGGTTGGTGGCTAGGCCGACGAGGCTGATATCGACATTGGCCGTGGTATGGGCTGGCAAGGCGCCGCCGACGGAGTCCGCCACGAGCCAATTTGCGCTGTTCGCCAGCGTCCACCGCAACGTGGCCGAGGAGGTGTTGGTGAGCGTGAATGTGGCCGCGCCGGGAGTGAACGGGCCGCCAAACGGCCCCTTGAAATCGTAGCCGCCCCCGCCGGCTGAAAACGCCAGCGTGTCCGCTCCCAGCGCCGCGATCAAACCCGCGCCGTTGGGGGTGCCCAGGCCCGTGCACAAATCATATCCATTGGTGGCATAAAACAAATCCGGGCTTTCCGACCAGGTGTTGTTGCCCGTGGTGACATCGTGGAAGCAGGACGCGTAATCGTCGCTGGCCGCCAGGGTATAGATCGCCGGATTGATAAAGCCCGCGCTGGGCCCGCCACTCTCCGTGGTCTGCTGGTTGACCAAGGCCATAAAGCCGGCCCAGAGCGGGGCGGCGCAACTGGTGCCGCCAAAGTTCCCCACCGACTGGTCGCCGCCGGAAACCACATACACGTTGTCCCCCGTCAGGGCCACATCGGGAATATTGCGGTTGGCGGCGGAGCCGCCACGAGCGGCCATGTTGCTGACATTGGTCTGCCACCAAGGCATCGCATAATAACTACTCACGCCGCCGCTGCTGCCCACGCCATCTTCCGATGCCCCAATTTCAATCCCCCAATTCCAAACCGTTTCCGACGCATAGGCGCTGCCAGTGCCGTTCATGGTCAAAGTGGTCGCTCCCACCTGTGTGATATAGGGAGAACTGGACGGCACGTTGTCCAGCGATGGATTATCCACTCCATTGACCGAATCCGCACCCGCGGTGAAGGCGTCGCTGTCACCCGAGGCGTCAAAGAAGGATTGTCCCATGGCATCCATGGATTGAAAGATGGCCTCCGTGGTCGTGCTGGGACCGCCGGACCAACCCCACGAACAGCTTAATTGCCGGATGGTGTTGGTGTAGCTCAGCATGGCATTCAACAAGTCGTTGGGCTCGCCGTAGGGTCCGGCCTCAAAAACCACGATCTTGTCCAGACCGGGCGCCATGGACATGGACATTTCGATGTCCAGCGACACCTCCGAATTACCGCCGTCCATGGTGGGGGTGCCGTCGTAACCGTCCAGCAACACGGTCTCGATGGGAATACTGGCGCGGCCATTGCCGGCGGCCTCCGCGTAGGCCGCGATGTCGTTGGAATAAAAGCCATCGAATTGCAACAAGCCGACGATCTGCCCGGCGCCGGTAAGGGGGGTGCCGGGAACATAAGCGTTCCGGAAATCATTGCCAAAAAAGCCGCCGGAGCCATCCGGAGCGGAGCCGCCCTTGCCGATGGCTGCCTGGGCCAGATCGTTCTGGTGCAACTTCGCATGCGGACGCGAATAATCCGTCAACCCTTGGATATCCACCACCGGCAGGCCCGCCGCCACGGTCGGTTCGCTATCGGGCGCAAAAAACCTGCGCGCCTCGGTGGGGTGCTGGTAGATGTGGAAGGTGACGCGCCAGGCTTTTTCCACGGCGGAGGCCGGGCCGGTCACGTCCAGCACTAACCGGTTGCCAAAAGTGCCGGCAACGGTCAGGCCGTTGGTACGGGCAAACTGCTTGACCGCCTCGTAATCCTGTTCGGTGGGGCCAAAACGCGCGGTCAATTGGTCCCGGGTGAGGTAATGGTGGTAGTGGGGGCTGGCGGGGTTGCCCACGTCAGCCACAAAATTGCTCAAGCCGGCGGGATCTCGCAGGGGCAGGCCGATGGCCAAGCGCATCTGGTTGGTGGCCGGCAACGGCCCGAGAGCGGTCAGTTTGGACACCACCAGCGGCACATGTCCCGGCAACATCTTCCAGTCCGCGCCCAGAGCAACACTGGCCGCCAGCGCGCCGGAGATCGTCAACCGCGCGAACAAACGTATATGTAATTTCATGATCAGGCTCTGATGGCCGCAATAGACCCTTCGATGGCGATTCCTGAGAGCAGATTGCATTCCATTTACCCCGAAATCCACTAGAATGCCCCCAAAGATCAGGGAATCGGGCCGCCATGGAAACCAAGGACGAGATTGCGGCCGTTTCCAGTGTCACGAACTGGAACAGTTGTCCGTTGGCGGACACAGCGAACACTTTCAACGCGGGGAGCCCGGCGGGCGGGTCGGCCGCCGATTTCCTCTAATAACGCCCCCGCTGGTGTGTCACTAAATTGGAACACGATCTTTTGAGGGATGGAGAGGTCCTTGCGGACGGCCACGGATTCACCGGGGCACCGCGGGCCGCCGCGGGCCGCCGAACGGCTGACGCGGGTAGTCCATCCCGAGCTTGGAAACCCGTTCGGAATGCCCGTGATGTCACCAACCGAAGCCAGCGCCGCAACGCCGGGACCGGAGACGATCGAGGAGCTGTTTACCGCTCTGGAATCGCCCCTCTTGGGCTATGCGCACCGTTGTGCCGGCGACCGGGAAGCGGCCGAAGACGTGGTCCAGGAAGCTTTCATGAAACTGCACGCGCAATTTGAACAAGTCGAAAAGCCCCGCCCCTGGCTTTATCGCACGGTTCATAATCTGGCCCTGAACCGCCGGCGCGCCGCCCATAAGACCGTCCCCCTCGATCCCGATCCGGAAAACGAAAACACGTCCGCCCACGATCCGCCGGATACCGCCCTACCGCCGGACGCCCAGATGCTTCGGCTGGAAGGCATCGGTCTGGTGCGCATCAGCCTGGAAATGCTGGACGCCCGCAGCCGGCAGCTCGTACGGCTGAAATTCCACGATGAACTGTCCTACAAGGAGATTGCCGCGCAAACGGGACTGAGCACCGGCAACGTGGGCTTCATTTTGCATCATGCGCTGAAAACCATCGCCGCGGAGCTGACGAAGACGGGAGTTGTGCCATGAACCCTGACCAGCCATCACGCGAACAGATCGAGATGCGCATCACCGCCCTGCTGCTGGGCGAACTGCCGGCCGAGGAAGCCGCGCTGCTGCGCTACACCATCGCGCAGGATCCGGCGCTCCAGAAACTGCAAGCGGAACTCCAGGCCACCTTGGTGCTGGTGCGCGAGGCCGCCCGGCATCCGGAGGAGCCCGCGGGAAAAACCGCGCCGCTCCAGCTTTCCGCCGGACGACGCCAACAATTACTGGCCCATTTCAAAACACCGCGCCCCACGATCACGCCAAATGTTCTGTCCTGGCTGAAACGGATCCGTGTACCGTCCTACATCACCGCGCTGGCATTAATCACCATCGCCGCTTTCCTGGCCACCCATCTTCTGCCGACCTTGAGCGGTTCCAAGAACAACCGCGATATTAGGGAACAGTACGGCTTGCAATCGCCCAGTCCCGCTTCGCCAGCCCCGAAGTACGAAGAGGACACGATTACCGTCGTCTCCAAGAAGACTCCCCAAGCCAATCAAGCCACTGCCGTGGCGTGGTCCAAGTTAGGGAGCACGCCGGTACCGATAATGGCGCCGCCGGCCGTGGCTCCCAGCACCCCAATCGTCCTGCCGCAAGCGGAGCCGGAGGTAGCCGAAACCGACCAGGGCCTGCTTGCTGCCGGTCCCGTGCCGAGTGGCGGACCGGAAGGTTCGTACAAGGCTTTCCGCAACCTCGAAACCCAGGATCGGAAGAAACAGGTGGCAGAGAATTCGAAAACGGCTGGCGAGACCACCCCACAATCAACCGTCGCCACCGCGTCTCAAGCGTATGCTGCGGCCGCCAATATTCCCACAAGTGCGCGAGCCGCTGACAAGATCGAATCGGCTGCGGCAGCGCAAAAACAATGGGCGGTACCGGGTGAAAGCTCCAAGTCTCCGGTGTTGGCGATGAATGAGCACAACGTCATCCGACCCGCCACGGAATTGCCGAAGATCGCGGCAGCGCCCCCGTTGCTGGGAGACATTCCCCTGACGGGAAACCTTTTCAAATCGCCGCCAAATCAAATCGCCGGGACAGCCGGCGCACCGGCGGCAACACCACCAGTGGCGGTCACTGCCGCACCCATACCAACTGCGGGAATACTGACGTCCAATGGCGAAACTGACCACGAAAGGGATGTCCCTACATTTGAATTTGCGATGGGCCAAGCCGGTGGGGGCGGGGGCGGAGGAAGCGCAAACCGCACCTATAATCCCGGGACCTCAGCTTCAATCAAGGATGGATCCGGGCGTCTCACCAATGATCGGACCATAGGCGGCAACCTCCGCGGCTTTTATGACGATTCTTACAACACAGATCAGATAAAGGCCGCCCCCGCGACGCGCGGTGCCAAAGTCAAACGGGTGGACGTGACGCTGTCGGAAACATCCACAGTTGGCCTCCTGACAAACGGTTTGGGAATTGCAGCCACTGAGCAAACCCGCGAGGCCCAGCGTGATTTGGCGCAGAAGCTCGAGAGTCGCCGGATGCTCTCCGCAGAACTCGAAAGCGAGAAGGTCAATTTGAACCTGCCCCAAAACAGCCTGGTGCAGATCACCGATCCCGCCACACCGGATCACAACCAGAGCTTCTGGCAACATCTGACCGGCCAGTACGAAAGCAAGGCTCGTATCAAGGTCGAGAACGATGTCACGGATATCCCCGGGACGACCGGCATTCCGCAGTATGTGGCGTATGATCCCTATTTCATCCAAACCACCTTTGAAATCATCCAGTCCGAACTGGTGCTCAGCAACGTGGTCAATCGGCTGAATTTGCAATCGGCCTGGGCCGGCAAGAACGGCGGCCAGAAACTCACCCAGCCCGAGGCTGTGGCCCGATTGAAGAGCAAGCTCGACCTGCATCCGGTTGCCAACACGAAATTGATCGAGATCGGCGTCACGAGCGATGATCCCAATGAAGCGGCCAACCTGGCCAACGCGGTCAGTCTGGCCTACCGCGATTACCGGTTTCAATCCCGGCTCGCCCTCGCCACAAACGGGCTGGCCGCGCTGGAAGATCATTTTGCCTCACTCGATCACGACATTAAGACCAACACGGCCTATGTCGCACAATTGGAAGGCAAATCGCCCAGCCCAAACCAGCCGGCCGCCAGGAGCGGGGTTTCTGGCGAAGCCGATTTGCCGTTGCGCAAGCCCACTCCGAACACGCCCGTGCCACAGCCGGAGATACTCACGCGCACCAACGCGTACTCCACCTTCTCGCTGAACGTCAGCGACGTTTCGTTCAAACTGGCGGAGGCCAGCCTGCAAAATAATAAATTGCCGGATACGGCCTCCATCCGCAGCGAGGAATTCCTGAACGCCTTTGACTATCGCGATCCGGAGGCGGCGGCCGGCCAGCCGATGGCCTTTGCCGCCGAGCAGGCGCGGTCTCCCTTTGCGCACAATCGCGAGTTGCTGCGCTTCGCCATCAAGACCGCTGCGGCCGGCCGGCAGCCGGGGCGCGCGCTGAACCTGGTGCTGTTGTTGGATGTGTCCGGGTCCATGGAACGGGCCGACCGCGTGGCGATCATACACGAGGCGTTGCGCGTGCTGGGCGCGCAATTGCAGCCGCAGGACACCGTAAGCGTGGTCACGTTTGCCCGCACCGCGCGGCTTTGGGCCGACGGCGTGCGCGGCGACCAGGCGGCCGGGACCTTTGAACGCGTCGGCGGCATCACGCCGGAAGGCGGCACCAACCTGGAGGAAGCCATGCGGCTGGCCTATGAGACGGCGCACCGGCATTACCTGGCCGGCGGCCTGAACCGCGTGGTGCTGCTCACCGACGGCGCCGCCAACCTGGGCAACGTGGCCCCCGCGGCGCTCCAGCAAAAGGTGGAAGCCCAACGCCGGCAGGGCATCGCCCTGGATTGCTTCGGCATCGGCTGGGAGGATTACAATGACGATCTACTCGAGCGGCTGTCCAGCCACGGCGACGGGCGTTATGCGTTTTTGAATTCGCCCGCGGAGGCGGCCAAGGACTTCGCCGCCAAACTCGCGGGCGCGCTCCAGATCGCGGCGGCGGACGTGAAGGTGCAGGTGGAATTCAACCCGGCCCGGGTCGTATGCCATCGCCAGATCGGGTACGCCACCCATCAATTAACCAAGGAACAATTCCGCGACAACACGGTGGCGGCCGGCGAAATCGCCGCGCAGGAGGCGGGCAACGCGCTGTACGCCATCCAGACCGATCCGGCCGGCGAGGGACCGGTGGCCACGGTGCACGTGCGCTATCGGCTGCCGGGCACCCAGGATTATCGCGAGCATAGCTGGGACGTCCCGTACACCGGCACCGCGCCGGCGCTGGAGAAATCGAGCGCCCCCATGCGGCTGGCGGCCACAGCGGGCGCATTTGCGGAATGGCTGGCGGCCAGCCCCTACGCCCAGGAAGTCACACCGGACGCCCTGCTCAAGCTGCTCCGCGGCGTGCCGGAAATCTACGGCGCCGACGACCGGCCGAAACAGTTGGAGACCATGATCCGCGAAGCGCGCAGCCTCGAGGGGAAGTAACCCCTGACAATTGTTTTACAAACCTTTGACCCGGGCCTGACAACCCGGAACGGTGGCAACTGCTAAAAAGGAAGCGAACTATGAAGAGCCATTTTGCGGACGAACTTGGAACATTCAACCTCCAACATTCTACGCCCAGTGCCGAACGAAACGCGGCGCGGCGGACGCTGGGCGGCGGGAGATTATCCGGCTGGCTGGCGGTGTTACTAACAAGTCAGCGGGATGTGCTACAGAACCGGAGCGGAGCCATCTTCGGCCGAGGCAGCCGCACTTCAGAACGTGAGGGGTATACCAAGCGTTCTTCGCGCTCCACGTTGCTGCGCCCGAGGACGGGCGCACTCCGGGCTGTAGTGCTTGCCACGCATTTGGCAGTAATGCTTACATTCTTTACCGCGCGGGCGGGGGTCAGCTTGGAGGATTTCAGGCTGACGGGCGACCTGGGCGGCGACGCCGCGGCGTTTACGCTCACCGGCACCGTCAAGGTGGACGAACCGCACGGCGGATCACTGGCCCTGCTCTCCCACGGCGTCGCGCTCACGAGCCTGAGTCCGAACCAAAAATGGAAGCTCGCGGTGGACCTCAATGGCTTCAGCGCCACCTTTGATCGCAGTGGCCGATTCCCCATTGAGGTGCACTTCAACGCACCAGTCACCAAGAGCAACGAATGGAACACGGTGAACTTCCGGGTGGCCACGAGCGCATTGCAACCGGTGGTGCTGCAAGGGCTGGCGGCGGACACGCAATTCCAGTTTCCCAACGCGGCCCGGCCGGAACGCACGGGCGGCAATTTCGTGAGCTACCTGCCGGTGGATGGCACCGTGAGTTTTGCCTGGAAACAGGCGCGGCCGGAGGCCGAGGGCAAGCTGTTTTACGCCGCCGACATGCTGGCGCAGATCAGCGTGAGTCCGGACCTGATGCGGCAGACGGCCCTGCTCAACGGCAAGATCATGCAGGGTGAAATGAACCGGCTCACCCTGAAGCTCCACGGCCCGGGCGAGGTGACGCGCGTGCAGGGCGACAACGTGCTGGCGTGGAACGTGCAGGCGGTCGCCAACACGAACGACCGCGAACTGGTGGTGCAATTCAACCAGCCGCAGAAGGAGTCGTTCGCCGTCCTGATCCAGATGGAGACCCCGCTCGGGGCCTTTCCGCAGACGGCCGAGGCCATCCACCTGGCGCCGGAGAACGCCACGCGCTTTGCCGGCTTTTGCCGCATCGTCAACGACGGCGCCGTGCGGCTGGAAGTGTTGCAGGCGGGCGGCCTTTCGCAGATCTCGCCGGACCAATTTCCGGAAGCAAACCTGTTCCATGCCACCGGCAGCCAGCGGTTTGCCTATCGCTTCTCCAGCGCGGATTATGCGCTGCGTCTCCAGGCAGACCAGATTCTGCCGGAAGTGAGCGTTTCGCAGGTGTTGGCCTACAATCTCGGGGAAAGCGAGCTGGCAGTGGATGCGGAACTTGAGCTGGACATTCGCGAGGCGCCGTTGCGCGAACTGCTGCTGAACATTCCCAAAGGCTACGCCGTGGCCAAGCTCACGGCGACCGGCCTGAGCGATTATTTCACCGGCGAGACGACGGACCACAGCGGCGCCGAGCTGCGCCTGGTTTATGGCCAGCCGATTTCCGACCGGCAAGTCATCCAGTTGCGCCTGGAACGCAACCAATCGCTCGGCGAAACCAACTGGACGCTGCCGCGCATTGAATTGCCGCGGGCAAAATCCGTGCGCGGCTTCGTGGGCGTCTCCGCGGACAACGGCTTTCGCCTCACGCCCGAGCGCACGCAGGCGTTGACGGAAATCGCCACGGCGTTTTTCCCCGAACCGTTGCCCAACCTCCAATCGGCCTTCCGCCTGAGCGAGCCGGAGTGGCAAGCGACGATGCGGGTGGAACGGCTGCCGCAAACGGTGCAGGCGGACGTCTTTCATCTTTTCTCCATCGGCGAAGGCATCGCCTACGGCAGCAGCGTGATCAATTACGTGGTCAGCGGCGCACCGGTGTCGGTTTTTCACGTGGAGTTGTCGGACGAATATTTCAACGTGGAATTCACCGGCAAGGACATCCGCAACTGGGCGAAGACCACCAACGGCTGGCTGGTGCAGTTGCACACGCCGGTGGCCGGCGCCTACACGCTGCTGGCCACCTATGAGCGCCCGTTCAAGCCCCAGGGCGAGACACTCACCTTCACCGGGGCCCGCCCGCTGGACGCGCAATCCGAGTCCGGCCACACCATCATCGTCAGCGCGTACCAATTCCAAGTCCAGGCCAGCGACGTTTCCCCCGGCTTGCTGGAACTGGAACCCGGCGAAGTGCCGCCGGAATATCGTCTGTTCTTCGATCAATCCGTGCTCAAGGCGTATCGCTACTCGGCGCGGCCGTTCAATTTGAAACTGGCGTTGAGCCCGCTGGCGCAGGGCGATTCGCTGGCCCAGGTCGTGGACCGGGCCGCCTTCACCACGCGCATTTCCAAGGAGGGCCAGGCCATTACCGACGTGCGGTATTTCGTGAAGAGCCGGGGTAATCCCAACTTCCGCGTGACGCTCCCGGCGGGAACCGAATTGTGGTCGGCCACCGTCAACGGCAAGCCGGTGGTGCCGGTGACGGACGGCGCGGCCAACCTGATTCCGCTGCCGCAGCACGCCGACCCGGACCTGGTGTTGACGCTGGATTTGCAACTGGCCGCCCGCTCGAACGACGCCCGAAATCTGGCGCTGGCCACGCCGCAAGTGGCCGCACCGGTGATGCTGGCGGAATGGCAGCTTCAGCCCGACGAAGGCCAGCAACTGCAATTCCTCAGCGGCACGCTGACGCCGGCGGGCGGCTTGGCGGATGCCTCGGGCTTTGCGCAGCTCGCCCAGGTTCTGCGGGGTTTGCACGCGGGCGATTTCTGGCTGCTCACCGGCCTGGCGCTGGGCTTCCTCCTGCTGGCGTGGCTGCTCTGGCGTTGGGCGGCGGGTGCGGGTGTGCATCGGTTCACCACGCGGCATCTGCTGGGCGGGGTCGCCGGCCTGGCCGCGCTCGCCATCGCCGCCGTTTGTTTCCTCCAAATTCCCTCCTTGCTCGATCCCCTGCCCACGGTCGCGCCCGGCGGATTGACCTTCCTCGCGCCGGTCCAGCAGGCGAATAGCGCCATGACCGTGCAGGTGGGCAACGTGACCGCGGCCCAAGCCCGGCCCAATCCGGCCACGCGCGCCTGGCCGGTATTGCTCGCCACGGCGGCCTGGCTGCTCGCCTGGCGCCGGGAAGACCGGCTGGCAAGAACCGCTTGGGGCGTGCTCGGCTGGTTGCTGCTCGCGTGGGCGGGGCTGCGCCTGCCCAATGGCGGGACCGTATTCCTCGCGGTCATGGGCGTGTTCCTGCTGTGGCAGGTGGCCTGGCCGGCGTTCCAGCCGCTCCTGCGGTTGCCGATCAAACCCAAGGTGGACCCGGCGCCGCCCGCGGAGATTCCGCCGCTCACCGCCACGCTGCTGGTGGGGCTGCTGTCGCTGGCCCCGGTCCTGGGCAGCCTGGCGGCCGACCCATTGCCCGAATCGGTCACCCAGCAATTGCGCGTGGCGGATGGCTTTGTCACCGGCACGGCCCGGATTCATTGGGACGCCGCCAAGGGTGGGACGTTGCCCCTGTTGTACGAACCGGCGGTGCTGACCCACGTCGATTTTCCGAAGACGCTGAAGCTCGAGACCGTGCCCGGCGGATCGCGGAGCGCGCAGCAATTGCGAGCCACCGCGGGCGGCAGTTTCGACCTGGAAATCCGGTATCAGTTGCCCGTGTCCCTGCTGAACAGCAACGCGGGCTTCGCCCTGCCGGTGCCCAGCGGGCTGGTCAACCGCGCCACGGTCTCGCTCGAGAACCTGGACGTGGATGTCTTTTCGCCGCAGGCGGTGTCCGTGCAGCGGAGCGCCAGCGGCAGCAACACCGTGGCCACGCTCGTGCTCGCGCCCGGCAACGCGTGGATCGGCTGGAAGCCGCGCAGCCGCGATGTAAGAAACGAGAAATCCGTCTTCTACGCCGAGCTCTCGCAGTTGTATGTGCCCGCGGCGGGCGTGGTCGAGGGCGTGCACCAGGTTGCCATCCGCCCCGCCCAAGGCGAACTCAGCGAACTGGTCTTCAACGTGCCGGCGGGCGCCGCCATCACCGATGTCACCGACGGCCCGGCCAATGAAGCCAATCGGCCAGCCCTCGTCTCGCTCTGGCGGTTTGATCCGGATACGCGGAAACTGCGGGTGACGCTCAATCCGGCACAATCCAAGCCTTTCAATTTGATCATCCGTTCGCAGGTGGCCACCGGCCCCCTACCCTTCACCCAGCGCGTCGGCCTGCTGGCGGTGGACGGCGCGGCCGGTCAAATCGGTTTGCTCGGCGTGGCCACCGGCAACGAGGTGCAATTGGACGACGTGGGCGCGGACCAGTTTTCCGCGATCAATCTGGAGGATTTTCCAGGCGCGGTGCTGCAGCCGGTGGCCGATCAATTCCCCGATTTGACGGTGCGCCGGACCTTCCGCTATGCCGATGTCCACGCCACCGCCACGCTCCAGGCCTCGGCGGTGGAACCGGATATCCGGGTGGAAACCCAGGCAACGCTCTCCCTGGGTGAAGATCGCACGGTGCTGGCCACCACCGCCGAGGTGACCATCACGCGCGCGGGCATTTTCAAACTGAGTTTCGCGCTGCCGGCGGGCTATGACGTGGAGTCCATCAGCGGCACGGCGCTGAGCCATTGGACGGAACTGAAGACCGACGCGGGGCGCATCATCACGCTGCACCTGACCGGCAAGACCACGGGCCAGCCCCAATTCACGATCAGTCTTGCGGGGCCGGGCGTGAAGACGGCGACCCACTGGGTGGCGCCGCAGATCACGTTCCGCGAAGCCGGCAAGCAGCGGGGCACGCTGGTGGTGGCGCCCGAGCAGGGCATGCGACTGGAGGCCACCACGCGCGAAGGGGTCACGCAGCTCGACCCGCAGCAATCCGGCATCAAGCAGAAGGGCGTGCTGGCGTTCCGGGTGTTGGAAACGTCGTGGAACCTGGCGCTGGACATCGCGCAGGTGGATCCGTGGATCCAGGTGACCAGCCTCCAGCACGCCACGGTCAACGAAGCCCAGGTGAAGGTGGCCGCCAACCTGCAATACCAGATTGAGAATACCGGGCTGAAAGCGTTCCGCGTGCTGCTGACCACCAACGCCGAAGGCGTGACGTTTCAAGGCGATCAGCTCGCCGATTATCTGGCCGTGGCGGGCGCGGTGACCAACGGTTTGCAGGTCTGGGACGTCAAGCTGCACCGCCGCGTCATCGGGTCCTACCTGTTGCAGGTGAACTACCAGATCCCCAACCCCAACCAGTCGGGTGAAATGGTCCTGCGCGGCGTGTTGGCCGGCGACGTGAACCTGCAGCGCGGCTTTGCCACCGTGGAATCGGCCGGGCGCCTGCAATTGCGCGTGGATAACCTGCCGGCGTCGCTGCAACCCACCGAATGGCAGGGCATACCCCGCGCGCTGCAAAAGGACCTGTCCGCCGCCACCGCCAACTTCGCCTACCGGCTCGTGGAACCCGATTTTCAATTGCCGTTGAAATTGGAGCGTCACGACGCCGCGAAATTGTTGCCGGCCCACGTCAGCGCCATCACGTTCACCTCCGTGATTTCGGACGCGGGCGTGATGCTGACGCAGGCGCACCTGGACCTATTGCCCGGGGACAAACGGCTGCTGTACCTCACGCTGCCGGCCGGCGCCAACTTCTGGTTCGCCTTTGTGAATCAAAACGGCGTGTGGCCGTGGCGCGAGGGCGACCAGATCCTGATTCCCTTGGAACAACCGTCGCACGGCGACCAGACGGTGCCGGTGGAGATCTATTTCAGTTGCGACGCCGGCCACCCGGCTGGCCGCACGTTGGATTTGAATCTGTTGGCGCCCAAGTTTGATCTGCCCCTGGAAAACCTGACGTGGCGGGTGTTTTTAAACGACCAATGGCAGGTGAAGAAGTGGAGCGGCGCCCTGCAATTGCAGCAACAGGAGGTCGTGGCCGGGGGCACGCTCGACGTGTCAGGCTATCTGCAAAACGAGTCGAGCCGGAAGAGTTCCAAGACCCGGCAAGCCGAGGAAATGCTGGCGGTCGGCAATACGGCGCTACAGAACGGCGATCCGCAGGAAGCAAGGCGGGCGTTCGAGTCGGCCTATGGCCTCTCCACCAGCGACCAGGCCTTCAACGAGGATGCGCGGGTGCAATTGAACAACCTGAAGCTGCAGCAGGCGCTCGTGGGGCTGAATGTGCGCCAGGCGGAGTTGACCGGCAACAACGCCGGGTCGGCAGGCGGCGCGTTGAACGAATTGCGCAACCACAAGGATGCGAATTACACGCAAGAGGACGCCAAGCAGATCATCGACAACAACAGCGCCGATGAGAATGCCGCCCTCATGAAGCTGGCCACCCGGCTGATCCAGCAACAGGACGCCGCCGTGGCCAATCCGGCCGTGATCCGCGCCAACCTGCCCGAGCAGGGCCGGTTGCTGACCTTCAAACGCGCGGTGGTGGTGAACACCTGGGCCGACCTTGGCATCACGGTGCACGCCCGCCGGGCGGCCGGATTCTCCTGGGGCACGCGGCTGGCCGTGCTGGCGATGGCGGGATTGGTGCTGGCCGGCTTCGCC
>CAYTJG010000150.1:0-14624 GCA_964437865.1 uncultured Bifidobacteriaceae bacterium | reverse complement strand
TGCCGGAGCTCCTTGATGACAATGGGATTCAGCTCCCATTCCCGCCAGTGGGCAAAGTGGGATTTGATATTGGCAATGGCGGCGCTCATTGCACGCCTCCCTTGGTCACATTCATGAAAATATCCTCCAAATTCGCCTTCGTCTGGCGAAATTCAATGATCTTGAATTTCTTCGCAATCAGGGAGCCCAGGATCTCGCACGCCGCCGCCTCATCGCCGGTCAATTCAAAGTGGATCTCATTGGTCACTTCGCGCGCGTTCTCCACAAACGGCGTCTGCAGGAGTTCCTTGAGCAATTGCGGATTCTGATGGCTGTTGCCCTCCAGCAGGCGGATGGCCACCGTGCGGCGCGGCGCGCTCTTCTTGAGCACCTCTTCAATCGTGCCGGTCTCCAGAATCTTGCCGCGCTCGATAATGACCACGCCGTTGCAGATTTCCGTCAGCTCGGTCAGGATGTGCGAGCTGATGAGAATGGCCTTGCGCCGCTCCGCCAACAGCATCAGGAGTTCGCGCAATTCCACCCGCGCGCGCGGGTCCAGGCCGGCCGCCGGCTCGTCCAGCACCAGCACATCGGGATCGTACACCAGCGCCCGCCCGAGGCTCACCCGCTGCTTCATGCCCTTGGACAGCGCCTTGAGATGCTTTTCACGGATGCCCGTGACGTTGGTGAATTCCTCGATGGCCTCGACCGCCAGGGTCCGCTGGCGGCCCCGCAAACCGTAGGCCCGGGCAAAAAAGTCCAGGTACTCATGCACCGTGATGTCCGCGTGAGCCGGCAACGTGTCCGGCACGTACCCCACCACGCGGCGCGCCAGCTCCGGTTCCTCGCACACGGAAATGCCGTTGAGCAGCACATCCCCCGCGGTCGGCTCCTCGATGGTCGAAATGATCCGCATCGTGGTCGTCTTGCCGGCGCCATTGGGCCCCACAAAGCCAAAAACGTGGCCGGAGTCGAACGAAAACGAAATGTTGTCCACGGCCACCGTCGGGCCGAACTCCTTCCGCAAATTGTTAACCTGGACTTTCATTGTCTTCTCATGGCGTACCCGCCGCCGTCTCCGGCGCCTCCATAAGGCCGTAAACCACGCACGTGCTTTTCGTGCGCCGGGCGCTGGCGGCCGGGCCCAGCGCATTTTCGAGAAACGGGTTGCCGTCCAGCACCGCCACATAGGTGTTGGGCCGCAGGATCCGGCCGACGCCGTCGGCGAGCGTGTCCGTGCGCACCGCGAGCCCCACGTACCGCTCCAAACCATCCGCACCGGATTGGTCCGGCGGCTGCGCCGGATTCCACGGAATCAAGCCACCCTTTTCTCCCGCAGCCACGTGATTCGCCTGGAACATATGCATGCTGGCATCGGCAAACCACAATGTTTTGATCGGCGCGCCCAGGCTGTTGACCACCTGCGGCTGCCCGGCCTGGTTCACCACTTGCACGCGCTCCCGGCGGGTCTCCGGCTTGCGCACGTTAAAATGCGCCGGCACCCGCGCGGAAACCCAGCCCCGCCGGAAATGCTGCGACTGCGTCCAATCCACCTCCCGCGCCATGCCCGACCCGTAACCAATGGTCACCAAGGGCGTGGCCTCCGTGGCAAAATCAAAATTCAACCCGCCGCCCGGCGTGAGCGGACAATAAAACGCCTCGATGCCCAAGGTGGCCGCCCGGTGGCTGGTCTGATCCAGCACCGTGACCCCCACCAACCGCGTGTCCGGCGTCACCCCCTCGCGCAACAGGCTGTACACAAACACCAGCAGCGTGGTTGCCAGCGAGATGGCGGGGATGGTCCAAAGCATCCAGGTACGCCGCTTGATCCGGTTCAGGTAAATCAGGTTCACCGGCCCGATGACCACGATGAACACCAGCATGATGATGATGGTGCCGCGCGCGGGAATCTTCAGGTTCTCCACCACCGGCAGGAGGGCATTGGCGGCGCCACCGTCATTGGGCAGGGATTGAAAATAACGGGTGGTCTCGCGCACGGTGTCCCGCAAGTGCTGGACCGAGTGCGCCGTCAGCGCGGACGGGGTTTCCGAAGCAAAAGTAAACACCCGCCCAAAACCCGTGACGTGTTCCCGACCGCCCTCCAGCTTTCGTGTTTGCGCCGCGTGCCAGGTGGCCGGCATTTCGCCCGTGCCCAGCACCACGATGTTGCCGCCCACCAGCGAGTAATCGTCCAACGCCGCCCGCACCGCCGGCGGGGCCGACGCCAAATCGGCTTGGTTGAGCACCACCGCTTCAAACGGCGAATACGCCAGCCAGTTGTCGCTCCATTCGGACACCGGCGATTCGGCGCGCAGGCATTGCACCTCGTCCGGGCTCGCCGCGCCACCGCGGGTGCGCATACCGGAGGCGCTGTTATCGCTGCTGGCCCGGGCATCCGCCGCCCACTGGGTCCCCGCGGCCCCGGCCACCTGGACGGCATCGATGCAGACGCTGTAGGGCATCGTACGCCCGGTATACGTCAGCCGGACGGTTTTCACCGCCTGCGTCGTTTCGGCAAAGTCATATTCCTGGATCCAGCCGGCGGAGATTGAAGTGGCCCGGCCCCGGGACATGGCCAGGGACACCAAGTTGGTCCCCGCCGTTCCCACCAGCGTGACGGTCCCGTCCGACGCCGGCGATTGCGTCTCATAGACGAGGACGCGATTCACCGTTTGCGGCGTCGCATAATCCAGCTCCAGCCAGTTGGTCCCGGCACGGCGGCGCGTATCCGGCATCCAGCAATTGGGTTGATAGCCGCTGCCGGCGGCATCCGGTGCGCCCACGGCCTTGGCCGCGGTGAAGGAGCCCGAGTTGGCCTGGAATAAATGGGACACCGCATCGTAATCCAGGCTGCGGCTCACAAACACGTTGGCCTCCAAATTGCCGCCGTGCCAGGAGTAGGTGCAATGATTGTTGGCGTTGGGCGCATGCACCTGCCCCTCGGTCCGCCCATCCACATCCACCCGGATGGAACCATCGCCTTGGGCGGGCAGCGGCGGCTGCAACAGCGAAACCACCTCGCGCGAGTCCGGCCCCACCGACACCGTGCGCGACAGCCGACCAATGTTGTTGCCGCTGTTATTGAATCCCCGATTGGGATAAATCAGCGTCACCTCGTGCGCCTTGGTGGGGGAATGGTTCTCCACCGTCACCCGCATCTCCCCGTAGCCATGATACGTGTTGCCGGTGTAGATGGCGTCGGCCGAAACCGAAATATCGCCAAATTCCTCCGCCGCCCGGGCCCCGCAGGTCCCCCACAGGCTCGCCACCAGAAACAGCCGGAGCCAGCCGCCCAACGAAAGCCGCCGGCCGCACACGACCCTCGCGCCCCAGCCAAAAAACATCATGTTTGCCGCCCCGGGGGTTTTAAAACTTGGCTGTGTGTCGGTCGGCTGACCTGGGTCTTCAGCATTCATTTCAGCTCCACGTCCTTCGGCAGATTCAAACCGGTCTCGTCGAGTTGGCCCAGCAATTCGGTGACGAGTTTCGAGGGGGTGAGCCGGTCAAAACGAGCCTGGTAATTCAGGATCAACCGGTGGTTGAGGACCGGCTGGGCCACCACCTTGACATCCTCAAAACCCACGCTGGGCCGGCCGGACACCAGCGCGTGGGCGCGCGCCGCCTCGGCGATGGCGATGGCCGCGCGCGGGGAGGCTCCGTAGCTGACATAGCGGTTCACCGGCTCGGTCGCCTCCGCGCCGCCCGGGTGCGTGGCCGAAACCAGCCGCGCAATGTAGCGCGAAACCGGCCGCGGCAGGTAAATCCGGCCCATGGTCTGAAACAGCACTTCCAACTGGCTGCGCTCCAGCTGCCAGGTCGGCGCCGGCAATTCCCCGCGCCGCCGCTCGGAGATGATCTGATCCAGGACCTCCGTGGACACGCTGTCGAACAGCAGGCGGAACAGGAACCGGTCCAGTTGCGCCTCCGGCAGCGGATAGGTGCCCTCCAGTTCGATGGGATTCTGGCTGGCCAGCACGAAGAACGGCTGCGGCAAGGCGCGCGTGGTGCCCAGCAGGGTCACGCAATTTTCCTGCATGGTCTCCAGCATGGCGGATTGCGTCTTGGGCGAGGCCCGGTTGATTTCGTCGGCCAGCAGGATATTCGTAAAAACCGGCCCGGGCTGGAAGATCAGTTCACGTTTGCCGGAGGCGGTATCCTGCAAAATGTGCGTGCCCACCACGTCGCCGGGCATCAGGTCGGGCGTGAATTGAATGCGCTTGAAATCCAGCTTGAGCACGTGGCCCACCGTGCGCACCAGCGCCGTCTTGCCCAGCCCCGGCAGCCCTTCCAGCAGCACGTGACCGCGCGCCAGAATGCCGATCAGAACCAGGCGGTGCAGCTCGTGCCGCCCGAGCAGAATGTGGTCGAGCTGTTCCAACACCTTGCCGGCCAGCTCGGCGGCAGGTTGTAGTTCTTCCGGTTTCAGAATGGCATCTGGCATAAAAATAGATCTCTGGACGGCAGATAAATGGATCCTCGGGCGGCCCGGCGTTCGCTCCACCACACCACACTTCCATTCCTGACTTCGACCAAGCTACCGGCGAAAGATCACGAAGAAAATGGGTGCGGCCGGATCATCCGGCCGCGGCGACTACGTTTTCATTCCGCCTCCGTCTTGGAGCACTGCCGGCCGCGGTGGCCGGCCGGCCAAACCGGCGCCCGTTCGCCTGGCGCTGGGACGTCCGGTCATTTCTCGTCCCGCTTGAAAAAATTCCGGACCGCCTGCCGGTGTTCCGGCAGCACGACCTGGGCATGCGCCGAACCGCCGCCGGCGGCGGCGTTGTCCAGCGCCCCATGCTGAACGGCCACGTCATTGGCGCTCAATTCCGGCGCTGCCTTGCTCACGCCCACCATCTGCGCATCCGTGAGGTGGGCGGAGGGGGGCAGCGCATGCGCCTGGAATTTTAAATTGTCCTCGGAAGTGTTGTTGTCCCAATCCATCGGCGCTTCCGGACCGCCGCCGCCCGGGCCGCCCCGGTGGCGCTTGCGCAACCACGAGAACATCAGTTCGGAATCGCATTTGCCCCCTTTGCACTGGCACAAATAAGCCGCCAGCCCCGCAAAATCGGGATTATGCGCGGCATTCAGGCACTTGGCGAGCGCCGCCGCATCAATCATCTTTAAGTTGGCCAAATTGTTCATGGTGGCGCTCAACGCGCTCTTGTTCAGCTCCATTGCCTTGATCAATTTTTCCAACTGCTCCCGGTCGGCGCCGCTCAGGTTCTGAAGCAATTCGTCCGGGATCTTTCCCGCCAGCACGCCCTCCTCCAGCTTGGCCGAGTTCAGCAATGAGGCCAAATCCTGCGCCGCTTGCGAGGCCGTGGGGGCATCCATGCCCTGGGCCGCCGCCTGCTCCATGGCCTTGGCCAGCGTTTCCGCCTCGGTCAACGACTCCGTCTTCTGCGCCGCCTCCTCGGCCGCCTGTTGGGCCGCATCGGCATTGGACTGTTTGATGTGGTCCAAGGCCTCCCACGTCTTGCTGGGATCGTAGCCGGAGGAATCATCCTGCAACTGCGCCAGTTGTTTCTCCACGTCATTGGCCTTCTGGTCCGGCAAAATCTTCTCCTGCGCCAGCACGTTCACCTCGGCCTGCAATTGGTTCACAATCTGCCCAATCTCCAGCGGATGATGTCCGAGCAAGTGGGTGAGCCGGGCCGGCAACAGCAGCGCCCCGGCCGCAAACAGCGCCGCCACGAACAGCACCAGCAGCGGCCGCCCGCTGTGCCAGTGAAACTTGGGCACCGTGGCCGGCGGCAACTGCTCCAGCCACGCACTCATGTCCCCGCTTTCCTGGGACATGACCACGCCGCCGCACGCGTTGAGCCGGTCGTAATTGGCGCGGATTTTTTCGAACGCGGGCCGTTGCCGGCGTTCCCGCAGGCCGGCCAGGAGCGCCAGCGGGGCGAAACCGAAGATGCCCAGCAACAGCCATTCGGTGTGCGGCACCCGCAGTATTTTCAGGGCCAGCACCACCACGCCCCAGAGAAAGAACCACACGGTCATCACCTGCACCGTCACCCGCAGCCAGAGCAGCCGCTGCAGCCGGTGCGCAAAAGCCTGCAACGCTTGCGGATGGGTGGAGGGAGAGTTCATGGCCGCCTCATCGGTGGATGGGGAGCTTGGCTTCGGCGCGTTGGCCGCCCGGTTGGCATGTAGATTAGATAACCCGCCCTCCGCGCCCGCACAACTCTTTTTTGAAATTCAAGGCTTGCAAACGCCGGCGCATCTGATAGTCTCCGCGCTCTTTTGATAAATCTATGTCTGTAAAAATTCGCATGAAACGCGTCGGGACCAAGAACACGCCGGTCTACCGGATTGTGGTGGCGGATAGCCGCAGCCCGCGCGATGGCAAGTGCATCGAGGAAATCGGCACCTATCAGCCCCTGAAGAAGGACGATAATTTCACCATCAAACTGGACCGCGCCCAATACTGGGTGAGCAAAGGCGCCCAGCCGAGCGATACGGTGGCCAGCTTCATCAAAAAAGCGACCAAGACCGCCAGCGCGGCCTGATTCACCATGCAGGAGTACCTCGAATACGTCGTCAAGGGTCTGGTACAGAACCCCGGCGCCGTGACGGTGACGCCCGCCGATCGCGGCGGCCTCACCGTGTATGAGCTGCGCCTGGACCCGGCCGATGTGGGCAAGATCATTGGCCGCCAGGGCGCCACGATCAACGCCATCCGCTCGTTATTGCAAGCCGGCAGCGCCAAAAAAGGCCTCCGCTGCTCGGTCGAGATTGTGGAGGACAAACGGTAGACCGTTTCCGGCCCCGTTTCCGCTCCCGGGCGCATCGCCGGGGACCGGAACCGAGGCCGGGTGCGGGAATACGGATGCACGGTGAAAATTGACGTCCTGACCTTGTTCCCGGGCATGTTCGCCGGGCCGCTGGATGAGAGCATCATCATGCGGGCGCGCAAGGCCGGATTGCTGGAATTGAAGATCCACCAGTTGCGCGACTGGACGCATGACCGGCACAAGACGGTGGACGACCGGCCGTTTGGCGGCGGGCCGGGCATGTTGATGAAGCCCGAGCCGCTGTTTGAGGCGGTGGAAAGCCTGCGGCACGAGAGCACCCGGGTGATCTTGCTTTCGCCCTCCGGGCGGAAGTTTGACCAGGCCATCGCGCGCGAGTTGGCTGGACAGAGTGATTTGCTGCTCGTCACGGGCCATTACGAAGGCTTTGACGAGCGCGTGCGCGAGACGCTGGCGGATGACGAGTTGTCCATCGGCGACTATGTATTGACCAATGGCGCGCTGCCGGCGATGGTGATCATTGACGCGGTCACGCGTTTGTTGCCCGGTGTGCTGGGGGACGATCAGAGCTCGGCGGACGAGTCGTTCAGCCAGAATTTGCTGGAATATCCGCAATACACGCGGCCGGCGGAATTCCGCGGCCTGCCGGTGCCGGATGTGTTGGTATCCGGCAACCATGCCGAGATTGAAAAATGGCGGCGCGAACAGGCCCGGCTGCGCACCCAGGCGCGGCGGCCGGATTTGTTGCCATGACTTTTGAATTTTGTTTTTAACGGATGATTCGTCCGGCGCGACAGTTTTTCGCGCCGCACGCGTCACATATCACTAAACGATTATGAACCAGGCATTGTTGAAAAAAATTGAGTCCGAACAATTTCGGAAGGACGACCCGAAGTTTAACGTCGGCGACACCGTTCGCGTACACACCAAGGTTGTGGAAGGCGACAAGGAACGCATCCAGATCTTCTCCGGCGTGGTCATCGGCAAGCGCGGCACCGGCATGAACGAGACGTTCAGCGTCCGCCGCATCAGCTATGGCGAAGGCGTGGAACGTATTTTCCCGCTGCATTCGCCCCGCGTGGACAAGATTGAAGTGGAGCGCCACGGCGACGTGCGCCGCGCCAAACTGACCTACCTGCGCAAGCGCGTGGGCAAGGGCGCCACCCTGGTCAAGGAAATGGAAGCGAAGAACTCCGTTCCGACCGCCAAGTAACCTCCCCGTTTTTGTCAAAAAGGCGAAGCCTCCGGGTTTCGCCTTTTTTGCGTGCCCCAAACAATCATGGTTCATTCGGTCGTGCCGCACTGCTGCGCGAGCTGTGAGCCACTCGCCAACAGCCACGTCCGTGAAAAATTCAACTACTCGCTGGTTGGCAAGATTCGCCTGGTGCCACGGCTCCAGAGGACTGAGAACTCTCCAAGACGCTACGCGATGAACGGTGCTCGCGGGGGAGCGCGCCAGCGTCTTGGAGTACGGTGGCCCTCCACCGTTTTGGAACACGTCCCCGCTAGCCAGCCAGAGCAATCATGGTTCGCTCGCCCGTTCCACCTCTCTGCGCGAACCGCGAGCCACCCGCCAATAGCCACGCCGGGGGGAAAATCCAATGCCCCGTTGGTTGGCAATCTCCGCGCTGGGCCAAAGCGCCGGAGGGCCGGCGCACTCCCAAGACGCTGCGCGACCAACGGCGCTGGCGGATCACGCGCCAGCGTCGTCGGGGCGCGCCCGTCCCCGGGCGCTGAAACGCGATTCTGAACCAGCCGCCACCGACCCGTAAGTCCCGCAACGGACGGCCGCTCCATCACGCCTCACACCATCGTCCAGCGGCCGCAACGCCAGCACGTCTCTGTGGCCGGGACGGCCGCGCACCGGCGCGCGAAGGGCCTTACGATTTTGGCACACCTTTCTACACTGACGAATTTGGGGCGATTTCAGGCGGCAGACACGTACCTTGGCATCCAGGCCGTCGGCCAAACGGGGACAATCGAGCCCAGCTTCAAATTTCGACCTATTCCCTTGATGTTGTCCCCAAGATGGAGCCCACTTACCGCTTGGCGGGCTGATACCAAGCCACCGCCCCAAGGCCCACTCCCAGGACTACCGCCAGCGCGCCATACAAACGGCATTTTTTCTTGGAAACGTGCTCGAAGTACCCTTCGCTGTGCCCGTCATAATGAGGCGCAGGGTTGTCGTGAATCAAGGTGATCTCATTTGGAGCAATCAACAGGCTCAGGCCGCCAACGACCATGGCCAAACCCAACACCAACGACCATTTTTCAACGACCGAATGGCGTTTCATGGGACTGGGCGACCACGCCGGTTACGCCTTGGCCGCGCCGCATTTCCAACAGGTGGTGAACTGCGGTTCCAGGGTCTCGCCGCAAGCAGGGCACGCCCATTGGCCGCCCTCCGCCGGGCCGGCAGCCTTCCAATCCCGCTTGATCTCCAGGGCCTCGGCCAACCGGTCATCGTCCTGAATCCACAACTCCGGCGTGCTTTCGGTGAGCGGGATGTCCCCCACCAGACCCGCACAACATTCGTTGCGCGTGAAACAGACAATCCCGGATTTCTCCAGCATGTCCTTGAGCCGGGCGATCTCGCCCACAATCGGTGAACTAAGGATTATTTTCATATTCTTCACTTCGGATGCTCGTTGCAAGCCACCTCAATCAGCAGTTCGCCCGCGGAATCGACCGAAGCTGTGCCATGCACGGCACCCTCGTTCGCGCTCCACGCATAGTCAAATGAGAATTCCTGTACGTCGTTGGTGGTGCCCACGAAACTCGCCTTGCTTAGCACACCTCCCCGGCTCGTGATGTTGTCTTCAACCGCCCGACGATACTTCGCCAACAATTGGCCAACCGTACCCGTAGCGATGGTGGCATGCCAAGTCCGATCGACCTCCAAACGGTGGAGAGTAAGCATCTCGCTCTCGCTGCCGCCCTTCAGCCAGATGCCTTGGGCACCACCGGCCGTCTGGATCACACTGTCGGCGGTCACGGCCTTGGGAATGCCCGAATTGGTCATCAGGTGGCAGCCGGTCAACACCACCAGCGTCGCGATCAAGAAGAATTGGATTGGTTTCATGGTCCCGGCCAGCCAGAGAGAAACTGCCGCCCGCGCCACAAGGTCCCGAATGCATTGCGGCCGTCTGGCAATGTCCCCTCACCGCTCGCTCCATGCAAACATTTTGCGCCTGGACTATCAAACGAAATCCTTTCGCCCGTGGGCATTAGGGCGTGACGCAAATTCTGCTCGTCTCCCAAGAATGCCCGTACAATGGGGACGGCGGCTCGATGGTTCGTCTGTCGGGGCTGAGGTTTAGCATTCATACCAGCGCGGGTGGGGCGCGCCTCTCCGAGCGCGCCGCGCCTGCCAACCCAACGTGCGCAAGGCCACCCAAAGCATCACCCTGAAATCACGCTCTGCCCGCTCCGCTCCGCGTCCGCAACGCCGCCTTTCGCTCGTGGTCGCCGAGGTCTGCGAAATGTCACGCTACGTTCGCGGCGCGCTCGGAGAGACGCGCCCTACCCAAAACCAACCACTGCGCGGTTGAACAAAGCGGAATCTTGTCTCATACCCTGGACGTTAAATGCCGGGCGTTGATTGTTTCCCCCGGTTTATCCCCCCCCGGTTCATTCCCCACTTGCCCGCCCCACCCCACCCTGCTTCAATCCATCCATGGAAGGTCCCCCTCCAGCCTGGGAAAAATTGCTCGACGGCCGCTTCGACTCGCAGCGGCCGGGCCGCACGCTCTGGAACCTCTTTGCCGACCAGCGCGGCCGGGTTTGGGGGGCCGTGATCCTCTATGTAATCAAGCAATCCCCGGCCTCACTGCTGCCCCTGGCGGTGGGCATGATCGTGGACGCCCTCACCCATATTGGCCCCGGCACCTTCCGCAAGATCCTTTTCATCGCCACCGGCTATTTCCTGCTGCTCTTGCAGAACCCTCTCGTCCACACGTCCTTCGTACGGTTGATGAGCGGCGCCCTGAGGCACATGCAATTCAACCTTCGGAGCGCCCTGGTGGACCGGCTCCAGCAGCTTTCCATCGCGTTTTACGAGGAAAAGCAAACCAGCACCCTCCAAACCAAGATCCTGCGCGACGTGGACGCCATCGACAGCCTGTGCCGCCATCTCATGCACACCGGCCTGAATGGCATACTGGTGATCGTGTACGTGGCGGTGATCGCGCTGATCAAGCAACCGCTGCTGGCGCTGTATTTTCTGGTCACGGTGCCGGCGGGAGTGGTGCTATTGAAATTGTTCGACCGCCGGTTCCGGGAACAATACCAGGCGATGCGGGTGGAAACCGAGCAGATGAACGCCCGCGTGGGCGAAATGCTGCAAATGCTCCCCGTCACCCGCGCCCACGGGCTGGAATCCATCGAAACCCGCAGCGTCCGCAGCGTCTTCGAGCGCATCCGCGAACGGGGCCTCCAGGTGGACACGCTCACCGAGTTCTTTGCCTCCAGTTCCTGGTTCACCTTCATGTGCTTCCAGCTCGCCTGCCTGGTCTTCTCGGCTTGGCTGGTCGTCCATGGCCGCATCAGCGTGGGCGATGCCGTCATGTATCATACTTACTTCGGCATGCTCATCGGCGCCGTCCAGCAGTTCCTGAGTGTGTTTCCCGCCCTGGCGCAGGGGGCGGACGCCATCCGGTCCCTGGGCGACGTCCTGGAAGCGGAACCGGTGGAGCAAAACGCGGGCAAACCCGCCGCCCCCACACCGCTGCGGGGCGAACTCATCTTCGACCAAGTCGGTTTCAGCTACCCGCGCGGCCGGGAAGTGGCTTTATCCGGCATCTCGCTGCTGATTGCCCCCGGTGAAACCGTGGCCTTGGTGGGCGAATCCGGCGCCGGCAAATCCACGCTCGTGAACCTGGCCATTGGTTTCCGCCAGCCCACCACCGGTGCCGTAAAGCTGGATGGCTGCGACCTGCGCACGCTCGACTTGCGCACCTATCGCCGCCAAATCGGCGTGGTCCCACAAAACACGCTCCTGTTCAACGGCACCTTGCGCGAAAATGTCACCTACGGACTGGAACACGTGCCCGATGACGTCCTCTGGCAGGTGTTGGCGGATGCGAACCTTGCAGATTTCGTGCGCGGCCTGCCACAGGGTTGGCACACCCCGCTGGGCGAAAGCGGCGCCCTGCTCTCCGGCGGCCAGCGGCAGCGCCTGGCCATCGCCCGCGCCCTCGTGCGCCAGCCCCGCCTGATTATTCTGGACGAGGCCACTTCCGCCCTGGACACGGTGTCTGAACAATTGGTGCAGGAGGCATTGGTCCGCCTCACCCGAAACCGCACCACCTTGATTGTCGCCCACCGTTTTTCCACCATCCGCCATGCCCATCGCATCGTGGTGCTCAGCCAAGGCCACATCGTGGAAATCGGCACCCAGGCGGAACTGATGGCCCGGCGGGGCCACTTCCATCGTCTGGCCACCCTGCAAACCGTCACCCCAATGTGACCAACCGCGATGTCCCGGCCGACCAACCCGACACTACCGCACCGCCGCGAGCCGGCTTACTGGCGAGGGTCTGAGCCCAAAAGCCCGGGATCAGCCAGTTTATAAGTATTTGATATTGTGACAATTGTATTTCAGATTGACGTTATCCCCGTTTATCGCTAGCCTCATTTAATCCGTTCGCTGCATGAAGCCGCGACGGCCAATGTTTTTTATGTCTGAAGGATACTGCGTCAAGTGCAAGGCCAAAAAGCCCATCTCCGATGGCGTTGAAGAGACCATGAAGAACGGCCGCAAGGCGATCAAGGGCAAATGCCCCACATGCGGGACGGTCATGTTCAAGATCCTCGGCAAATCGGCCGCCGGCGCGGCCACCCCCGCACCCGCACCCGCACCGGCCGCTCCGAATCCAGATCCGGCCGCCAATCCGACACCCGCGCCGCAAGCCTGAATTATGCCCCAACAGCTCGCTTACGTCATCGTAACCCCTTACTGCCTCTACAAGTCCCGTACTGGCGGCATCTTGAGCCGTTTGATTACCCGCACCGGCCTTGATTTGGTCGGGGTGCGCATGTTTGCGCCCAGCGCCGAGCTGATCAAGGAATACGCCGGCACGCTCGTCTCCGCCCGCGCCGCCCAAGACCGGCAAATCCAGGAACTGCTGCGCGATTACGTGGTCAAGAACTTCTCGCCCGAACCCAAGACCGGCCGCCGCCGGCGCGTCATGGTGTTGCTGTTTCGAGGGGAGGACGCCGTGCGCAAGGTCCGGACGGTCGTGGGCAATATCAGCCAGGATCGCCGGAGCGGGGAGACCATCCGTGATACTTACAGCGACCTGATCCAGGACGACGACGGCCAAGTCCGCTACTTTGAACCCGCCGTGTTGGTGGCCCCCAACGACCAGGAAGCGGAGCATGATCTGAAGCTTTGGGCGCGCCATTCGGATGCGGAAGGCGGCATCCTGGAAAACGTCATCAGCTATCCGCCCAACGAGACGCCGGAGCGGACCTTGGTGCTGATCAAGCCGGACAACTTCCGGTTCCCCACGGGCCGGCCGGGCAATGTCATTGATTTCTTCTCGCGCACCGGCTTGTTCATTGTGGGCGCCAAGGTGTTGCGCATGAGCACCGCCCAAGCCATGGAGTTTTACGGCCCCGTGCGTGAATTCCTGCGGACCAAGCTCAAGGACGGCGTGGGCGCCAAGGCCAAGGACATCCTGGAAAAAGAGTTCAACTTCAAGATTGGCGAAGCCGACCAGAAAGCCCTGGGCGATATTTTGGGTCCTATCCAGGGCGACACGCAATTTGGCAATATTGTGCGTTTCATGTCCGGCCATTCACCGGAGGAGATTCCGCAAAGCGACTGGCCGAAGCCCGGCACCGAGAAGTGCATTGCTCTCGTCTATGAAGGCGTGAACGCAGTGGGCAAAATCCGCGACGTGCTCGGGCCCACCGACCCGTCCAAGGCCCCGCCCGGCTCCATCCGGCGCGAATTCGGCTCCACCATCATGGTCAATGCCGCCCACGCGAGCGATTCCGTGCCCAACGCCCAGCGCGAGTTCGGCATCGTCAAACCTGGCGAAAACAACTTCAAGCAGGTCATCGAGGAAGCTTTCGGCAAGATCTGATTCCGCTGTCCTTCGCGCCGCCACCGAGAATGACTTGGTCGCAAGCAGCGACATCTATTACTATTAGCGGCTACTGCTGCACGGATAGCTCCGAGCAAAGCTCGGAAAACAGTTCCGAAGCGTAGCGTCTTACTGCCCTGGCAAGTTCGTCTGGCTTTGGCCCTTGGTTCCGGCCTGCGCTTGCTGGAGCGCCTGTCTCAGCGTACGCGGCCGCCCCTGCGCGCCGGAAGGAGCCTGTTGGACATTATTGCCGGAATCTGCACTATCAAAAGTGCGCTGCATGACCGCCCCCAGCTTGCCCAATTCATAACCGACACGTGGCGACGGCGCAGCCTTGGCCAAATTTTCCGCCTGCAGCCGGTCCGCCGCCGCGCCTGCCGCATCTCCCAATTTATCCCGCATTTGGGCGCGGTTCTGGTAATACAGCGGAACCGAGGGGCCAAGTCGAATGGCGCGGTCGAAATCCGGCAGCGCCCCCGCCCAATCGCCCTCGTCCGACTTGAGCCACCCCAGATTATTGTATGCTTCGGAGCCGTTCGGGCTTAGCTCGATGGCCTTGTTCCAGTCCGCCAGTGCCCCGACCGCATCGCCCAATCCCCGCTCCGTCAACCCGCGAGTAGTGTAAGCTGGGCCAAAATCGGGCATCAACCTAATGGCCCGGGTACAGTCGTCCTTGGCGGCTTGGTATTCCTGCCGGCTGTTCCGGACCAACGCCCGGTTAATATAAATGACCCCCACATTCGGAGTGATGGCGATGGCCCGGTCATAGTCCGCCAGCGCCGCCTCCAACTGCCCTGAG
>CAYTJG010000149.1:0-14660 GCA_964437865.1 uncultured Bifidobacteriaceae bacterium | reverse complement strand
GAGGAGGCCGTGTGCGAGGAAACCTCATCGCGCGCTTCCAATCGATATTCCTTGTACTGCTCCATTAAGGCATTCAGATAAGCGGAGGTAAACGCGGGGTTGGAACAGCGGGCTTGGATCCGATAAACCGAGCTCTTGGGGGTGGCATTCACCTGAATGTCCACCGGAATGATGTTGCCGCGCTCATCGCGAATAATCTGGTTGGTATGAAAAGCGGCCAGATAGGTGGTGGTCTTCTCCTGCAGCGCGGGGCTGCGCAGCAAGTCGGTGAGGGTGCCGATGTAATTCTCCCGGTCGGAGATAAAGTCGGCTCCGTCCGGCAGCCGGAGCTTTTCGCTTTCCCACATGCTGCCTTCGGACACAAAGATCGGCGGGGTATGATAAAACCAAAACACGGCCGAGGCGCCCCCCAGGATCAGCGTAATCACGGGAATCCACCAGAACCGGCGCAGGAAAAACAAAAACTTGTGCAGGCGAAATTTGCTGCCCGCCGGCGGTGCCGGACGGTTGGGCATGGGTTCCAGCAGTTGCAGTCCGCGGTCGGACGGCGGTAATGGTGTCAGTTCATTCATGCGGCACTAGAAGCGAATCAGCCGGTCGGGCACGTAAATGAAATCCCCCGGCTGCAAGGGACGGTCATTCTCCATTTTGCCACCTTCCAATATCTCCACCACGTTCACCGTAAAACTCTTGTTGTCGGCGGCATTGGTGCCCGTACCGCGGGTGACCTTAACGTTCTTGCCGTCGGCAAAACTGGTGAAGCCGCCCGCCTTCAGGATGGCCCGGCTTACGGTGAGGGGTTCATCACCGGAAATGTCCTGCGCGCCTTGCGTGCCGACCGCGCCGGTGACGTAGATCTTTCCGCGGCTCCGGGGCTTGGAATCCACCGCGATGATCACCGTGGCGTGCACGTAATAGGTCTTTTCCAGTTCCCCCTTCAATTGCTGCGCGAGCTCTTTGCACGTCTTGCCCACCGCCGGAAACCGCCCGATATAGGGCACCTCCAGTTCGCCGGAGTCCGTGACCGGGATCACCTTGGGGTCGTCCTCGTCTTCCACGATTCGGAAACTCAATTGGTCGCCAATGGAGAGCCGGTACTTGTCATCCAACCGGTTGACTTGGTTGGTCGCGGCGGCGGTGTTGGTCGGGTCGGGCGCGTCGGGCGCGGCGGCGCCGGGGGCCTCGCCCGCGGTCAGCCGGGAAACGGAGGTTGCCAGGAAAAGCAGGCTGGCGAGGAAGCTGGTGATCAACCCGGCCAAGGGCTGGCGGCCCCGGCGGGAAATCAGGCGTGAGAGGAGAGTGAGGGGCTGGTGCTGGCGGCGATTCATTTGAGGGGAAACGTCAATTGCAGGGCGACCAGATTCTGGGTGTAGCTGCCGTCCACCACGCCTGAGGAAAGGTCCGTGTATTGGTAGTTTAAGCTCGCGTTCAGCCAACTGGTGAACGCATGCTGAAGGCTGATGCCGGCGCGGTACATGTCAAAGGTGCCATTGGGAAAGCCCGGCAGGTTGCCCGTGCTGCCCTCGCCCTGGTTACCGTGTTGATAAGAGAAAAACGTGACCAAGTCCAGGCCATGAATCATGGTCCAAGTGACACTCGGCCGCACGTACCAGTCGGTCATCAGGTCGGACACCGCTCCGATTTGTACTTCGCGTCCAAAATCGAGGCTGTATTTAATCCAATCCGTTGGCTGGTGAGTGATGCCAAGGCCGCCGTACCAGGACGTCTGGTCGCTGGTGCGAATGGTGTGGCTGGTCTCCTGGAATTGGTAGGTTTCCAGGCCGCCGCGGGCGGTTACCGTGAAGAATTTTCCGGGCGTGAATTGGACAAAAGGTCCCACGGTGTAGGCTGTGTTGTCGTTGAGTTCCTGCTGATCATAAGTGGTGAAGGCGGCCGTGGATTCCAGACCGGTGCTCAGGTTGGGACGCACTTGGAACGCCGCCCGGAAATTGAGCATTTCCGAGGAACGATCGGAGCCATTGAATGCGCTGGTGGTGGCGAGGCTGTTTTGGTGGTCGTATCCCAGGGATAATTTGACCTGGTTAAGATCCCAGGTGCCCAGCAAGCCGGCGGTATTCTCAAAGGTGCCGTAGCTGCCGGTGTTGGCCACCGCGGCGCTGGCGGAGTTGGCCACGAAGCCATTGCCACCGGCGCTGCCGACGCCGTACTGGCCCGTGCCTTGCGTGTAATTGACCCGGTCGTGAATATCGATCGTGATGTCCTTGATCACCAAGTCGAAGGCCAACCCCGTGCCGGAGGAGGAATTCAACGCAAAGGAATTGTAATGTGAATGCTGGAGATACCAGTTGTAGCCCACCGTAATGTCCAGATAGAGCAGGTTCTGCTCGGACAAGGGATAGCTGGCCGTGACGCCCAGCGCCGGCGTGAGGATGAAGTCATCTTCGGGGTTCAGCCCCGAGAGGTTTACATTGTCATTCCATTGGAGTCCCGTGGAAGGGGTGAGCAGGAGCCGGAAATCCCCTTCCTTGATGGTGTAATCGGAGGTCAGCGCCGCCGCCGTGGCTTGGGCACGGGCGTTGGCCGCGGCGTCCGCCTCGAGCATGTTTTGGATCGCCTGTTGAGCTCGTGCGGGCGAGGCAGACTGCAGCAGGGCGATGCCCACGCCCATACTGCCAAGCCAACCCCACGCCGTCCGGGAGTCCGCGATCGGACGGCGCAGCCGGAAACGGCGTTTGGACTCCACGTGAGAACCGGGCCGGGTGGGGAGGCGGCGTGGCATGGGATGGTTCATGAGTTTTCTCTGGCTTCGGCCATTTCCGGCTTGAAGTCCGTCAGCGCTTGGGCGCCAAAGGTGATTCCCCGGCGTTTCAGATCACCCAGTACATTCCGGCTGTGAGCCGTGCCGCCGGTCGGCGCGACTGTGCCGGCCCCGTTTCCGCCTGACACCGGTGAACTCAGGGGGCAAATGCCGCCACTCTGAAGGGGACAGATCGGGTGTTTTTCCGGTTTTGCCACCATGGGTTTTTGGGCGCGCAGGTTCTCTTTGCGCCATTGCCCGGGGCTGGCGCCGAATCTCCGCTTAAAGCACGTGTTGAACAGTCCGAGGTGGTTAAAGCCGCATTCTTCCGCCACGTTGATGACTTTGGCATTCGGGTCCCGCAGCAGCGAAACGGCTTTGAGCAGCCGCATTTCCATGCGCAACGACGCCACGGAGACGCCGAAATGCTGATGAAAAAGACGATTCAGGTGTCGGCGGCTGCAGTTGAACCGCGCGGCCAGTTCACCTACCGAAAGCGAGATCAGTTCCGAAGCCGAGAGCTTTTCGAACACTTGGATCACATGATCTTCGGGCTGGAACCGACCACTCCGCTGGGCCAGCCCCGTGTTGAACTCCACCGAGAGGATCGAGGCGGCAATCCGGACCAACTGGCCGCGGTGGTCCAGATTGAACTGGGCTGGCACCGTGGTCAGCAGGCGCTGGCATTCCTCGGCCAAGGGGGTGCTACCGGGGTAGACTTTGCCCACCTTGAAGGTGTCCGTAATGGATTGCAACAAACTGATTTCCGCGCTGGCAAACAAAGGCAACAGGTTTTCAAAACAGAGCGAAAACATCCAAAAAACGAAGGCACTCTCGCCCTCCAAGACCGTCAACTTGCAGCCCGGGCCGCTGTTGAAAACCAACACATCCCCGGTGGTCAGGCGATGCGTGGCCGACTTCGACGTGTACTTGCCGGCGCCTGCCTTGGCAAAGAGAAATGTCAGGCCCTCGCCCTTTTGCTCCAGCTCCTCTGGGGCCTTCAGGCGGGACAGCCGCAGTTTTAAATAGTCCTGGTTATTCAGGGCGACCTCCCGGCCAATGGATTAGACCGCAGCGTGATGGCAGAGCGCCCAACGTCCCGACCGCCGGCAGGAAATACTCCCGGCTCTGGTGCGTAGCGACTTTCCGCGCATCAACGGCCTGTGGTCTCATAATTTTCTCAAATGTTCCTGCCGATAGGCGTGGCCCCAGGGCGGAACGAAATCCGTCTGCTGCGGTCACTCTCCTGCTTTGGGTGTTCAACTCCTGCACGTCCTGATATTTTGTCGATTCTAACCGTTCCCCATTAAAGGTCAACCAGTGCCAAAAGTCTATACATAATTGTGTCTCAAAATTACGCTTTTGAGACAAAACTCCCCCAGTATTCGCCGGACCGCTGCGGGCTTGTAAAAAAAACGATGTCAATCATAAACGGTGACTGAAATCATCAGAGGAGATTATCGTGCCGTTGATTTGGCAAATGGATGCCCGACCTGGATGTGGTTGGACCAGGCCCGGGCGGCTTGAATTGTGGTTTAAATTGGACGATTGGGTTCTTGGTGGGCAATAATTGGGTACTGGCCGACGGGGATGCCGGCTCAGTCTCAAAGTGACATTCTGTGCTCATGCGAGTCCAATTAATATTGCGTGGCCGTCGCCAAATATTGGCGCCGGACTGCCTGCTCTTAGCGGGATCCATGTCTCTAACGCGTGACCAACGGGCTGGCCATTCGACTGAACCCGGTGTCCCCGGGGAGAGACAAGCAGGCTTTGGGCCGTCGGCGCCAGGATTAGTTTTTTCTTTCGGGCGCTCCCGCCTTGCAGTATATGAAGCGACTGCCAATCAGGACGCTGAACGATGAGACAGGCCAATTCCATTTTGGTGGTGGACGACGACAGCAATCTTCGCCAATTGTTTTCGCTCTGCCTCCGCCGTGCCGGCTACCATGTACTGGAGGCAGCCACGGGTACCGAAGGGTTGCAGTTGGCCCAGGCGCGCTCACCCAATTTGGTGCTGCTGGACGTGCGACTGCCCGACATAGATGGCGGAATCGTTTGTAGTCGGATCAAAAGCGACCCTGCGCTCAAGGATGTTTTTGTGGCCCTTTGCTCCGGCGAAGCCACGAGCGATGAAAACAAGATCGACGGTTTGCAGACCGGGGCGGACGAGTATTTGGTGAAGCCCTTCGGCGTGGAAGAGCTGTTGGCCCGGGTGAAGGTTTTGATGCGGCTCCGGAACACGGCTGCCGCCTTGCGCGCCAGTGAAGAACACCATCGCCGATTGATCGATATTCTGCCGGACGCCGTTTGCCTGATTCATCCGCACGGCCGGTTGCTCTCGGCCAATTCCCAGGCGGTGACGATGCTGGGCTATACCGACGCCGACGAGCTCCTCAAGGCGACCATTTTCGATATCACGCCGCCGGCCGAGCATGAACGGATCAGGGCGGATTTTTCGGCCGCGCTCCGGACCGGTGTGATCCGCGACGTGGAGTATTCCATGAAGAAGAAGGACGGCACCGCGTTCAAAGTGGAATTGAGCGCCACCACCTCCTTGGGCGTGGATATAGAGCCGGCCGGGTGTTTGATCAGCGTGATCCGGGACATTACGGAACGCAAGAAAGTGCAGGCGGCTCTCGAGGCCAGTGAAGAACGTTTTCGGCAGATGGCCGGGCACATCCAGCAGGTCTTCTGGATGAGCAACGTCGAAAAAAACGAGATCATTTACGTCAGTCCCGCCTACGAAGAGATTTGGGGACGGTCGTGCGCCAGCTTGTACGAGTTGCCCGGTAGCTGGCTGGAAGCCATCCACCCGGAAGATCGCAAGCAGGTGGCCGAGCGGGCGCAGTTGCACCAGATTTCCGGCGAATATAATGAGGTCTACCGGGTCGTCCGCCCCGACGGGTCGATGCGGTGGATTCAGGATCGCGCTTTTCCCATTCGCGACGCGGCGGGCAACATTTACCGGATTGTGGGCGTGGCGGATGACATTACGCATCGCAAGCAGGCGTGGGATGCGCTGGGCGAAGGCGAGGCGCGCAAGCGGGCCATCATGGAAGCCGCGCTGGATGCCATCATCACGATCGACCACGAGGGCCAGATGATTGAGTTGAACCCGGCGGCGGCCAAGATTTTTGCCCTCAGCCGAGCCAAGCTCATCGGCCAGAGTTTTCTGGAGGTGATCCCGGAATCGCTCCGCTCGTGGTTCCAGCAGGGCTTGACGCGGTGTTTCAATGGCGACAAGGGGCCGAATCTGGGCAGCCGGATCGAAGTGCCGGCCTTGCGGGCCGACGGCAGCCAGTTTTTTGCGGAGTTCACCATCACGCGGATTCGGATGGGCGGGCAGCCGATGTTCACGATTTATTGCCGGGACATCACCCAACGCAAGCGCGCCGAGAGCGAATTGCGCACGCTCTCGCAACGCATCATCAGCGCCCAGGAGGCGGAGCGCTCACGCATTGCCCAGGAATTGCATGACGGGGTCAACCAGTTGGTGGCTTCCGTCAAGATGCGCCTCCACAAGGTCCAGGCGAATCTGCCGGACCTCAAGCCAGCGGCCGCCGAAATCATCTCCCGGTGCGAAAAGTTGCTCGTCAAGGTTTTGGAGGAGAACCGCCGGATCGCGCACAATCTGCGGCCGATGGATCTGGATCAACTCGGGCTGGCCGCGGCCTGTACCAGCTTTACGGGCGACGTGCAACTGCGCACCAATCTCGAGTTTGATTGCCACATCAGTTCCCAGGTCCAGCACCTGCGCGGCGAGGTGGGCCTGCACCTGTTCCGTATTGTGCAGGAGGCGGTCAACAACATCGAAAAACACGCCCGGGCCAAGATCGTGAAACTCTCGCTGCGTTTCCAGGGCGATTTCGTGGTGCTGAAGATCCAGGACGATGGGCGGGGATTCGATGTGCAGGCCGCCAAGAGCGGCATGAAACGGCGGCATGGCCTGGGAGTCACCAACATGCGCGAACGGGCGATTTCCCTCGGCGGCACCTGCGAAGTGACTTCCGTGGCGGACCGCGGGACCACGATTGTGGTGCGGGTGCCCGTGAAGGCCGCCGTGAGCCACGCCCTCGGGAAGACGCCGCCTGCCGAGACGCCCGCCTGAAAAGAATCTACTTGCGGCTGCCTTCCACCCAACAAACGGCGTAGCGGATCAAAGCATTGCTGTTTTCCAGCTTCAACTTCCGCCGGATGCTGTCGCAACTGGCCTTGACATCAGCCGACGAGGAACCGGTTCGGACAGCGATCTCTTTGGTGCTCTTGCCTTGTCCCAACGATTCGAGCACTTCCAGTTCGGAATCGGTCAACTGGTCGAGGGCGCTGGCAACGGCGGCGGGGTGGGGGTTGGCGCCACCACTGCTCAACACTTCTTCGCTGACATAAATGTGCCCGCTCAAAACGTCCCGTATCGCGTGGACAATTTCGTCGGGATCTTCCTGTTTCATGATGTAGCCATCGCCGCCCGCCCGCAGTACCCGCTGGGCATAGATGCCCTCGTCAAACATGGAAACCACCAGCAATTTGGTGGGCAATTTCGCGGCGCGAATCTCCTTGATTAGATCGATGCCGCTCTTATCCGGCAACCCAAGGTCAACCACTACCAAGTCCGGTTTGAGTTCGGTCACCGCCTTGAAACCTTGCCGGGCATCGGGCGCCTCGCCACAGACAGTCAGATCTGGTTCGGAATTTAAGACATTGGCCAAGCCATCCCGAAAAACCGGATGGTCTTCCACAAGAAAAATCCGGTTCTTGCGAGGCGGTGCTTGCTTTGCGGTCTTTCTCATTGAGGTCGAATTTTGGCCAATTCTATCCGGCCATCCCCGAGGCACAAGGTAATTGCAGGCAAAAATCCGAGGCGCCAAAGTGGGTTTCCGAGCACCGTCAAACTGTGCCGTCATGTCCCCATAGTGACATGGCATGTCTCAAATCGGTATAGATGACCTCTTTTTTTCGCCTTAGAATGACCTAAATTTAAGCGGCAATACTGCTTAATTTCAACAGGATCCGTGCAAACCAAACCAGAATCTAAGGCCAAGACCATTCTGATTGTGGATGACGATGATGACACCCGGATTTTGACCAAGATGTTTCTCAACAACTTCGGATACGAGGTTGATTCGGCAAATTCGACGAGTGAAGCACTGGCAAGATTCGATCCTCTTCTCCACGATCTGGTATTGACTGATAACAGTATGGAAGGCATGACTGGTGGCGAGATGGCGCATATCATCAAATTGCGTTCACCGAGCACGCCGGTCGTGATGTGTTCCGGCAACCCGCCCAGTAATTGCTCGTCCTTGGACGTGGTGATTAAGAAGCCGACCTTTCTCCTGGCCATCAAGGACGCCGTCGACAAATTACTGGCAGCCAAGTCAAGGCCGCCGGGCTGACCCCGCTTTCGGAAGGCAAAACCGCGGTCACCACGGTCTCAACGCTTGACCCCGGTCGCTGATCGTCCGCATTATTCCCGCATGAGTGAGTTGGCTTGGTTCGTCGCCCATACCCGCCCGCGACGCGAAAAAAAACTGCAGCAGTTCTGTGTGCGCTCGGGGTTTGCCTCGAAGCTGCCGTGCTATCGTAGCGTGCGCAAATACCGGGGCAAGAAGGTGGTTTTCGAAAAGCCGTTGTTTCCGGGCTATCTCTTTCTACAATTGCTGCCTGAGCAGCGGCAACCCGTGCTGCAAAGCGATTACGTGGCCAATCTGCTCGTGGTGCATGATCAGGCCACGTTCGCACACCAGTTGGAGGAGATCCTCAAGGCCTTGGATTCAGACCTGGAAATTTGTCTGGCCCCCGAAATCGGCGTGGGCATGCGCGTCAAAGTCAAAGCCGGCCCCCTCCGGGGCCTGGAAGGATGGGTGGAACAGCGCTACGGGATGACCACGGTCCTCCTGCGCCTGGATTTCATCGGGCAGGCGGCCGCGGTAAAGCTCCAAGCCGATGAGTTGGAACCTTCGTAATGTTCCCGGTGCGTTTAGCCGGCGGGCGGGCGCCGGAACTCATAGTTTAGAAAAGCGAGACAAAAAATCGCCGCTGTTTCCACGCGCAAGGTGAGTTCGCCCAGAGTGATTGGCCGGGCGCCGGCGGCTTCGATGGCCTCCAGTTCCGCCCGCGTAAAGTCGCCTTCCGGCCCGATCCATACGGCGGCACTCTGCGGCGGACGGCCGTATCGTTTTTCAAATTCCGCGACCCACTCGCGCGGATGCCGCCGTTCGGTTTGCAGCGAGCCCACGAGGGACAGTTCGCTGCCCTCGCCGTGCTGGAGGCAGGCCGGGATGGTCTGGGGCGTTGCCACCTGTGGCAGCCAGGCCGCCCCACATTGTTTGATGGCCTCCACGGCCACTTGCTGCCATTTCTCCTGTTTGGCGGCCGCTCCGGCGGCGTCGAGCTGCGAAACGACGCGTTCCGTGAGCAGCGGAATGATCCGGTGGACCCCCAGTTCCACGGATTTCTGGATGATGTCCTCAATGATTTTCCCTTTGGGAATGGCCACCAGCAGGGTGAACGGGCAGGGTAGGGCAGGGTGGAATGATTGTTCCAGAATGGCTAGCGCGAGCGAATCCTTGCCGGCGTTCTGAACGGTGCACCCGAAAGTGTGGCCCACACCGTCGAGCACGGTCACCGGGTCACCCGGTTCAACGCGCAGGACGTGCAAGGCGTGATGGGCTTCGCGTCCGGCCAGTTGCAACAAGGGGCTCTGACATTTTTCCGGCGGCAAATAGAACCGATGCATAAAACGGGTGGCCAGCCAGCGGCTCCGGGCTGGGCGGGCCTTCGTTCACCGATCGGCAGTCAATCAGGTGAAGAATTTTTTGGCCTTTTCAAAAAAGCTCTGCGCCAAGGGGGCTTCCTGGCCATCGCACAGCGCCGCAAATTCACTCAGCTTGGACTTCTGGGCACTGTTCAGATGAGTGGGTATTTCCACTTGGATTCGCACGCGCAGGTCACCCTGGCCATAGCCTTGCAGGTTTTTCACGCCGCGGCCCCGCAACCGCAGCACCGTGGCCGGCTGGGTGCCGGCCGGGATCTTGACCGTGGCCCGCCCCTCCAGCGTAGGCACTTCGATCTCGGCGCCCAGCGTCGCCTGCACGAAACTCACGGGCACTTCGCAGATCAGGTCGTCGCCATCCCGCGCAAAAATCTCATGCTGCTTGACGCCCAGAAATACGTACAGGTCGCCGGCTGGCCCGCCCCGGAAGCCGGCTTCGCCGTTGCCTTGTGAACGCAGCCGCGTGCCACCCTCCACGCCCGCCGGGATGCGCAATTTGATCTTGGAGGTGCGCTGGTGCTTGCCTTCGCCGTGGCAGGTTTTACATGGCCGATCGAGCAACCGTCCCTGGCCTTTGCAATGGGGACAGGTCTGCGCAATGCTGAAAATGCCACGCGAAGTCAGCACTTGGCCGCGTCCACCGCAGGTGGTGCAGACCCTCAGCTTTGAGCCCGCCTCCGCTCCCGTGCCGCCGCAGGTGTCGCATTTGTCCAGTTTGCTGACGGTGATTTCCTTCTCGCAGCCCAGCGCCGCCTCTTCCAGCGCGATTTCCAGATTGTAGCGCAGATCATCCCCGCGCTGCGGGCCGGACGGGTCCTGCGAGCCGAATAGATTATCGAAAATGCTGCCCCCGGCGCCGCCGCCGAACACTTCCCGGAAAATGTCGAACGGATCGTGGAAGCCGGCGCCGCCATGGGCCCCGGCCCGGCTGGCGCGTTGGCGGGCATCGAACGCCGCATGGCCGTACTGGTCATACGCGGCCCGCTTTTCCGGATCGCTCAAGGCTTCATACGCTTCGCCGAGTTCCTTGAATTTCTCTTCGGCCGTCTTGTCGCCCGGGTTTTTATCCGGGTGGTATTTGACGGCGAGCTTGCGGTAGGCTTTCTTGAGTTCCTCTTCGCTCGCCTCCCGGTTGACACCTAGGATTTCGTAATAATCGCGTTTGGCCATCGGTAAAATATTTCGCCCGGGTGCGCTTAGGCGCCCGTGGCGGGTTGCTTGGCTACCACGACCGTGGCGGGGCGCAGGAGACGGTCCTTGAATTTGTAACCCTTCCGGAGCTGTTGCAGAACATGCTCCGCGGGCACCTGGGCGGATTCCTGGTGGGAAACGGCTTCGTGCAGATTGGGATCAAACGGCTTGCCGGTGGCGTCCACTTCTTCCAGACCGGTTTCCACCAGTGCCTGCCGCAGTTGCTGCTGGATCATGCGCACCCCTGATTGGAGGGAAGCCAGTTGTTCGCCGCCGGCGGCGGAGGTGGCTGACTGGGCGGCGTTCAGCGCCATTTCGAAATTGTCCAGCACGGGCAGCAGCTTTTGCAGCAGTGAAAAGGTGGCGTACTGCGCGCTTTCAGACTTTTCACGGGCCGCGCGTTTCTTGAAATTATCAAAATCCGCGGTGGTGCGGAGTAGTCGGTCCCAGTTCTCATCCGCCTTGGCTGCCCGGGTCTTCAGATCCTCGATCTGTTCGGGCGAAAGGGCGGCTGGCGTCACCTGGGTGGGCGTGGCTTCCGGTGCCGCGTCAGGTTGGTTTTCAGTCTTGTTCATCGTCGGTTTGCGTCCAAACATCTAGTTGGGTGAAAATAACAAATCCACCCGGGCCGGGCAATGAGCAAGAAGGGGCAACCGGGGCGGCGGGGAAGGGTGAAACCGCCGCCTATTTTGAGTTCATCAACTTTTGAAATTCAGGCGAATTGTGGAGACTGGCAAAACGGGCATCCGCCCGGATGGTGGGCAGGAGGTCGTGGGCCGAGGGGTCCTGCGCCCGGCGTTTGGCATTCAGATCCAAGGCCAGCTTGAGGTCCGCCAGCGATTCGGTCGGGTGGCCCGTGAGCGCCTCCAGGGCGGCCAAGTCACAGCGGGATTCCGGCTGGTCCGGTTCCAGAATGACCAGCTTTTTCAGAGCCGTTCCCAACCGGGTGAAATCCCGGAGCTGGGCGGTGGTGTAAGCGATCATTTGGACTTGCTGGGCGCTGATGTCTGGATTGGCCAGGGCCTGATCAAACAGGGCCAGCGCCTGGTTGGTCTGCTTTGCTTGCATGAGGGCATTGGCTTGGGCGAGCAGGTTTTGCACGCCGAACGATGCTCCGGCTTGCTCATCGCGGGCCTTGAAGCCTTCGAGGTTCTTCACCCAATCGCCCAGCGAAGTATTGTCGGGATCCAGTTTCTGGCAGGTTTTCAACACCAGGATGCCTTCTCCAAAATAATGCACCGCTTGGTCCGGGTGGCCGGCCATTTCTGCGCCGCCCGCCATTTGATTCAGGAAATTGACATAGCGAAAAACGGCTTCCGGGCTGTACGGACAGAACGCAAAGGCCTGTTTGAAGGCAAACTCGGTTTCCCGCACCAGCGCCGCTTGTCCGGCCGCCGTTTTTTGCCGGTATTCCGCCGGGCAGGAAGAACTCATCCGCCAAAAATACATGCCCGCCTGGGAACTGCGGAGCTTGGAAAAGGCCTTTTGGGCATCGTCATCCCGCACGAAAGCGCGGTTCCCCGAAAAGCCCTGGTAATTGTTGTGAATGTAGGTGCGGTCCACAAAATCCGCAATCTGCTGCACCGTCGTGTCGTACGTGATCCAGTCTCCGCACAGACGCTTGGAGTACTTGGCCCAAAACTCGTGGTCCAGTTGAAACACGCTGTCCGGCAATTCCGGCAGCGGATTGCGGTTGATCTTCATGATGATGCCGAACGGAGTCTCGTACGGATACATCCAGTCGAGCGGGAAGCTCTCTTCCACGTAGAATGAGTTGGTGGGATTGTGATCAAAAATGACGCGGCAAAGCAGGCCGTTGATTTTCATCACCGCCACGTTGCCGGAGACCTGCACCCGTCCGTCGTCGCTCGTCACAAATTCGCCGGGGGCCAGTTGGCCGAGTTGCTTGCGGTGATACGCATCCTCGGAATACTCCCGGAAACATTCCTGGGAGTCGGTGGGCGAGGGGATGTAAATTTCCGCCGAGGGATACACACCTCGGGCGCGCCGGCATTTTTCCACGTAAGCGCCCCATTTGGTGGTCCAAACGTCCAGGGTGTTGTCGAGCAGATGACACATTCCCTCCACCAAGGCGTCGCCCGTGTCACCGCCGCCCATATCCGGCCCGTCCAAAATGACGCTTCCGGGCTGCCCCACATGTGCCAAGCCGGCGAGGTACCGGGCGAATCGGCTGAAGAACGGCGGATCGATTTGCTGGGAGCGGTTATATTGCGCCCGCAGGTAATCCAGATAGGTGCCATCGGCCAGCGCGTTTTGCGTGATCAGGTAGCAGTCCCGGCGGTCGAACTTCTGGTCCTGTTCGGGCTGGCAACTGTGGGGAATGAAGCTGTCGCAAAAGATCGAGTAGGTGGGGCAGAAACGTCCCGGGTCGGTGCCACCAAAGAGGATCGTGTTGCGATCCATCTCGGGATAGATGCGGGTGTCATTGGTTGGGTTCTTGAGCAACTGGGCGCGTAAATCGTTGTCGTAGGTGAGCTGGCCGGTCTGGGGATTGGTGAACGGCGGGGTGAACATGTCGTGGCCGAACCAGAAGCCGAACCAGTGATTATGCTGTTCGCTCTTGTACCAGTGGGTGAGGCCGGACCAGGTGGGCATGGCGGCGAACAAGGCCAGCATGATGAGCACCGGCCCGCGCTGGCGATAAATGAGGAACGCCCCAATGAGGCAGAGGATGATGGCCAACAGGATGAGGTTGGCAAAAATCGGCAGCGCATACTGACCCGGGGCAAAAGCCTGGGCGACTTCATGCGGCAGGGCAATAAAACTCATGGGGCCGGCTGGACCGTGGTATAGTTTGCCCGCCGCCTCCGCCAGTGAGCAGACGGCCAGAATCGCGGCGATGCCGCCCACGATGAACCCCCACTGGCGAATCTTCTCATAGTGTATGGCCGTGTAAGCCGCGATGAGGGTTAGACCGTAACCAATCATCATGGCAAACAGGCCATGCGAGGCGGTGAAAAACACCTTGTTGAGATCCGTCGAGGAGCGATCCGGCGAGACGTCGATCAAAATGACCAGCAAGACCGACAGGCATAGATAAATCGAGACCAAGCCAATGATCCAGGATCGTTCGCGCTTGTGCATTTTCAGCAGATAGGCGAACGGCAGCAGGCCGAAAAACATGTAGACCCAACTGAAAGATTCCCAAAGCCCTTGGACAATATATCCAAGCTGAAACAGGAAGTGCATGGGATCGGTAAAGATGTTTGACCCGTGAACGGATTCGTACTGGCCACGGCTCAGGGCATGGAAGAAACCTTCGACCGTGCGCGGATAGCCCCACTGCATCGGCGGGTCGGTCATGCCGGAGACGGGTTCGAAGAAATAGACGCAAACCCCGAGCGCCCAAGCCACCCCCATCAGAAGGACGGGAAGCCATTCGGACAAAAGTCCCTTCGTTTCGATGGCCAGCCAGACGGTGGCCGCCAGGGAGCCAATGCCGACAATGTAAAAGAGTTCCCGTTCGATGGTGCTCATTTGCTGCAACGCCGGGATGAAACCCGTGAGCAGGACGCCAAGCAGGAAAATGGCGCTGTTGCAAGCAAACATGTCCCGCCCCAGCTTGGGGGAGGCCAGCGCAATGGCCACTTCAATACCCATGGCGCTCAATAATAACGTTTGGTGAATCGTGGCGCACAGACCGTACAGGAACATCGCCAGATACAGGTAGCGGCGTTGTTGGGGCGCATACATCCACCGCATGAGGCAGGCGAGCACCGCAATGAGCCACGGCACCCCGAACAACGAAATACGGTTGATGACCACCGACTCGCTCCACATGAACGCGTCCAAGCCCAACAGCGTACCGGCCACAAAACCCGAGACCCCGCAAATGGCGTTTTCCCACCGCCGGGGCAGGTCCCTGATCGTCTCGATCCCCTCGATGAGCATGCTGCTGCCGCGGGAAACCATCAGGGC
>CAYTJG010000148.1:0-14678 GCA_964437865.1 uncultured Bifidobacteriaceae bacterium | reverse complement strand
CTTTCGCTCCAGCCGTGCGGGCACCTGTCGGCTGCCTGAGCCGGCTGCTTCCCTGGTGGGAGGCGAGCGACAGAGATCCGTGATCGATGTGCGCGGCATCGGTGCCATCCACCAGTGCCAGCAGTTCGCCGACCGAAGCTTTCATGATCTGCGCCTGGGCGGCCAGTTCCTGCGATGAACTTGCGAGCTCTTCCGCGCTGGCGGCGCTGGTCTGGGTCACTTTGTCCATCTGCCCCACCGCCACATTCACCTGTTCGATGCCCTGGCTCTGTTCCTGGGAAGCATTGGCAACTTCGCCCACCAAATCGTCCAATTGTCTGACCCGAGTGACTATTCCTGTCAGAGTCTGCACAACTTTGTCACTGATTTCAACCCCTTGCCCCGTTTTTGTAATCGCGCTGGCGATCTTGGCCGACGTCTCCTTGGCCGCCTGGGCGCACCGTTGCGACAAGTTGCGCACTTCATCGGCCACCACGGCGAACCCCATGCCGGCCTCGCCGGCCCGCGCGGCTTCCACGGCCGCATTCAGGGCCAGGATGTTGGTCTGGAAGGCGATTTCATCAATGGTTTTGATGATTTTGGCAATATCGTCGCTTGAATTCTTGATGGCTTGCACGGCGGCGGACATTTGCTGCATGTCGGCGGCGCCCCGCTCGGCCTCGGTCCGGGTTTGCTTGGCCAAGTCATTCGCCTTCCGGGCGTTGTCTGCATTGCGCTTGGTCATGGCCGCCATTTCTTCCAACGAAGAGCTGGTTTCTTCCAGGGAAGCCGCTTGTTCGCTGGCACCCTCGGCCAGCGACTGGCTGGTGGACGCCACCTGTCCCGACGCTTCGCTTACCTGGTCGGCTCCCTGATTCAATCCGGCGGCAATGGCGTGCAGGGCGTGACCGGTGTTGCGCGTGATGATCCAAGCCAGCCCAACCCCGACCAACAGCGCCACAATCAACCCGATTTCAATACCTAATTGTGAAGCCCGGACGGCCGACTGAATCTCCCGGGTTGCCTGGTCTGAGCTCGACCGACTGTAATCAATCAGCGCTCCCAAGGCGCTTAAATATCGGTCGGTCGCGGGGTCGAGCTCTTTCCGGGCCATCTGGTAGGCGGTCGCGTTGTTGGTCGCCTGGCGGCTGACAGCTAGCACGTTCCCCCGAATCGTGGTGTAATCCGCCCGTGCGGATTTGATCTGCGCCAGCAGTTCGCGACACTTCGGGGTCGTATTGATTCGCTCTATTTCATTGTAGGCCTTGGTGTTGGCCTCCGCACCGCCTTTGATGTTGTTCTCCAGCCGCGTCATGTCGGCCGCATCGCTGCTGCCGATGTGCTGGTAAATGGTGCGCACCGAATCCTTGGCCTGCATGCCAACCTGGCCGCAAAGCTGAACCGTGGGCGCAGTTTGGCTGGCGATCAGATCCGCATGATGGCGAATGGTCGTCAGACGGGTGTAGGCAAACCCGCCCAAGGCGGCCGCTACGATAATGACGCCGGCGAATCCGAATGCAATTCGGGCGCCGACCGTCCAGTTTTTCATATTCCAGCATCGGCAGAATATGATCTGGACTAATGTCTCAAAAACGTGACATTTCCTGTCCTGAAAACATTAGTCCCGGCCTGCCGGGGGGCCCGCCGACGTCTTTAACCGGCGAAGGGGGGGGGTGAGCCAGGCCAACGGCGTGGCTTCCAAATGGGGTGGCTCGGTTGAAGTGGTGGGCGTCGTTTGTGACCGAGGACTATGCTGCCAAGCGGTCCGGCCGGTGGAAACGGCTCAAAGCTCAGCGATGCGGTTGACGATGGCGTAGCGAACAAGTTCGGCCGTGCTTTGACAGCCCAGTTTTCGCTTGATCCGCAAACGGTAGGTGTCTACGGAACTCAGGCTCAGGTTGAGGCTGGGGGCCATTTCCTTGCTCCGTTTCCCGGCGGCGAGCAGGCGCAGCAACATGCGCTCTTTTTCGGAGAGCATCGGGCCGGTTCGGCCCGGCGGCTGAGTGAGAATACCCCGGTAATTTTCGAGCATGCCCGCTCGGAGCTGGGGGCTCACCCACATCCGCCCCTCCAGCACCTTGCCGATGGCCTCCAGCAAATCGGCCACCGCGCTGGATTTTAGCACGTATCCCGAAGCCCCCGCCCGCAAGGCTTGCTCCACTTGCGCGGGATCTCCGTCATCGGTGAAAACCACGATCTTTACGGCCGGTAAGAATTGCAGAACGCTTTCAATAACGGCGATCCCGTCCAAGCTCGGCAGGCGCAGATCCAAGATCAACAAGTCCGGCTCCAACTTGCGGGCCAGTCTCACGGCTTCCAATCCGGTTGCCGCCTGGCCAATGACGATCCAACCGCTTTGCTTTGCAATTTCCACGCGGAGCCCGCTACAAACCACGGGATGATCGTCGGCCAGCAGAATCTGCCTGTTTGTCATGCTGTTTAGACTATTCCGGACTCGGGAGGCATCGGTTACCTCGCCTAATGAGGCCGTTGCTGCGAGCATTTTTGGCCGGGACTTGCGGTCAACGATCCTTGAACAGATGTGTTGCCGCCATCGCCAGACCCGCACAACCGTCATTTGCTGCTGAACGATTTGTTTAAAAGTAACGTGAGGATGAAGCAAAGTCATCTTATTTTATTGGCTGACCAGCGTTTTCAGGAGCCTTGCGGAAGTAGCCGCGTGAACGGGAAAGGTCGGAGGAGGAAAAACAGGTGTAACCGCGGCCGGGACATGCCGTTGGTTTGCGATCTGTTAACACACAAAAGCTGCTATTTATTAGTAACTTGTAAATTTGCGGATGCGTGGGCCGCGGCACGTTCTGGCCAGGCTCTCCACTGGGCACGGAATGGTAAAGACGCCGCTTTCCGGCCATCTCCGGCGGGCGGCCACCAACTTGTAAATCGGCGGTGGCTGGCTGGGCGGCCGCCCGGGAGGGGGGAACCGAGGCGGCGCCAGCACATCGCTGCCGGGGATGGCCGCGACAAGGCCGGCACGAGCTACGGATTTTCGGCATCTTCATTCGTGCTCATATCCAGAAACTTCGTTGCACCGTCCGAATATTCGGTGATGATGTGCGCATGGTACTGGGTTGACTCCGCGTTCGTGGGCGCGGCCGCCGTGCTGGTGGAATTGGCATTCGTACGGCTTACCGAACTACAGCCGGTAAACACCGCACACAACACTATCAGGCAACTGATTTTCATAAGTTATTCGTTACGGCCTAAAATAACATGATGAAGAATTCTGTGTGGTAGATTAACATGTTTTAATGTTGTTTTAATGTTGGCGCCGGCGACCATTTCGCGCGGTAAGGGGCGTGGAGATTGCCGTTGCCGGCACACGGCGCCTATAGTAAACAAGTGCGTACACCGCATGATCAATCACTCGTTCCGGTCTTTGAAAACCATCGGCCTCGGCCTGCTTTGGCAGTGCGTGGCAATGCAAATCTTTGCGCAGGCGCCCTTGCCGCCGGAGTTGGAAGACCCGCAATGTCTGGGGATCAACAAGGAGCCTTTCCACGCCTGCCTGATGCCGTATGCCACCGAGGGTCAGGCATTGGCGGCCGATCGCCATGCTTCCCCTTTCAGCCTGAGTTTGAACGGCCAGTGGAAGTTCAACTGGGTGCCGCACCCGGCGCAGCGGCCCGTTGATTTTTACCGGCCGGATTTTGACGACCGCCATTGGCGGGAGATTCCCGTGCCGTCCAACTGGCAGATTCAGGGCTACGGTACGCCGTTCTATCGCAACAACGGGTACACCTTTCAAAAAGACTGGCCGCATGTGCTGACCGAGCCGCCCAAAGAGTTTACCGCCTATGTGGAGCGTGATCCCGTGGGCAGTTACCGGCGCACCTTCGCGGTGCCCGCCGATTGGGCCGGCCGGCGCGTCTTTATCGACTTCGACGGCGTTGATTCCGCGTTCTTCCTGTGGGTCAACGGGGCCAAGGTTGGTTTCAGCGTCAACAGCCGCAACGCGGCCGAGTTTGACTTGACCAAATATCTCCAGCCGGGCACGAATCTGCTGGCGGTGGAAGTTTACACCTATTCGGCCGGCAGCTACATCGAGGATCAGGACATGTGGCGGCTGAGCGGCATTTTTCGCAACGTCACGCTCTGGAGTTCGCCCGCCGCGCATGTGCGGGACTTCTTCGTGCAACCGGAGTTGGACGCGGAGTACCGGAATGCCACGCTAACCGCCACGGCCAAGGTCCGGAATTATGCGGATACGCCGGCGCCGGTCCGGGAATTGCGGCTGGAGTTGTTCGATGCCCATGGCCATGCCGTGGGCAAAACGCGGACGGTCGTGCCCGCCCTGCAGCCCGGTGAGGAACAAGCCGTCAGGCTTTCGCTGCCCGTCGCCGGCCCCGCCAAATGGACTGCCGAAACACCCTATCTTTACACCACAGTGTTAAAACTGGGGCGGGGCCGGGACGCCGAGTTCATTTCCACCCGGACGGGCTTTCGCAAGGTGGAAATCAAGGGGCGCGTGTTTACGATCAACGGCGTGCCGGTGAAACTCAAGGGCGCCAACCGGCATGAAAACTGGCCCGATACCGGCCATTATGTTTCCGAGGAACACATGATCCGCGACCTGGAATTGCTGAAGCAGGGCAACTGCAACCACGTGCGCACCTGCCACTATTCCGACGATCCACGCTGGTATGAGCTATGCGATGAGTACGGCATTTACCTCACCGCCGAGGCCAATTGTGAGTGCCACGGCTATTACAATGTCCTTGATCGCGAACCGCAGTATGAAAAGGCCATCGTGGACCGCAGTGTGGCCAACGTGGAGAATTTCAAGAATCACCCGTCCATCGTCATGTGGTCCCTCGGCAATGAATGCGGCGGCGGCACAAATTTCGTGGCCGCCCGCAATGCCGTCAAACGCCTGGACACCAGCCGTCCGGTTCACTACGAGCCCTTTGGCATCGGCGTGGATAATCCCGCCGACGTGGATAGCCGGATGTATCCGAGTCTGGACTCGGTCAAGCAAGTCGCCTCCGATAGCCGGTACACCAAACCCTATTATTTTTGCGAATTCACCCATGCCATGTTCAACTCCATGGGCAGCCTGGCCGAATACAATGCCCTCATTGACCAATATCCGGCGCTGATGGGCGGGGCCATTTGGGAATGGGAGGACCAGGGCATTTGGAACCGACGTGATCCCCAGCGCCAGTTTCTGGCTTATGGCGGCGGTTTTGGCGATTTCCCCAATGATCATTACTTCATCCACAAAGGCGTGGTCTTCTCCGACCGCACGCCCAAACCCCACTACGCGGAAATGAAGCGGGTGTTTCAGTGGATTCAGATTCAGCCGGACGCCACCACCACCAACTTGGTGATCAGGAACCACTACGCCTTCATCAACTTGGATCAATTCGAGGGTGCGTGGACCCTGGCGGAGGACGGGGTGGTGATTGATCACGGAGCTTTGCCGAAGCTGGCGGTGCCGCCGGGCGGCGAACGGACGGTGTCGCTGCCCGTCAAGTCCTTTGCTCCCAAACCTGGAGCGGCGTATTTCTTGCGCGTCGGATTTGCGCTGGCCCGTGCCCAAAAGTGGGCGCCAGCCGGCTATGAGATGGCCGCTCAGGAGTTTCCGTTCCCGGCCACCACGCCCGCCCTGGTCACTGATCCCGCCGGCATGCCGCCGCTGGAAGTGAATCAACTGGCCGATTCAATCGTGCTGCGCGGCCAGGGATTCACCATTTCCTTTGGCAAAGCCGAGGGGACAATTTCTGAATTGACGCGGGATGGCGCCAACCTCCTGCTGCCCGGTGGCGGCCCCCAATTGCACTTGTGGCGTGCGCCGCATCGCAATGATGACCTGTGGGCTTACCAGAGCTGGCAGTCCTATGGACTCGATCAATTGAAGCGCACAGTGCAGGGGCTCGACGTAACCCGCCTCGGACCATCCAGTGCCCGGGTCCAGGCCGTCGTTGAATGGCGGGGTCGCCAAGGCTTTAGCGTCCGCCACACGGCGGTCTATTTCGTTTATGGCGACGGTTCGCTGGCGGTGGACAACGTGGTCCAGCCGTCAATCCGCAAGGTGCCCTTGGCGCGTCTGGGGGTGCGTCTCCTCCTCGATCGCCGGCTGGATCAGTTTTGCTATTTTGGGCGCGGCCCAATGGAGAATTATGCCGACCGCAAGACGGGATCGGACATTGGTTTCTACCAAAGCTCCGTGCGCGAGCAGATGACGCCGTATGCCAAGCCGATGGAGTGCGGAAATCACGAGGACGTTCGCTGGGCGGCGCTGGGTGGCGAAGGATCAGCGGCGTTGATGGTGCAGGCTGATGAGCAGAGCCTCCAAGTTTCCGCGTTGCCTTACACCGATGAAGTCATGACGCCAGTGGAGTATTCCGTGGACCTGCCGCCCAGCACCAATACGGTGCTGACCATCGCGGCCCGCACGCTCGGCGTCGGTTCGGCCAGTTGCGGGCCGCGGCCCGGCGAAAAGTACATTGTGTGGTCAGAACCCGCGTCGTTTTCCTATGATTTGAAATTGCTGCCCGCCGGGAAGCTCGATTTTCGGTCGGTCGGTCGCCTGGCCCTGCCCGCCGGTCGCTCGCCTTTGACCGTGCCGCCGGAGCCAATGCCGGTCGGTCCGGTCGGCAAGGTCGTGGCTGCGAGCAGCTTCGAGGATGGCGAGGGCAATCCCGAGCACGCGGTTGACGGCGACGTCACCACATACTGGCACTCGCACTGGAGTAGTCCGGAAGCGCAGCCGCCGCACTTCTTGGTGATCGATTATGGCCGGGAATTGGCGTTGGGCGGTCTCCTCTATACCGCCCGCGCTGATGGCGAAAATGGCCACGTCAAGGACTATGAAGTGTATGTGAGCCCAGATGGTCAGACTTGGAATTCACCCGTGGCCAAGGGCTGTTTTGACCGCGCGGCTGAGGTGGCCACCGTGCGCTTCGCGCAGCCGGTTCAGGGGCGTTACCTGAAGTTCGTGGCCCTGAGCGAACAGAACGGGCGCGCGTTTGCCAGCGTGGCCGAATTGCAAGCCCTCGAAGCCGGCAGCCCGTTGCTCAAGACCAGCGATTAGCCACCGGCGTCCCGTTCGAACCTCCGGCGGGCGATCGGCGGCTTTCAGCCAGCCACCTGCTTGATTTCGCGGTCGCCCAGAGCTTGCCACCTGCCCGGCGGTAATTCGCCGAGCCAGAAGCTTCCAATGCGCACGCGCAAGAGGCGCAGGGTGGGGTGGCCCACCGCGGCCGTCATGCGCCGCACCTGCCGGTTCTTGCCTTCGATCAGCTCCAGACCGAGCCAGTAATCCGGCACGCTCTTGCGAAAACGGATCGGCGGCGTGCGTGGGAAGATCTTCACTGTGTCGGCGCCGATGGCGCACGCGAAGGCCTCTTGGTTCGGAGGTTGAGGGTTGGGAGTTGAAGATGGAAGGTGGCTGCCCGATTCCGTGCCGGGCGCCGCCACCGGCTGGGGATCCAGGATCCACGCCCGGCAAGGCAGGGTTTTTCTTCCCAGCACCGCCACACCGCGCTGCAATTGTTCCAGCGCCGCCCGTTCGGGGATGCGCTCCACTTGTACCCAGTATTCGCGCTCGTGCGCGTGCCGGGGATTTAGCAACCGCTCATTCCAACGCGCCTCGTCACTCAAGAGCAACAGCCCCTCCGAATCCGCATCGAGTCGGCCGATGGGGTAAACCCCCTTCGGCAAGCCGAACTCCGCCAGCGGCCGATTGGGCGAACCGTCGCCCGTAAACTGCGACAGCACCCGGTATGGCTTGTGAAACGCGATCAGCATGGCGCCCAGCTTAGCCGGATCAGGCCGCGCCAAAAGCCCGAAATTGCCGCCCGAACGGTTGGTGGAGGGAAATCGCTTCCGGTCCGCGGCCGTCCCCGGCCGCTGAGACTTGATTTTGAACCAACCCTAAACGGCCAAGGATCTTTCAAAACGAACGGCCGCAATGTGCGAATGTCTCCGTGCCTGATTCGGGCTCGCCGGTGTCCTTTGATTCGAGGCTGCGGGCCAGGTTTTCGCCTTAAGGAATCCCCCTTTCGTCCGGCGGCATTTCTGGTAAGTTAATCGCCACGAACAATTGAAATCGCTCATCCAGACTCGCGACACGCGCTCGGTGCGCGTGTACCTCATTGGAGTGGAATTGAAGTCCCGCTCGGCTGCTGACGTGGCCGAATCCCTGGCTGAATTGGCCGAGCTGGCCACCACCGCCGGCGCGCAAGTGGCCGGCCAGGGCGTCCAGAAACTGGCTACGCCCAACGCCGCCTGCTATATCGGGCAGGGCAAAGCCGCGGAGTTTTCCACCTTTTGTCACGCCAATGACGTGGACACCGTTATTTTCGATGACGAACTGACGCCGGCGCAGACCCGCAACCTGGAGAAAATTTTCGGATGCAAAATCATGGACCGCACGGCCCTGATTCTGGAGATCTTTGGCCAGCGCGCCCGCACGCGGGAAGGCAAGCTGCAGATCGAGCACGCGCAGCTCGAGTATCTGCTCCCGCGCCTCACCCGGTACTGGTCTCACCTTTCGCGCCAGCGCGGTTCCACCGGCTCCATCGGTGGCGAGGGTGAATCCCAACTCGAGGCCGACCGCCGCAAAATCCAGGAGCGGCTGGATAAGATTTCCAGCGAGCTGGAGACGGTGCGCCGGCAGCGCAAAACGCAGCGCGCCGGGCGCCAGCGCCAGCAGTGGCCACTGGCCTCCATCGTGGGTTATACCAATGCCGGCAAGTCCACGCTGCTCAACCAACTCACGGGCGCCAATGTGCTGGCCGAGGATAAACTGTTTGCCACGCTGGATCCCACCACCCGCCGGTTGCGCCTGCCCACCAACCAGAATGTCCTGCTCACCGACACCGTTGGCTTCATCCGGAAGCTGCCGCACGGCTTGGTCGAGGCGTTCAAGGCCACGCTCGAGGAGGTGGTTCAGGCTGACTTGCTGGTGCACGTGGTGGACATCAGCCATCCGCTCGCGGCCGAGCAGATTGAGGCCGTGAACGATGTGCTGATGGAGATTGGCGCGGGCGACAAGCCCGTGCTGATGGTGTTCAACAAGATCGACCGGCTGGAGGGAGGGGTGCCGCCCGTGATGCGCGACAAATATCCGCACGCGGTGAGCATTTCCGCGCGGACCGGGGAGGGGATCGAGCCATTGCTGGCCGAACTGGGCACACAACTGCGCCCCATCCGTGAATTCCTGGATTTGCGCGTGCCGCAGACCGACGCCGCGGTCATTGCCCGCTTGTACGCCGTGGGGCAGGTGGTGGAAAGCCGCTACAGCGGCAAGACCGCGCGCCTCAAGGTGCGCATCCCGCCCCACCTGCACGATGAATTCGCTGGCTATCGCGTAGAGGAAGAATGAAACGCGCGGGTATTGCTGCCGCCGGCGAATCGGGCGGCGCGTGGAGAGACCGCCGCTCGTCGCGGGGCATTTCCCTTATTTCATCCGCGCCAGAATCTCTTCGGTGATGGCTTTGACGGCTGCTTCGGCGTCAGTATCCAATCCGACGCTTGGTTCGCCGGCTTTCGGCGGTTCCCCGGTCGCACCGGGACGCCATTCGTCGCTTTCACACAATTGGCATTCCTTCAGGCCAAAGCGCGGGTCCACAAAGCCGAGGCTCTGCTTGATGTTCAGCAGCTCCGTCATTTGCGGGCCGGTGAAGGTGTTGATGGGTTTGCCCAATTGCCCGGCCACCACGATTGTGCGGCAATAGGCCTCGACGATTTCCATGCGCCAGTAAGCCTCCTCGATGCTGTTGTGACTCCACGTCACCACGCCGTGGTTGGCCATGAGAATGGTGTTGTAGCGATCCGTGAGATCGGCCACGAGCTTGCCCATGTCGGGCGAGCCCGGCGTGCGATACGCCGCCACGCCGACCGTGCAGAAGATTTCAAACTCCGGCAACATGCACGTGGGCGGCGCCATGCCAACGATGGCAAAGGCGGTGGCGTAAGGCGGATGACAATGACAGGTGGCCTGCGCCTGCGGCTGGCGTTTCATGATCTGCAGGTGCATGAGGATCTCGCTGGTGCGCTTCTTGGTGCCCAGGAGCTGGTTGCCCTCGAAATCCACCAGGCACATGTCCTCCGGCTTCAGTGAGCCTTTGCTGACCAGCGTGGGCGTGCAGAGGGCAATGTCTTCGCCCACGCGAATGGCCAGGTTGCCACCGTTGCCGTCCACATACTCCCGCGCCCACATCCGCCGGCCCATTTCGCAAATCTGCTGCTTGAGGGCGTGGACATACGGCGAGTTGAAAAATGCTTCCAGTTCCGCCTTGGGGGATTTCGAAGAAAGCTGCCGGGTGGGCGGAGTCAGCGGCGCGCTCACGGAAGCGACGTCGGCGGGCCCGGAACTGGTTGGCGCGGCGGGCGCCTTTGCGCCGCCATCGGCCTCCAGTTCATGCAATAAATCACGCGCCGCGGGCGTCACCAAGGCGTCTTCGGGGATGCTCACGCCCTGGCCGTTACGGGCCATTTCCTGAATGTCACGAACACTGATAACTCGTCTCATAAAATTCTTTCGGTCAGCGCCGTAATGGGCGCCTCACTTCATCAGCCCAGCCAAGGCTGGTAAAACATCTCGTCGATCAGCGCGCAATTGATGGCGTCAATCGGCGTGGGCCGGTCAAATGGCTGCGCCGCTTCGCGGCCTTCCTCGTACCCGATCACCTCGCCGACACCACCGCCCAAGTCGTCGTACACCACCAGGCTGGGCTCGTGACCCAAGGTGGGCGGGGCGGCGAGCCCCGCGGCATATTGTTCCCGGCTGAATGGACTCACCACCAGGAAGCGCCCGCCCTGCAAGGCGTCCACGCTCCGGCTCAAGGTGACGCGACCGATGACGGCTCCAAGTTTCATACGCGTTTGCCGGGTTCCTGTTCGTCCACGATGCCGATCACCAGCCAGCGCACCGGGCTCTTGTCCACGCCCACCGCCTTGCGCGCGGCCAGGCCATCCGACGAAATCACCACCTGCTGATGCATGCCGGCGCCGTGCGAATCGATCGCCACCACCGGCGCGCCCTCGACCGCGCCGCTGGTGCCGATGGGCTGGCAAATGACCAGCCGCCAGCCCTCCAGGCTCGGATGTTTCCGAGTGGCCACCAAATTGCCTTCAACGCGCGCGAGCAGCATACGGACGAAAGTCAGGTTTAATAGATGCGCAAATTATCCACCATCACGCAGCGGCGGATGCGCGTGAAGGTTTTGGGATTCGTGATGCCTTCGCCGGTGGGGGTGGCGATGGAGTAACTCAGGTATCCTTCACCGCCCAGGCCGAGCCCGGCCATGGAGGCGCCGTTCTTTACGAAAACGGTGGTGTCCATCGCGCGGGCCATGGCGGTCATGTGCTCCACGTCGTGCGAATGAATGAGGCTCGTGTGCTTGTAGCCGTGTTCGGCGGCCAGCGATCGTTCGATGCCTTCCTCCACGCTCTTCACCCGCACAATCGGCAAGAAGGGCATCATCTGCTCCTCTTCCACAAACGGATGCTGCGCGTCCGTTTCGCCGTACAACAACTGCGTGCCCGGCGGCAGGTTCAGGCCGGCGGCCTGCGCCAGCACGGCGGTATCCTTGCCAATGAAATCCTTGTTCACGCTCGCGTGGGCGCAGCCGCCGCCTTGCCCTTCCTTGAAGGTGAACGCCGCCTTCGTCAGCCGCTCCAATTGCGCCGCATTCAGTTTTACCGCGCCGTTTTCGGACATCTTCTGCATCAACTGGTCGGCAAAATGATCCAGCACAAACACTTCCTTTTCGCCGACGCACAGGAGATTGTTGTCGAAGGCCGCGCCTTCGATGATGGCCTTGGCCGCGCGGGTCGGACAGCACGTGTCATCCACCAACACCGGCGGGTTGCCCGGGCCGGCGCAGATGGCGCGCTTGCCGGTCTGCATGGCCGCCTTCACCACCATCGGCCCGCCGGTGACCAGCAGCAGCCGCACGTACTCGTGCTTGCAGATGGCATTGAATGAATCCAGCGTGGGTTTCTCCACCATGCAGGCGATGTTCTCGATGCCCGTTTCGCGGAAAATCGCTTCGTTGTAGGCGCGCACGGCCACCGCCGCGCAGTGGGCGGCGCTGGGATGCGCGTTGAAAACCACCGCGTTGCCGGCCGCACAAATGTTGATGATATTGCCGCTCAGCGTGGGAATCGAGTGCGTGCTGGGCGTCACCGCGCCGATCACCCCGAACGGCGTGTATTCCTCCAGCGTGATGCCGTGGTCGCCGCTGCGCCCATCCGGGTGCAGCCAGTCCACCCCGGGCACGAGCTTGATGATCTGCAGCTTGGCGATCTTGTGATCCAGCCGGCCAATCCTGGTTTCCTCAAATTCCACCCGGCCCCAAGCCTCGGCATTCCGGACTGCCAGGGTCTTCACCACCTCCTCGATCTTGCGCCGCGCCGCCACGCCCTTGCGCTTGAGCTGCAAATAGGATTCCTGCGCCGCGGCGCAGGCTTCCTGCGCGTCCGCGAACACGCCGAATTTGCCCCGCAGCGCCCCGTCGGCCGGCGAAACTCTCCGCGTACTGCCGTTGGCGCCGGCGTTGGCTTCCGGCACCGTGGTGCGAACCGGTGACACCTTCGCGCCGGCGCCCTGCAAGCGCCCCAGCACTTCGGCCACCACATCACGAATCAAGGTCTCGTTCACGGTACTCATAGGGAAAAATTCAAAAACGAAAATTTACCGGCCAAAAAAAATCTGCCATCCGCATGGCCTAAGGAGACGGCCTCGCTGCTCTCAACCGCCGTTCGGAATTCAGGCTGGGGATTCTTTTCCGGTTTCGCCACGCAAGTCTCGGTTTTGTTCATTGTCTGGCGCTGAAGATCTGTTTACCGAACACATCCACGCTGTCCACGATGCCAATGATGACCGCGTCCACGGGCGTTTCCTTCAAGCCGCCGGCCAGCCGCGCGCTGCTCCCCTGGCAAAACAGCACCAACTCGCCTTCGCCGCAGCCCACGCTATCCACCGCCACAATCGTATTGAGCCCCGGCCGAAATTTCGTCGGGTCCTTTTCGTCCACGAGCTGGGGGCGCACCAACAGCAGCTTGCGCCCGTTCATGGACGGGTCCTTCTTGGTGGCCACCAGCGTGCCTTCTACTTTGGCAAGGTACATAATTATTAATCCGACGTTCGAAACTCGAACTCCGAAGGCTTTATGGTCGGCCTTGCAACCGGGCGCCCGTCTTCAGAGCCACGGTTGCGGTCCGGTTGGGATTCCGTCCTTCGGCCTTCAGCCTGGCTCAGGCTTGTTTTTTCTTCGGCAGCACCGCTTCCACGTCGCTGTGCGGCCGGGCGATCACGTGCACGCTGACAAGCTCGCCTTTGATGGCTTTGACGGCCTGGGCGCCGGCGTCAGTGGCGGCCTTTACGGCGGCCACGTCGCCCACTACGCACGCCGTGACCAAGGCGTTGCCGACCTGCACCATGGGCCCGAGCAGTTCCACGTTGGCCGCCTTGAGCATGGCATCGGTGCCCTCCACGAGGGCCACGAGTCCGCGCGTTTCAATCATTCCAATGGCTTGAGGCATAATCTATTTTATTGATGAGTTAATGGTTAATTTCGCTTTGTTTCCAAAAGTCGTTTCGCTTCGCGTGCCACCACGAGTTCCTCGTTGGTGGGAATCACAAAAATCTTCACGAGCGAGTCCGCGGTGTTGATCACGGCCTCGGTTGCGCGGGCGGCCTGGTTCTTCGCTTCGTCGAGCTTGATGCCCAGATTGTCCAGCCGGGCACAGATGGCGGCGCGCAGGCTGGCCTGGTTTTCGCCGGCGCCCGCGGTAAACACAATGGCATCCGCCCCGTTTAACTGTAGAAAATAGCTGCCGATCCAGTGCCGGGCGCTCGTCGCCAGCACGTCCAGCGCCAGGCGCGCCCGGGCGTTGCCCTGCTGCGCCGCTTCCGCAATGTCGCGCACATCATTCGACACGCCACTCAGTCCGAGCAGACCCGCTTCCTTGACGAGCTGGCGTTGCGCATCTTCCAGGCTGAGGCCGAGCGTCTTCACCGCGTACGGCAACGCCTCGGCATCCAAGTCGCCCACCCGGTTGTTCTGCGGCAAGCCCGACTGCGGACTCATGCCCATGCTGGTGCCGATGGACGCGCCATTCAAAATGCCGGTGATGCTGGAACTTCCGCCCAGGTGGCAGGAAATCACCCGCAACGGCTCTCCGGTAATCCGGTCCGCGCCGCCGTTGACGTATAGGTGGCGCGCCCGCTCCGCCACGTCCGGGCGACAAAGCAATTCGGCCGAGCGTTCCGCAATGAACTTGTGGCTGGCGCCATGGAAACCCCAACGCTGCACGCCAATCTGGTGCCAGGAATCCGGCACCGCATAGCGCAACGCCGCCGGCGGGGCAAATTGATGAAACGCCGTCTCGAACAGGGCGATGAGCGGCACGTTCGGCATGCGCCGCGCAAACAACTTGATGCCCATGATGTAGGGCGGATTATGCGCCGGCGCCAGCCCGCTGTAGTCGGCCATGGCCGCCAACACCTGTTCATCCAGTCGCACGCAGCCGGTGATGCCCTTGGCAATGATCGTCTTGAAGCCGACGGCGCTCAGTTCGGATTCATCGGTGATCGCCCCGGCCTTTTTCAATTCAGCCAGGCAATCCTCGATCGCGCGCGGATAATCGGTCACCCGCTCAAAGCCGCCCTTGTGCAGCAGGCGTTCGGCGTAGTTCGAAAAATCAAACAACCGCCACTTGAGCGA
>CAYTJG010000147.1:0-14821 GCA_964437865.1 uncultured Bifidobacteriaceae bacterium | reverse complement strand
CTCCTCATGATCTTTGCGGGTCTCGCCCGGGTAGCCAGCAATGAGCGAGGTGCGGTATGTGGTGCGGGACAATGGCGCCGGATTCGACATGGCCCGCCGGAACAAGTTGTTCGGTGTCTTCCAACGATTGCATAGCCGTGAAGAATTTGAGGGCACCGGGATCGGCCTGGCGCTGGTGCAGCGCATCATCCAACGGCATCACGGCCAGGTGGGCGCGGAGGGAAAAGCCGGCGAGGGCGCCTCCTTTTGGTTCACCTTGCCCCAGCCCGGGGACCTCATTGCACTTGCAGAAGAAAAAACTGTGACGGCAGCTTGAAAGCGAACCCGTTGGTGGCGGTCAGCGTGAACGGACCGCTGGCGCCCAGCATATTGGTCGAAATCGGCAGCCACTGGTCCAGCGGTGCTTTGAGATTGGTGCTGGTCAGGAGGTAGTAAGTGCCGCCGACAAACCCATTGCTGGCGCTGAGCACGATCTGGCCGCCCGAGACGGACAGGCCGGTCAGCGCCGGAGCGGGGCGGGTCGTGGGACCACTGAACCAGCGCACTTTTTTTGCCGTGGCGGGCAGGCCGCTCAGGACAGCGGTGGAACTGCTGCCGTTGGCCACCAACGGCAACCGCCAAAGCGCGTCGGCACCGGCGTCCGAGAGATAGATGACGCCCCCCGCCAAATCCAGATCCAAAGCCGTGCAACGCTCCACGCTGCCCGCAGCGGCATAACTCGTGGTCAAATCCGAACCGTCATAATTGATGCGTTGGATGGTGTTCGCGGCCTGCACCGGCGAACTGGCCGTGAAATAAACCTGTCGGTTGGTCACATCCAAGGCCACGTCGGTCGGAAAGGCATTGGGAACCACGGCCAGTGCTGTCGGGCTGCCACCCGTCAGGCTCAAACTCCAGATTTTCTGTGCCCCGGCATCGGCGACAAAGACTTTTGAATTCGCCAGGTCCACAGCCAGCGCCGTGCAGCGCGCCAGACTCGTGCCATCGGCGGCATACAAGGTGACATTGTTGCTGCCGGTGTAATCCATCCGCTGAATGGTGTTGTTGCCGGTGACGGTGGAACTGGTGGTGAAGTAGATTTGCTGGCGCAACACGTCGAGCGCCAGATCGGTCGGGTAACTGGTCAGGTCGCTCTTGACCAGAGTGAGGCTGGAACCATCGAGGTTCACGCTCCAAATGGCGCTGGCCGCACCGTCGACGAAAAACAGCCTGTGGTTCAGACCGTCCACGGCCACGGCGGTGCAACGATCGACTTTGTTGAAATCAACGCCCTTGGCGGTTAATAAAGTGGTCTGGCCGGTGCCATTGGTAGCCACACTGGCCAGCGTATTGAGCGCGAGCGTGGCGCTGCTGCCGCTGTAATAAACCGGCTGCGCCGCCGCCGGCCGGGGGGCCAGCAGGACCAACAGCACGCAGCTCAAAATGAGTCGCAGAGAGGTCATTGAAATAACGGGGCAGCCGGCATCGGCCTCGCGCCCGCTAGTTGCGCGATGGAAATATTCCCTCCATGGCGATGATGAAATTGACGCATAAGAGCGGCTGGATGACCGAAAACGGCTGGCTGCCGCCGGTCTCGGCATTCATGGCGGCGCTCATGACCACGCCGGGTGCGCCGTTTGAGTAATTGAGCGACGTGCCGGTGGATTCAATGGCGGGCAGGGCGCCTTGCGGGCTGGCCACGTTGCCCCCGCTCGACACGGCGTTGACCTGGTGCGTATGGATGGGCATTTGGCTGGCCAACAGCGTGACGTTTTCCGCGCCCGTCTGCTCACCCATGACGTAATTTGATAGCCCATTCCCCTGGCCTTGGTGGACCGGTACGCGGCCGCGTAAATCCGGCAAGCAAAACGTCGAGGTGCCATTGCCGCCAAAGGTGGTGCCCAGGAGGGCAAACAACGCCGTGTTGGTGGAAATCGCCAGGGTCTGGCCTTCGCACATGGCCCAACCCGCGGGCGCAAAATTGAAAGCGGTCATGCGGATTTCACCGAGAAATGGTTCTGACATAGTTAATCCTCTGCTGAATTTCCAGTTTAAGTAGGTTCCGCCACGGAAAAACGCGCCGGTGGCGGGCGGTTGAAAACGGATTCGTAGCGGAGACCGTCCCGGCCCGGTGTGCCGATCGGCCCGAGATACATTTCGAACCGGCCCAACTGTGCGTGTTCAACCGGGTGAATGGCGGCCGGGAGCGGATGATCGACCGGCCCGCCGAAGAGCAGTGAGAATTTCTCGTTGTTCGCGTCGGCCGGTCGTCGTCGGCCCGGCCGGCCTTGTCCGGTCGTCGTCGGCCGCGCCTTGAGAAGCTGCAAGGACACGGTTTCTCCGGAGGCGAGGCGCACCTGAAATTGCGTGCCCACCTGCGCGGCCAGCTCGGGATAACCCATTTCGGCCAGGGAGCGCAGACGGGACCCGGCGCCGGCCGGTGCCGCTGCCCAGTTCAGGGGGACAAATACCAGCGCCGCCACCGCGGTGGAGCAACACTGCAAAAACTGGCGGCGCGTGTTCATGATTTGAGGGCAGGCCTGCCGGAGCGTCGCCCGGACAGGCTAAAAGCTAATCCGTGGAAACAATAAACCTAATTGTATCAGGGTCAACCAAAATCAGCCCGGCGCGTGCCTTTTCGACAGCGGCCGATCGGCGCGCGGATGGAACCCGGTGGATTGCACTTGTTTCGTTCCGGCGAATCGCCTAAAAGTTCGCGGGCTAGGCTGCCGGCATGAAGCCGCGGTCGCGCCCGGCCAGCGTGAATACGATTACCGTCCGCGACGAAAAACCCTCGGATGAGGCGTTTCTCTATGAATTGTATGCCAGTACGCGCCAGGATGAACTTGAGGCGGCGGGCTGGCCGCCGGAGATGCGCGGCGGATTTCTCACCCTCCAATTCCGGGCGCGGCAGCAAGGCTATCGCACCGCTTTTGCCGGCGCCGAATTCCAGATCATCCTGGTGGACGGCGTGAACGCCGGCGAGATCATCATCCATCGCACGCCGGAGGAATTGCGGGTGGTGGATCTTGTATTGCTGCCGCAGTTTCGCAACGCCGGGGTCGGCGGGTCGCTGTTGAAGCGGCTGTTGGGGGAGTCTTCTGCCACCCGGAAGCCGGTGCGGTTGAAGGTGGATCGTGGCAGCCGGGCGGAGCGGCTTTATCGCCGGCTGGGTTTTACCCGGATCAGCGAGACGGAGTTGTATCAGGAAATGGAGTGGCGGGCGCTCGCCGAAACAGTGGCGCGCAAGAGCCGGCTGCCGGACGCCTTGAAACTTCCATTCGAGTTTGCGGCGGCGCGGTTGCAGGCCGATTTTGCACAGATGTTGGCCGGGGATTTTGTTCCGCATTTCAACACCGCTTATTACCAGGGCGATTGGAGCGCGGTGCCGCTGCGGTCTGTGGGCGGCCGCCTCGACCATATTTACCCCGATCCCACGGCGAAACAGTCGTTTGCGGATACGCCGCTGCTGGCGCGCTGCGGCTACGTCCGCGAAGTACTGGCAGCCTTGCGCTGTCCCTTGCAGGCGGTGCGCTTTCTCCGTCTCCAAGCCGGCTCCTCCATCAAGGAACATCGCGATCACGAACTGGGCTTTGAGGATGGCGAAGTCCGGCTGCACATTCCGGTCCTCACCAATCCCGCGGTGGAATTTGTGCTGAACCAGGTGCGCGTGGTCATGCAGGAGGGCGAGTGCTGGTACCTCAATGTAAACCAACCGCATCGGGTGGCCAACCGCGGCGCCACCGACCGGATCCACCTCGTGATCGATTGCGTGGTGAATGAATCGCTGCGCGAATTGCTCCTGACCACCGCGGGGGCGGCCGGAGCCGTTGCCGCCGGTTAAGCAAGACCGGCGGCGGCCCGTTGCGTTTCAAGCTGCTGATAAATTTCCCCGAGGCGCCCTTGCGCGAGCGCTTGCAGTTCCGCTGACGCCGCCTGGCGCTTGGCGGCGAACGGCAAAACCGGGTTCTTGGCATTTAATTGTGCCGCGGCGAACATCTGTCGGGTGGCCTCCGGCGAAAATTCCACCTGCCAAAAGCGCAGCAGCGCCGGCCAAACAGCGGCCGGCAATTGCCCATAGTTTACAAGTCGGCCGTTGCCGCTGGGCAACTGCGCCAAGGCGGCCGCGCCGATTTCAGCCAGCACGGCCGCCCCATATTCAGCGAGCGGCCGGCCGGCGCCCGGCGCCGCTGCCCACCCGAAGATGGCCGGCTCCAGCACGCCGGGTACCATGTGCGCGCCGCGGTGATTGGCGTGGGAGACCAGCACCTCCAGCGGCTCGCGGTAAACGAAGATCCAAGGCACACCTGGAAAGGCGCGCCGAATCAGCGGCAGGAAGCGGGTGTGCCAGCAATCGAATTTGATGAACACGTGCCGGGCCACCAAGTCGCGCGGCCGGGACAAGACCTGCACCAACCAGCGCAACCATTGCATTTGGCGCTCTTCCGGGAGGCCGTCCACCTGCAAGCGCAGGCGCAAGAGCTGGTCGATGGGCGCGGCTTCCGAAAGCACAGTATTCTCCGGTGCTGCCGCGAGCATTTGCGAAATGAGCGTGGAGCCGCAGCGCGAAAGATGGAAAATGAACCCGGTGGGCGGCAGCCCGGCCTGCGCCGCCGCGATTTCAGCCAAGTCCGCCAACGGGGTTTGATGGCGAAAAAGCACGTCGGCCGGATGACGCAAACAACGGTCCAGCGTCTGGCCGAAAAAGGGATCGGTGAATCGGCGGGCGCCCAGATGGACCCAATCCACCCAAGGCCCGGAATCCTGCCAGTAGATCCGCCGGGGCACCCACTCGGAAAAATCGGTCACAGCCACCTTTCCCGCAGCGCGCGCCGCTCGGCGCGAAGCGCCAATACGACGGTGGCCGCCTTAAAGTGACAGCCATGGGCGGCGCCGAGCCGGACGGCGAGGGCCACGAAATCGTTTTCGGAGGCCGCGGCTCGCAGTTGGGCATGCAGGCACGGGTCTGCCAGCACCAGCCGGCTGAATTGCCGCAGGTTTGCTGATTCCTGATCCGCCATCGTCTCCACGCCGGGCTGATTGTGAAGCGGCCTATTTCAGGTGGCAAGCCCCGGCCGCGTGCCGGTCTATTGCGGCTTGGCAGGGGAGGCATTCGATGTTACTGAAAGAGCCGCCAAAATGACACCGCTTGCCGACGATGAATTGATCTCCCGTATGGTTGCGTTCCTCCGCGAGATTGGCCTGCCCGTTCAGGCGGGCGATTTGGGGGACAACACCGTTTTGCCGGGTATCGAAGTGCAGCAGGGGGTGTTGGTCTATGATCCGGCCAGGTTGCGCTACCCGGGCGACCTGTTGCACGAGGCCGGGCATCTCGCGGTGAAGTCCGCGACCGACCGACGGACGGCCACGCATGACCTGGGCGGCGATCCGGCGGAGGAGATGATGGTGTTGAGCTGGTCGTACGCCGCGGCGCTGCATTTGGGTATCCCACCGACCGTTGTATTTCATCCCGCCGGTTACCGTGGCGGCGCGCGGCAGCTGCTGGCCGACTTCGCCGCCGGGCGTTACGTCGGTTTGCCCATGTTGCAATGGGTGGGCATGGCGTTCGACGGGCCGAAGGCGCGGGAGAACGGCGCGACCCCGTTTCCCACGATGCAGCATTGGCTGCGCCCGGCCTGAGCCCCGGCTTCGGTAAATAGCCGCCGGTTTGTCTGAACCCGGGGGCGGGTCGCTTCGCGGCGGCCTACCCTTGGAGTCTTCAGTTTTACCTGCTTCAAGAAAAACTGAGCAATCTCCTTGAATGGCAGCCGCCTTGGGCGCAGATTCCCGTGGCCCATCAGCTGAGTGACCGAATGCTTGAAGGAAACTGATTCCTTGACCCGAACCTTTGACTGCAAACGCCTGAGATATGGCAGCGGTTTCGCCCGGCCATGCGCGCATGAAAAATAGGACAACAACCGACCCCGCCGCCTACCGGCTCACTTGGTTTTTTGCGGGCTTCGTCCTGATCGTGGGGCTGGCGGCGTTCCTTTACTACCGCTCTGAGCGGCAGGCCAACCGCCGGGCAGCCTATCAAATGCTGTCGGCCGTGGCGAATTTGAAAGCCGCGCGGATCGCCGGTTGGTACGGCGAGCGGATGGGAGATGCCAATGTGATTCATGATTCGGAGATCATCATGCGCAATCTCCGGGCGGCCTTGGCTGAATCCCCCGAAAGTGGCTCGGCGGACCAGGTGACGGCCTGGATGGACAGCCTGCGGAGACAATATGATTATGACTCGGTAAGACTATACGATGCCCGCGGTGTTCTCCGGCTGGCTTCACCTCCCGCCCGCGGCGGCGAGACTGCCAGCGAAGCCGCGGCATTGGCCCAGGCGCTTCGGCAGCAGGCCGTTGATGCATGGGATTTGCATCGGGCGGGCACCAACGAACCGGCGATGCTGGCGTTCTTCGTGCCGGTCACAGGCGGCAGTGGTGCCGCGCCAAACGTTGGGGCGGTGCGCTTGCAAATGAATGCGGAAACCGGGGTGTTTTCCTTGTTGGAAAAGTGGCCCACCGGCAGCCGCTCGGCCGAAACCGTCCTGCTACGCCGGGAGGGCCAGACCGCGCTGATTCTGAACAATACGCGCTCGCGGCTGCATTCCGCCCTGAACCAATCCTTGGCGCTGACACAGACCAACTATCTGGCGGTGCAAGCGGTGAATGGCTTGCGCGGTCCCCACGAAGGAGTGGATTACCGGGGGGTGCTGGTGCTGGCCGCGGTGGTGGAGGTCCCCGGCACGCACTGGATCATGGTATGCAAGATCGATCTGGCGGAGGTTGACGCGCCGTTGCGTCGGGAATTCTGGTTGCTTCTGGCGCTGGTGTGCGGGCTGGTGGCCGCCGCCGGGTTCGCGGCCAACGGTTTGAACCGCGCCCAACAGTTAAAACTGGCACAGGGAGCGCTGGCGGCGCATCGGGAACTCGCCGACACCGAGGCGCGGTTTCGCGAGATATTCGAAAGCTCTCCGATCAGCATCTGGGACGAGGATTTTTCCGCCGTCAAAGCCCGCTTTGACGAATTGCGGGCGCGGGAGGGTGTCCAGGATCTTGGCGTCTACTTTGAGACGCACCCCGAGGAGGTGCGCCGACTGGCCGGCTGGGTGCGGGTGGTGCGGGTCAACCAGGCCACCTTGATGCTGCTCGGGTTGGAGAAAACGGACGATATTCAACGCCTCCTGCCGGCCTATTTTCAGGAGGAGTCATTCGAGGCTTTTCGGGCCGAACTGGTCGCCCTGGCCGAAGGTCGGCAGAGTTTTCACGGCGAAGCCATGGTGCAGGATGCCACCGGCCGCGCGCAAATTGTCGAATGGAGCCTGTCGGTGCCGGAGGGGAATGCGCAGTCGCTGGCGCGGGTATTGGTCTCGCTGCAGGACATCACCCGTCGTCGTCACTACGAGCAGGAAATCGGGCGACTAAACCGGTTATATGCGGCGCTCGGCGAGATCAACCAGTGCATCGTACGGGTGCGTTCCCGCGAGGAGTTGTTCGCGGAGGTTTGTCGGGCGACCGTCCAGTTTGGCGGCTTTGAGATGGCTTGGGTCGGCTGGCTGGATACGGACACCCAGGAAGTAAAAGTCGCGGCGCAACATGGAAAAGTGGCTGGCTATCTTGAGCACATCAAAGTCTATGCCGACCATCGGCCCGAAGGCCAGGGGCCGACCGGCATTTGCCTGCGTGAGGAACGCACCTATGTCTGCAACGACTTTTTCAACGATCCCCACACGGCGCTGTGGCGCGATGCTGCCGCGGAACGAAATTACCGGGCCTCGGTGTCGGTGCCGATCCGGTTCGGGGGCCGGGCGGCCGGAGCCCTCATGGTTTACGCGGCGGAACCGGGCTATTTCGGAGCGGCGGAAGTGGCCCTGATGGAAAAGGCCGCACTGGATATTTCGTTCGGGCTGGACAATTTGGCCGTGGAGCAAAAGCGTCAGCAGGCCGAAGCGGGGTTGAAAGATCGCGAAAAGCTGCTCTCGACCATTTTCAACCAGGCAAGCGACAGCATCGCCATGGTGGATATGGTGACGGGGCGGTTTGCGGAGTTCAACACGGCGACCCACGAGAGTCTGGGCTACACGCGGGAGGAGTTTGCGGCGCTGCCGCTGGTGGAGGTGCAGGTGCAATACAGTCCCGCATCGCTGGCGGCGCAACTCCAAACGATTCGTGAGCATGGGCGGCTGACGTTCGAGAACCAGCATCGGCACCGTGACGGTTCATTGCGGGATGTGTTGGTGCGGGCCGCCTGGCTGGTCATCCAGGAGCGGGACTACGTGCTGGCGGTCTGGAGCGATATCACCGAAGCGAAACAGGCGCGGAAGCAGATCGAGGAAAGCGAGGCCCGGCTGCGACTGGCTTTGGAAGTTTCCGGCCAGGGAATTTTTGATGTGGTTGATTTCGAGACGGGCGAGACCTTCACGAGTCCGGAGTATGCCCGCATGTTGGGCTACGAGCCGGAGGGTTTTGTGGAGACCACCGACGGCTGGTTGGGGCGGTTGCATCCGGAGGACCGCGGCCGGGCGGAGGAACTTTTCCGGCGCTACATCGAGGGCAAACTCCCGGAGTATAAGGTTGAATTCCGGCTGCGCAAGAAGGACGGGAGTTGGATCTGGATCTTCTCCACCGGCAGGATCATCGAGCGCGACGAACACGGTCGCCCCCGACGGATGCTCGGCACGCATACGGATATCAACGCGCGCAAACAGGCCGAAGAAGCCACGCAACGTCTGATGGTGGCCATTGACCAGTCGGTGGAAGGCATCATGTTCACGGATCTCAAGGGAAAGGTGGTTTATATCAACAGCGGCTACGAGAAAACTTGCGGTTACCGGCGCGATGAAATCATCGGTCGGACCCCGGCCCTGTTCAAGAGCGGTAAACAGCCGCCGGAGTTTTACCGGAATCTGTGGCGGACCATTTTGCAGGGCCAGGTTTGGCGCGGGCATTTCATCAACCAGCGCAAGAATGGGACGTTGTTTGAAGAGGACGCCACCATTACGCCGATTCGCAATACCAACGGCGAGATCATTAGTTTTGTGGCCACCAAACATGACATCACGCGGGTATCGATCCTGGAGCGGCAGTTGATTGAGGCGCAGAAAATGGAGGCGGTCGGCCAGTTAGCCGGGGGCGTGGCCCATGATTTCAACAATATTCTGGCCGCCAGTGTGCTGAACCTGGGCATCATGTTGGTGGACCCCGACTTGACCCCGGAGTTGCGGGAAGGATTGGTGGAACTCAAGCAGGGTGTGGATCGCGCTACCGGCCTGACGCGGCAGCTCTTGACGTTCAGCCGGCGGCAGACGATGGAAAGCCGGTTGGTGGAACTAAACTCGCTCCTGGACAATTCCCTGAAGATGCTGCGCCGGTTGCTGGGCGAGCAAATCGAGTTATCCACCCGGCTGCCGAGCACCGAGGTCTGGGTGGAGGCGGACCCAGGCATGATCGAGCAAGTCATTATGAACCTCTGCATCAACGCCCGCGATGCAATGCCTCGGGGCGGCAAACTCGCCGTGACCCTCAAGACGGTGGAAGTGGACCCGGCCGTGCATCTTCACCCGGATGCACGTTCCGGCCGGTTCGTCTGTCTTAGTGTGAGTGACACGGGTTGCGGAATGGGGCCGGAACTAATCGACCGGATTTTTGAGCCGTTTTTCACCACCAAGGGGGTCGGCAAAGGCACCGGCCTGGGGCTGGCCACCGTGCATGGCATCACCAAACAGCACAAGGGCTGGATTGAGGTCGCGAGCGAGCCCGGCCGGGGCAGTGAGTTTCTAGTCTATCTGCCCGCTGCCGTGTCACCGGCGGCCTCTCTGGCGCGGGAGACGAGCAGCCGGATCCTCCGTGGGCACGAGACCATTTTGGTGGTGGAGGATGAGGAAATCCTGCGCCATCCGCTGGTCAAGCTGCTGAACTCGGCAGGGTACAAGGTCTTGGCGGCAGAAAACGGAAGCGACGCTTTGCAGCGCTGGCGCGATCGTGTCAAGCAACTTGATTTGCTCATCACGGACATGGTTATGCCCGGGGGCATGACCGGGTTGGAACTGGCTGAGGCGCTGCTGGCCTTGAAACCAAACTTGCGGGTCATCCTCACGAGCGGTTACAGCCAGGAATTGTCCCTGGGGACAAAGCCAGCCCATCCGGGCGTCCGTTTCCTCAGCAAACCCTATACTCCTGAAAGCCTGGGCAAAGTCATTCGCGAGGTGCTGGCCGAAGCCGGGAAGGGAGGGTGAAGGGCCGCCTTCGCTACTCGGCGTTATCGAAGAACAAGATCGCTGCGCGTGGTGCGATGTTTGCGAGTGGCGCGCCAGCGTCTTGGGAGTGCGGCGGCCCTCCGCCGCTTTGGAACACGTCCTCGCGGCCAACCAGAGCAGCCATGGTTCGTTTGCTCGGGCTGTATCATTGCGTGAGCTGTGAGCCGCTCGCCCATAGCCGCGCCTCGGGGAAAATCCATTCGCTCGCTGGTTGGCAAGATTCGCCTTGGGCCACAGCTCCAGAGGACTGGAGCACTCCACGACGCTGGCGCGCTGTACGATGCCGTTCGGCCATCATCCAAGGTTGCTGGTCATGGCGAACTGACCTGATAAAAATGCGTGGGACTGTTGGTGTTTTGCGAGTCGGTGAATTCGTAATTGCCCGACGCGACCTCAGGCACTTCGCCCAGCCAGGCCCAGTCGGTAAATGGCGCAGCCAGGTTGGTGGTGCCGTAGAGGTTGAAGAGCGCGCCGGGAATATTGGTGAACGAGCCTTGAAAGGAGCCGTCTGGCAGCAGGCCCAAGTTGCTCAAGTTGATGGCCGCCACGGTCTGACCAGGCGCTTGGAACGCGTAGACCTTGTGGTCATTCGCCAGATAGATTCGTCCCCGGGCCACAATGCCGGTGTTGAAGCGCCGCGTGCCGGTCATCAATTCGTTGGGGCCGCCGCCGGTGAAGATGTTCGTGCCGGTATCGGCGTCAAAACCGTGGAGCCGCTGATCGCCTTCCGAGCCGATGCCCCAAACGATGACGTCGTTGGTGCCGTCCGTGGAGGTGACAAAGGGTGAGCCGCGGCCGTTTTCCACGGCCGTCCAGGCATTCGAGATGGCGGGCGGACTGGTGGCAGTGATGCGCAGGGCATAGAGGTTGTTGGCATTGGCGAAAACCACATAGGTGCCGCGGGCGGTCCGGTAGGTGACCGCGGCTTGGATGATGGAACTGCCGGCCACATGCGCCGCGGCCAGCGGCGTGGTGACGCCGCCCAGGTTGGTGCGGTTCAGCAGGTAGGCATTGCCGTCCTTGCCCAGCGCGACGAGAAGTTGCGAGGGCGTGGCGCCGGGCACATCCACCAGCAACGGTCCCGAGCCGCCGAGATCGGCATCTTCATTGTCGAGGTTGACCCAATTGGTGGGCGCCCAGTAATTGGTGCCGCCATTGGTGAGCGTGAGATTGGGCTGGAAATGGAGGATGGCTTCACCGCCACCCCAGGTGCTGGCGCCGAACGTGTTGCCCGTGGCGAGAAACGGGTCGGTGCCGTCGCTGGCCACTCCGCCCACCGACCAGGCGCCGCCGCCCCGCGCCGCCGTCGCCCAGGTCATCAAATTCGTGGGGTTGCTCAGTGGCAGGCCGACGATCCAGCCATGATATGTTCCGCAATCACCGTACAACCCGCCGTAAGGCACGTAAAGATTGGTGCCGATCACCGTCAGGGCACCGCGTTCGCCCTGGGCCAGCGGATTGAAACTGATCGTGCCGGAATAGACATTCGAATCCATCGTGATCGGCCAGCCCGGATTCAGATTGCCGGTATCGACATTCAGGGAATAGATCAGGTGCCGGACCACGGCGGATGCCGGGTCGCGGCTGAAGGCGTCGAAAAACAGCGCGCGCGAGGGTAAATCCACGACCGGGGTGCCGGAGATGCCGTAGGGCGAGAGGTTGCCGCACGGCAGCGCGTTCGGCGGCACCGGTGGCGCCACATTCGTCTGCCATACGACGTTGCCGCTGGCGGCATCCAGCGCGAACACGAAGTTCGATTCCGTGACGGCGATCACCACCGCCCGGCCGCGCGGGCCGTTCTCGATATAGAGCGGCTGGGCGTACACATTGCCGGTGACGCTGCCGTTGAAGGCGGTGTCGCGCACCAGCGCGGCGGCGTTGCTCACCGTGAACGCCGGATCAATGTAGAACCCGTCGCGCGAAAGATGATTGTGATGCTGGGTCACGTTGACTTCGGATTGCGCCGCCAGCAGCCCAAACAGTACAAACACCAAGCCAAGCACCCAGCCGACCGGTCGGGGTGAGTCCGGGGCCTTCAACCGCCGCCAGCCGGCGGCGCAGGGAGCAGGGGCGGACGCTGGCAGGCCAGCGGACGTAATCGGCTGGGATTTAGGTTTCATATTTGTTGTATTGTTCAGCCACGAAGTCCCAATTCACCACTTGCAGGAAGGCGGCCACGTAATCGGGGCGGCGGTTCTGGTATTTGAGATAGTACGCATGTTCCCAGACATCGATGCCCAGCAGCGGGTGCCTGCCCTCGCTGAGCGGCGTATCCTGATTGGCGGTGGGCTCCACGCTCAATTGCTTGTTGGCATCGATGACCAGCCAGGCCCAGCCGCTGCCAAATTGGCCCAGGGCGGCGCGGCTGAGGCTCGCCTTGAAGGCGGCATGACTTCCAAACGCGGAGTCGATGGCCTTGGCCAGGGTGCCCGTGGGCGCGCCGCCGCCTTTCTTGAGCATTTGCCAGAACAAGGTGTGGTTGTAATGGCCGCCTCCCTGGTTGCGGACGGCCGGCCGGATTTTTTCCGGCACCGCGTCCAGGTTCTTGAGCAGGTCTTCCACGGACATTTTCGCCACGCCCGGGAAATCGGCCACGGCTTTGTTGAGGTTGGCCACGTAGGCGGCGTGGTGTTTGCCGTGGTGGATCTCCATGGTGCGGGCATCGATCCACGGCTCCAGCGCATCGTAAGCATAAGGTAGCGGTGGCAGGGTGAACGGCCCAGTCACGGCCGCCGCGGGCGCGGCGGAATTGGTCTGGGCGAGGGCGGGTGGCAGAGTGGCCAGGGCGGCGCCGGCGAAGGCGGCCGTTCGGATGGCTTGGCGTCGAGTCATCATAATCTTCTCCTTGTGCTGCGGGACGGGTTCGGGAAACGCCCTGCTTTGGGCAGGGCGCGCTAACATAGTTCGCTACGGCCGGATTTTCAAGCGACGGCCGGCTGGGCGTGGCCTCACAGCTCGGCGCCCGCGATGGGCGCGGGGCGAGGCGTGAGCGGGGCCGTTTGCGGATTCGCGTCCGCGGTCAACCACCATTGCAGGAGCGGACCGCACATGGCGGTGGTCAGCAGGGCCATGATCACCAGCATGGTGAACAGCGGCGGCGTCAGCAGTCCCAATTCGCGTCCCACGTTGATGGCCACCAAGGCCATCAGGGCGCGGGTGTTCATGAGGGCGGCGATGCAACCGGCGTGGGCGCTGGATTGGCCCGTGAGCCGCGCGCCCATATAACACCCGCCCAGCTTGCCGGCCACGGCAGCCAGCAACACCAGCCCGCAAGCCAGCCAGGCCTCTTCCGTTTGCAAAGATCCGATCCGCGTATTCAGTCCGGTATTGGTGAAAAAGACCGGCACAAACGCGACCAGTACCAAGTCCGAAAAACGGTCGCGCCACGCTTTCACCAAGCCCGGTTCCTGGTGCAAGGCAGTGCCGAAAAGGAACGCCCCAAAAATAACAAAAACTCCCAGGGCCTGCGTGGCCAGACAACTGAGAAAAAGTCCGGTCAACAACACCACTAAAAAGGGGCCGGACATCGGATCGCCCCGGTCCCGCGCCGCCTGGCGCCGCCAAAGTTGGCGCAGCCAGGGGCCGATCGCTTTATGCAGCAGCAGGAAAAACGCGATGAGGCCAGCGACTTGCAGCAGCAATTTCCAGGAATTGAACCCGGTGGTCGTCAGCAGCGTGGCCACGCCCAGGAAGATCCAGCCAACGACATCGTCGATGGCGGCGGCACTGATGCTCATGACGCCCACGGCCGTTCGTTCGAGTTTCCGTTCCAGCAAGATGCGGCCCATGATGGGCAGGGCGGAGATGGAAAGCGCCAGGCAGAAGAACAGCCCGAAACCCAACCGCGGCGTGGCCGGCGCGAACCGGTCGTGTAACCAAGGCATGAGCGCCAAGCCGCAGAGCGAAGGCGCCAAAATGCCCAGCAACGAAACCATGGTCACCGTGCGGGAACGGGTCTTCAAATGGCTGTAATCGAACTCCATGCCCACTTGAAACAGCAGCAGAATTAGCCCCAGCTTGCCGAGGAACTGCAGGATGGGTTGCGTCTCCGCGGAGAAAAGCACCGGCCAGTCCGCCGGCCAGACGATTCCGAGGGCGGAAGGACCCAGCAGGATGCCGGCCGCGATTTCCCCGACCGCCAGGGGTTGGTTGAGCAGGCGCCGGCCGAGACGGCCAAAGGCCCACGCCGCCGCCATGATCACCAGCCATTGCACCAGGACCCACTGGAGCTGTCCATCGATATGCAACGGATTCATGGCGTGCGCGGCTGCAACCGGTTGGTCGGGTGTTGTTTCACGGTGTTCAATCGCTCTCCTCGGGGAACAGCCGATGGCTGACCATCCGGCCGCAACCCAGTACTTCTAATAGTGATGGTTAGAAACTAAATATTCAATGTTTTCTTTTGGGGCGGGGGAACTTAAGTGGGGGGTGCGGAATGCGGAGCTCGCGCCTTAGCCTTGCGAAGGCGGATGCGCGCCACGAGGGAAGCGTGGCGTTTCGCGGTCCTTGGCGATCACTCGTGCCGCAGGGCTTCGAGTGGGTCGAGCCGGGCCGCCCGCTGGGCTGGCAGGAGACCGGCCACCAGGCCAATGA
>CAYTJG010000146.1:0-14829 GCA_964437865.1 uncultured Bifidobacteriaceae bacterium | reverse complement strand
GCCGTGACCCATCTGGTGGCCCTGAAACGAACGGCCGTTCCACTACGCGCCGCTCGAAGTGCGAGCGGCCGCATCGCCCGCACGCCTCCGCGGCCGAGACGGCCGCGGACCGGACCGCGCCTCGTTAACGCAGCTCGATGGTATCGCCGACTTCAAGCGGGATGGCCTGGCCATTGAGAAGCACACTGGCATCCAGGGTGGCACTTTCCCCATTGCGGGTGACGATGATTTGTTTGGGCTGGTCCTGGCCGAGGTAATTTGCCGTGGCGATGGCCTGGGCCAACGTGAGTCCGTCGACCCAGGGGACATGCATATGCTGGACGGGGCCCACCACGGTAACGCCGGGGCCTTGGGTGTCAGCCGGCGACTGGTGTTGCTGCAACACCGTGTTCTGGCCGGCCAGATAGGCGTTTTGCTCGCGCAGCTTGGCCTGGGATTTGGAGGTGCAGCCTGCCACGACGAAGGCCAGCAACAAAAGGGCAAACCAGATTTTCATTCGTAAGCTCATTTAACACGGCAGCAGCGCCACAGTTTCACTGAAAATTTTCCGCGCTGGCCGCGCCTTTTCAAGACATATTTGGTCCCGAGGCCCCAGCCACCCCTCTTTTCGGTTGGCATGATTCATGGTACAATGGGCACGGCCCTAATTGCCTCTATGAAACACCCAATCCGTCACAACTTTCACCCGCGCCGGTGGTTCTGGGCGTGTTTGGCCCCGCTCTGGCTGGGCAGTTTATCAACCCAGGCTGACCTCATTATATACACCAATTCGCTGAATGCCAGTTGGCAGAACTGGAGCTGGGCCACCGTGAATCTCGCCTGTACGAACACCGCCCACAGCCAGCCCTACTCGATCAGCGTCACCGCCAACAATTCAGCCACCGACTGGCAGGCGCTTTATCTCGAGGTCTCGGCCCTGGACGACAGCGGCTACACCAATTTGATTTTCTGGATCAACGGCGGCACCGGCGGGCAGACCGTGGACATTTACGGACTGTTGAATGGTGCCGCGCAGTCGGCCGTCCAAGTCGGCCCCCTGCCAACCAACCAGTGGAAGAAGATCACGTGCTCGTTGAGCTCCTTGGGAGTGGCGGACCAAAGCACCTTCAGCGGAATCTGGATTCAAGGTGTGGGCGCATCACCGCTCCCCGCATTTTACGTGGATGATATCATCCTCCAGTCGGGGCCGGCCGCGGCGCCCACCACCAACCCGGCGGTGGCGGTGCAGGTGGATGGCCAGGCCAGCCAGCACGCCATCAGCCCATTGATTTATGGCGTGGCCTTTGCCACCTCCAATGAATTGAACACCTTGAACTTCACGCTGAACCGTTCCGGCGGCAACAGCGAAACCCGGTACAACTGGCAGCTCAATGCCCACAACCTGGCCAACGACTGGTATTATGAAAGCTACCCGGAAAGCAGCGCCACGCCGGGCGCCTTCGCCGACGATCATGTGGCCAACAGCGAGGCCGCCGGCGCCCAGCCCATGATCACCATTCCCCTGATCGGCTGGATGCCCAAGCTGGGAACCGACCGGGCCATTCTCCCCAGTTATTCCGTGGCCAAGTACGGCGCCCAGACAGGCAGCGACCCGTATTTTTCCAACGCCGGCAACGGTATTCTGGCCGCCACCGACGAGAACATCACCAACAACGATCCCACCGACGCCAATTTCCCGACCAATGTGGTCTTCCAGCAGGGCTACGTGCAGCATTTGCTGGGCAACTGGGGCACCGCCACCAACGGCGGTGTTCGGTTCTACCTGATGGACAATGAGCACAGCCTATGGCCGTCCACGCACCGGGACGTTCACCCGATCGGCCCGCGGATGCAGGAAATTCTCGGCAAGATTGTGGACTACGCCAGCATGGTGAAATCAAACGATCCCAATGCCTGGGTGTGCGCCCCGGAAGAATGGGGCTGGTCCGGCTACTTCTACAGCGGGTACGACCAGCAATGGTCCAGCCAGCACGGTAATTACAACGCGATGGATTTTCCCGACCGCTCCACCAACGGGGGCTGGGATTACCTGCCGTGGCTGTTGCACCAGCTTTATGCGCATGACACCAACACCGGCCAGCGCTTGCTGGATTACTTCACGTTGCATTGCTATCCGCAGGGCGGCGAGGGCGGCACGGATGTTTCGCCGGCCACCGAGACCCTGCGCAACGAATCCACGCGCCAGTTTTGGGATACGAACTACGTGGACCAAAGCTGGATCGGCCAGCAAGCCACGAACAACATCCTGATGCTCATTCCGCGCATGAAGAACTGGGTGGCCGGCAATTATCCGGGGACGAAGATCGGCATCACCGAATATAACTGGGGGGCGGAAGGGTTCATCAATGGCGCCACGGCCCAGGCGGACCTGCTGGGCATCTTCGGCCGCGAGGGCCTGGACCTGGCCACGCGCTGGACCACGCCGGCGTCCAACACGCCCACTTTCCTGGCCATGCAAATGTATCGCAATTACGACGGCAATCGCTCCACGTTTGGCAATACCAGCGTGGCCGCGACGGTTCCCGACCCGGACCATCTGGCGGCGTTTGCGGCCGTCCGCACCAACGACCATGCTCTGACCGTGATGGTCGTCAACAAGACGCTGAGCGGCTTCACGCCGCTGGTGCTCAACGTCACCCACTTTGCCAACCGCGGCACCGCCGGAGCCTGGCAGTTGACCGCGAGCAATGTCATCACGAAGTTGGCGGGCGTGCCCTGCTCCGGCGGGGTGATCAGCAATTTATTGCCGGCCCAAAGCATCACGCTCTTCGTATTGCCGCCGGCCACCACGCCAATCCTGCGCCCCGGCACCAACGCCTCGCCGGCACAGTTGGAACTCTGGCTGGGCGGCCAAAGTGGAGAGAGCTACACGCTGCAGGCTTCCACGAACCTTGTCACTTGGGTGCCCGTGAGCACCAACACGCTGGCCACCAATTCGTTTCGCTATCTCTTGAGCACCGCCGACGCGGCCCAAATGTTCTACCGCGCCGAGCTCACGCAGCCTTGAATTGGCCTCCGGGTGCGGCGACCGGCCAGGCACCACGCCGCTCAAATTGGTCCAGCGGCGAGCGTCATGGTTCGTGGTTCGAGGCCGCGTCCCGGCTGGCTCCGCGGGAGCTGAACAGGACGTTGCCGTGGCGCAGCCGGTTGAGCAACAGAATGACGACGAACAGCATCAGAAACCGCATGGGAAAGTTCCACGCGAAGACCTTGATCACGCTCAGATCGTAGTGGGATTCGTATTCATCCACCGAGGCAACGAACGCCCCCAGAAGCGCGGTGAAGGCACCCCAGCCGAGGTTTAAGAAGAGCGTAATGAGGATGGCCGGGAACAGGTACAACGGCAGAAACGACACCCGCGGGCCGGTCCAGATATCCCCCAAGGCGATGGCTGCGAACCAGAGGAAACTGAAGGCGAAGATCGCCCAGTGCCGTCGAAAGTTCGCTTTTCGCGGGCTGGGCGCCGTAAGTTCCTCAAAAAAATCATCGCTGCGGTGAACGCGATCGGCGAGAAAGACCGCCATCTGCAAGATCACAAACCGCATGAGGATGTTCCAACAGGTGACATCGACCGACCAATTGGTTGGCTCCCGGGCGACCGCAACCAAGGGACCGGCCAGCGCGGAGAGAGTGGCAAATACGGTGCCCCAGCCACGACTGATCTGCCAGCCGGCCAGCAAACAGGGGATGGCAAAGACCGGCAGGAGCAACATGTGTCTGGTATAATCCAGTTGCAATACGATGGCGCCCATCAGCCAGCCGGCGCAAAAGAGGATCACGCGCCAGGAGGCTCTTAACTGGTCGAGGATAGGAACCTCGACTGCGGCGGTGAGTGTGGGTTCCCAGAACACGTTGGCCAGTTGCGCCCAGGCCATCTTCAATTGGTCGCGGGCGTCGGCCCAAAGTCCGGGGCGCGGCCCTGCCGCAGTGGCGGCCGGCACCAACGCCTCGGCGCCGCCCACTGCCGGCGGCAGGAAGCCCCAGCGCGCCGCCAGCAACCCGGACAATTCATGCAAGCTCGACATGCCGTCCCGCGGTTTGAGAAACCAGCGTTGATGAAAGAGATAAGCCAGCACCAGTGGCTTGGCGATGGGGCGGATGCCGGTAACCTCGGCGTACTTTTGGAAACGCGGGGACTCGAGCAATTCCTCGATTTCGGCCGCGACCCGTTCCACAGAATTGCGCCGGGCCAGGATGGAGGTTTGCACCACGAAATGAAACCAGTCCCAGCCCGGAATACCAGCGAGGCAGCCGCGCTCCCAGTCAAACGCCTCCAAGTGCGTGGCGTTAACCGCCCGGATGTTCCAGGGGGCAAAATCGCCGTGATGCAGGGTGGTGCGGATCTGGCAATTCACCAGGGCGGGGCGCAACATCTGCCATTCCGCCGGCGCCGCGGGGGCTGCCTGCCGCTCCAGTTCACTCCAAGTGCCGACGCTCGCCAAGGGCACCAGCGGACCGGAGTTGATCCAGGCATGAAAGAGCAGTTCCATGCCCAGATCGGTCTCCGGACTTTCACCCGCAAAGAAATCGGTGGCAAAGGCCGAGAGCGTCGGCGTGGACAGCCGGCCGGTAAGACGGATGCAGCCGATCGTATTAGCCGGCAGTTTCTCGAGCAGGTTGGCTTCGCGGTCGGTGGTGGCGCGGCCTTCGGCATCCAAGCCCAATTTCACCACCTTGACCGGCCGGTCCGTCAGGTCGCAAACCAGGAGCACGAGCCGCGACACCCGGTTGGGCCGGGCTCCAAACTTGATTGCCGGGGTGGGCAACAAATGGGCCGGCAGGCCGGTCTGCTCCGAAATAAAGCGAATGATGGGCGCGCGGCCATCCGTCGCCAGGTCGATCCGGTGAAAGACCGCGGCGGCGGGCGTATCGAGCATCAGGGGGAGCGCGGCGCGCCAGAGTTTGGCTCGTCGGCGATGGGCGGAGTAGAGCGCCAAGCTCACCCGCGGGTTGGCCGGAGCGGTGGGCAGCAGTAGAAAGGGCCGGTGTTGCCGTTGAATCAGGTGCCAGGAAAAATGGCACAGCGGCGCGACCAACTCCTCTTCCTGGAAAAGTCTGGCAATAACCGTTTGGACCGTTCGCGGCATGACGCTAATACAAGTAATTCAAAGACAATGCGAACTGGAAACCGCGCTTACCGCGGCCGGCAAACAAACATCAGATCAATGGCACCATTACGCCAGAAGTTTTCACCAGCCAAATGTCCATCCGCCCACGCTGAAAGTCCGCGCAGCGGCGTTCGGTAAAGGGTGGGCGGCAGCATCCCGAAACCGAACTGGTGCACCACTTGAAAGCCACACTCGTGTAACAGCGTTTTGCTTTCGGCCGGCGACATCTCGTTGAGCATGCCACCGGTCGGGTGCGCTCGCTCCCGCCAGCGCCGCCACCGGATGGCCGGGTGGCGCAAGGAGCAGGAATTGCCGTGGACATTCACCACCAGCAGACCATCCGGCTCGTGGAGGACCCGCCGTAATTTGCCCAGCACACCGCGCCGCACCTCCGGCTCCACGTTGAGCAGAAATCGAAAAGCGGTGATCAAATCGTAGTGGTCTCGCAGCAGATCGGCCTGCGACAGGATGTCGCCCACCTTGATTTGCGCCTGGCGACATTTGGCCCGGGCCAGCGCCACCATGTTCTCCGAGAGGTCCACCCCTTCCGCCGAATCGACGAGGGATTCCACGGCGGCCAGTACGCGGCCAGTGCCACAGGCAAAATCAAGCAGCCGCACCGGGGCTGACCGGGATCGCCGAAAATCGCCAATCAGGCGCTCCAGCACCGGTTGCTGCCAGCGCCATACATGGGTGGAATAGCTACCGGCGCCATACTCGCGCGACTCATAGGCGGCCGCCGCCGCAGGATCTTGGAAACGACTGGAATAGCTGATGGTTTCCGTCATGTAACGGTATAATTCAGATGACGTAATCGTTCAACTGGCTTTTTACGGCGTCCAGAATCTCCTGATAACATTCATCGATGCTCAGGGCGATGGTATTGACGTAGTTTTCCCGTTCGTGCGGCCGGGGCACCTCGAACGGATAATTGATCAATTGCTTGACCTGACCTTCACGCGCGCGCTTGTACAGTCCTTTGGGATCACGAGCCATGCAGATATCCAGCGGGGCATGGATATAAAACCACATCAGGCGGTCGCCCAGGATCTTGGTGACCAAGTCCCGCTGTTGGTGTTCCGGGGCCATGGTGGACACCACCACGTTCAACCCCTGGTCGGCCAGGAGCCGCGCGATTTCGGCGATGCGCCGGTGGTTTTCCAGGCGGGCCTCGGATTTGAAACCCAAATCCGAGCACAGCGTGGCCCGCAGATCGTCGCCATCGAGATAGACCACGGGAATACCGCGGTCAGCGAGACCGTCGCGCAACCGCAAGGCCAGGGTGGTTTTGCCCGCCCCGGATCGTCCAAACAGCCAGAACACTTTCGTCAGCGTTTTCATGAAGGTAACTGTGGAAACAAGCTACAACCCAGCCGGCGAGAGACAAGCGCATTTGACCATGTTGTCCGACTAGACGCCAAGAATTGGCGAATGGTTTCACCCAGGTAACGAAAAGGTGACCTGGACGGATTTGGACCGGGTCAAAATTGCACCCGGCTGCGGTTTTACGCTGGCATCTTGCGGGAATGACTCTACATTCTCGCGCATGGGCAGGCAGCCATTGATTTTAGTCACAGCCAGCATCGAGAAGCAAGGCGTGGAATTCCATGATTTGTCGGCCAGCCTCTCGCTGCGCTACAACGAAGCCATTTTGCAGGCGGGTGCGATCCCGGTGACCGCGCCGACGACGACGGATGGCGCGGTGTTGGCAACGATGCTCCGGCGGGTCGATGGCGTGCTTTTGACCGGCGGAGACGACATCAACCCGGCGCTTTACGAAGACCGGGTGCCGTCCAAGCTGCTTCAGACCGTCGGGCAGACACCGGATGGCGGGGTCCGGGACCTGACGGAACTGCTTCTGATTCAGGAGATTTTCCGTCAGCGCAAGCCGGTGCTGGCCGTTTGCCGGGGCCACCAGATGCTTAACGTGGCGTTCGGCGGCAAACTGGTCATCGACATTCCGCAGCAGGTTCCGGGGGCCTTGCGGCATGGGCGCATGGACAAGCCATTCGATTTGGTGCATGAAGTGGCGTTGACAGCGGGCTCATTAGTGTCCAAAATCTGTAACGCGCTTGTTTTGGGCGTAAACAGCACGCACCATCAGGGGGTGGTGGAGCCGGCGGAGCCGTTCACGGCCACCGCCCGAAGCAGTGACGGCATCGTAGAAGCAATGGAGTTGAAGTCAGCGTACTTGGGGATACTGCCATTTTTGCTGAGCTTGCAGTTTCACCCCGAACGGTTGGTGCAGAAACATGCGCGGTATCGGGCATTGTTTAAGAGCTTTGTCTCGGCCTGTGCAAAACCTAAAGAATCATGAAAGGCAAAATACTAATCGTGGACGACGAGGCGGACTTGCGCGCCATGCTCAAATCCATTCTCGAAGACGATTACACGGTGGTGATGGCCGAGGATGCGGCGGCCTTGCAACGGCTTTATCCGCAGGACGCACCCGACGTGGTGTTGCTGGACCTCAAGCTGCCGGATGCCAACGGCCTGGATCTGTTGCCAGGGATCAAGAAGGCATGGCCGGAAACCGAGGTGATTGTTTTGACCGGGGAAGCCACCTTCGAAGCCGCGGTGCAGGCCACCAAACGCGGAGCCTACCATTTCATCAACAAGCCTTTTGACACCCAGGCCTTGCAGGTGACCATTGATCGCGCCATCGAGAACCGCCAACAGCGGGAGGAGAACAACTCGTTGCGCCGGGCGCTGTCCACCATGAGCGGCGGCTCGGCCCCGATCTTTCAGAGCGCGTCCCTGCAGGCGGTGGTGCGCACCATTGAACGCGTGGCGCCCAGCGATGTCACGATCCTCATCACCGGCGAAAGCGGGTCGGGCAAGGAGGTCATTGCCGACCTGATCCATTCCCTGAGTTCCCGCGCCAAGAACCGGATCATCAAGATCAACTGCGCTGCGCTGCCGCGCGAGCTGATCGAGAGCGAGCTGTTTGGTTCCAAGAAAGGCGCCTTCACGGGCGCCAACACCGACCGCCAGGGGCTGTTCCGGCAAGCCGAAGGCGGCACGCTGTTCCTGGACGAAATCTCCGAAATGCCGATTGACACGCAAAGCAAACTGCTGCGCGTCCTGCAGGACCAGGAAGTGCGCCCGGTGGGCGACACGACCAGTTACAAAATCAACTGTCGCATCATTGCCGCCACCAACCGCAAGCCCGATGAAGCCATCAAGGATGGCAAGTTGCGGGAGGATTTGTTCTATCGCATCAGCGCCATTTCCGTGCATCTGCCGCCGCTGCGCGAGCGGCGCGATGACATCATGCCACTGGCAAACTCCTTCTTGAAGCGGTTTGCCGCGCAAGCCAACCGCACGTTGCGTGGATTCACCACCCAGGCGGTGGAACGGCTGACCAGTTTTGAATGGCCGGGCAACGTGCGCCAGTTGCAAAACGAAATCCAGCGCGCGGTGCTCCTCTCGGAAGGGCCGGAAGTCAACGTGACCGACCTCTCCATCAGCGACATCAAATTTGTGCCCACCGAGGGCCATGACACGAGCTTCACCCTGCTGGAGGGCGTGGAACGTAATGCCATCATCCAGATGTTGAAGGAGACCGGCGGCAACAAGCTGGAAACCGCCAAACGGCTTGGCATCGGCCGCCAAACGTTGTACAACAAGATCAAAGCCTACGGCATCGACGTCTGAAATCCGGTCGCTTCCCGGGCCCCAACGTGCGATGGGGCGGGCGGCGGACGGCGGGCAAAAGCGGGTGCTTTCGGCCATCCGCTCGCGTGCGCCATGGCGAAGCCGGTCACATACCACATGAAGACACTGCTCATTTCCCTGCTCGTCCTCGCGGCCTGCGGCCGCGTCTCCGCCCAGATCCAACTGGAGTTGGTGCCGGACCAGGAACAATACCTGCCGCAAGAAGCCATCCGGCTGGCCGTGAAGATCACCAACACTTCGGGCCAACCGGTGCAACTGGGCGCCGAGCCGGACTGGCTGACCTTCAACGTGGAATCCACCGATCATTCCGTGGTGCTCAAAAACGGCGACGTGCCCGTGGTGGAGCCCTTCGACTTGGAATCATCGCAGATCGGCATCAAACACGTCGATTTGCAGCCGTATTTTCAACTGAACCGCATCGGCCGCTACAAGGTCACCGCCACCATGCGGATCCAGGCTTGGGCCCTCACCGTCACCAGCGCCCCGATTTATCTGGATATCATTCACGGAGCCGAATTATGGTCGCAGGCGTTCGGCCTGGCGCCCACCACCAACGCGCCGCCCGAGCCGCGGAGATACTCGCTGATCAAGGCCAACTTTCTGCGGAACCAATTGCGCCTGTACCTCCAGGTGAGCAATGGCGAAGTCTCGCAAATTTACAAAGTCACTCCCTTGGGACCGATGGTTTCCTTTAGCGCCCCCGAGGAAAAGGTGGACCGCCAGAACCAGTTGCACGTGCTCTGGCAAACCGGTGCCCAGTCGTTCAGTTGCGTGGTGGCGTCGGCCGCAGGCGCGGTCGTCGCGCGCGACACTTATGACGATTTCAAATCGCGCCCGCACCTGGGGGTGACCACGGAAGGCGAAGTGGTGGTCAACGGCGGCACTCGGCGCCTCAAGCCCGAGGAAGTTCCGTATATCAAATCGCCCGCCGCGGTGATCCCGGTCCTGGCCGCCACCAACGCGCCGGCGGCCAAGCCATAGCCGGCCACCGGCCGCAGCCGGCTCCGCGGGCGACAAATCCGTGCTCCACAAATCAACGGGGGAAAACTATTCTGGGCGCATGAATCGTCATTGCCATAACTGCGGGGAGCCCTGGGTGCTCAATGGAAACCCGGGCCGCGGCGAGGTCTGCATGCAGTGCCGGGCCGATCTGCGGGTGTGCCTGAACTGCGCGTTTTATGATCCGCACGTGGCCCAACAATGCCGCGAGCGTCGCGCTGAACCCGTGCTGGAAAAGCACGTGGGTAACTTCTGCGAATATTTCGAATTCGCCAAACGCAAATGGGTGCCCAAGGAAGTGAAGAACTCCCGCGAGGACGCGGCCCGGGCGCAATTGAAGAAACTGCTCGGTGATTGAGGCCTCCTTCAGGACTTGATACTTGAAGCGTGAATCGGGAGACTGGCGTGATGAAAGTCAGTGGGTTCACCTTCTTGCGCAACGGCCATAAGCTGGGCTACCCCTTCGTGGCCTCCATTCGCTCACTCCTCCCGCTGGTGGACGAGTTCATCATCGCCCTCGGCCCGTGCGAGGACGACACGGAGGCCATGCTCCGGGCCATCGGCGACGCCAAAATCCGGATCATTCCCACCCAATGGAACGAACGGATACGCAACGATTATTCGGTGAAGGGGTTTGTCTTCGGCCAGCAAAAAAGCATTGCGCTCTACAACTGCACCGGCGATTGGGCGTTTTATTTGGAAGCGGACGAGGTGCTGCATGAGGATGACTTGCCGAAGATCCGCGCGGCCATGGAAAAGCACCTGGGCGATGAGCGGGTGGAGGCGCTGGCGTTTGATTACCTGCATTTCTACGGCAACCGGAACACGATCGCCTGGTCGCCGGGCTGGTATCGCAGCGAGGTGCGGATCATTCGCAACACCATTCCGGCCTGGTCCAGCGAATCGCTGTTTTTCAACGTGGTGGTGAATCACAAGAAATCCCGCCATCCGCGGGCGGCCCACACGGGGGCGACGATTTTTCATTACGGCTGGGTGCGCAGCGAGGCGCAGATGAACCTGAAGGCGGGCGCCACCCACAAGTATTGGGAAAACCAACCGGCGGACACGATCGACTATGCGCAAATCGATGCGGCCGCCCTCAGATTATTTTCAGGCACGCATCCGCAGGTCATGCGCGGCTGGCTCGCGACGGCCGACGGGATTTTTCAGGCCGACCCCCATCATCAGCTAACCGCCCGGGAAAAAAAGCATCGCCGAATGTTGTGGCTGGAAAAAACGTTTGGTCTCAAGTTCAACAAAAAGCATTACGTCCTGGTAAAATAAGCCCGGCTGGCCCGCGCGAGGCCGGGTGCCGGTCAAGCGGGCGCCAGCGTCTTGGCCATTTCCGCCATCACTGTTTCCACGGCAATCTCCTGAATCCGGCCCGGATGCTCCGGCGCCACCGCCCAATCCGGATGCTGGAATGGGACACAGGATCCGGGGCGATTATCCCGCATGAGCATGACCACCCGGCGTTCCAGCGCGACCGCGAGATGGCCCAGGCCGGTATCGCCGCCCAGGGTCAGAGTGGCCAGGCGCACCAAGCCAGCCGACACCAGCAGGGGCAACTCGGTGGCCACGCAAAATTTCTCCTGCCGGGCCGGTTCCAAACTGGGGCGATCGGCCGGCCCGCCGACGAAGATCACCTGTACGCCCGTGGCGTGCCAGTGCCGGGCCACGGCCAGAAAATTCTCCAAGGGCCAGTTCTTTTGGGGCGAGCTGGTGAACGGCTGAATGACCAGCGTGGGCTTCACCGGGTCCAGGGCTTGGGCGGCAAAGAATCCGCCGGCCGCCGCCAACGCAGCGGGCGGCAGCGCAAACTGGTTCGGCACCCGGCTGGAGTCCACCCCGCAGCCCGCCAGCAGTTCCAGGTTCCACTCGGCCGGATGCACGTGGTCGTTACGCACGAGCCCGCGGGTATAGGCCCAGCTACGGCCGGTGCCGTACACACTGCCCCAGCGCTGGGGCGCACCTGTGATCCGGGTCAGCCAGGCGGTTTCCCCAAAACCCTGAAAATCCACCGCCACCGAAAATCGACCGGCGCGCAGCCGGTGCAACAAGCCAAAAAACTCGCGGCCCGTTTTCCAGGGATTGCCACTGCGCAGCGCCGCGCGGTCCAGCGGGATGATTTCATTGACCTCCGGAAAGCCCTCCAGGAGCGAGGCATTCTCGCGGGAAGTGAGGAACGTGATGCGGGCAGCCGGGAAATGGCGGCGCAACGCATTGACGGCGGGCAGGGTAAAGATGACATCGCCGATGGCCTTGAGCCGGATAACCAGGATATTCTCCATGCGCTAGGAATGGCCGTCCAACCCATGCGCACAGCGGGTTATTTTGTCGCGCACGGTTTGTTCCAAAATGCCGTCGTTGGCGGCCAGCCGGTTCCGGCTGGCGGGCGGATGCCACAGGTGAAAGCACAGCGCGCGGCCGCGCAAATCGAGCCGCTGGCAGCCGGCATTCAGCAGCCGGGCGGCGAGTTCGGAATCCTCGCGGCCCCAGCCGGAAAAATCCTCGTTATAGCCGTTCACGCGCACCAAATCCTCGCGCCAGATCGCCAGGTTGCAGCCGCGAATGCCGCGCAGATGTTTTTTTACACGGCCGGCCGCCCAGGGCCAGCGGAACGAGTTTTTCAAGCCCGAGATTTGGTTTTGCAGGAGGGCGCGCCGACGGTCCGCCGCAAAGTCATGGCGGCCAAACCAAGCTGCCGCCTCCTGCTCAATCAGCGCCCGATGCCCCTGTACAAAAAAGCCCCGCCGCCCGGCGGCCAGATGATCGCCAATAAAGCGCGGGTGCGGCACGGTGTCTCCATCCAGAAACACCAGATACTCTCCCTGCGCGCCGGCAACCGCCTGGTTTAGAATTTGCGCCCGTCGAAACTCCGCATGCGGCTGCCAGACATGCGCGGTCCGAAACTGCCGGCCAGCCGACCACGCCGCAAACAATTCACGGGTCGCCGGCCCGGAGCCGTCATCGGCCAGCAGCACTTCCTGCGGTGGCACCGTTTGACCGGCCACCGCCGTCAGCACCCGCGCCAAATAATCCGGCTGTTCAAAGGTGTTAATGACCAGGGAAATTCTCACGGCGCCTTGCGCGGTGGCACCGTCGCCAGTTCAATCACCATGGCGTACTTTGCCACGGTGGAAAAAGCATTGGTCCACGCAATAAAATAACCCGGCCAGCCGTCGAGAAATCCCAGCCGGATGACATAAGCGCGAAAAAACTTCCAAAATGGCCGGATAGCCAAGTCCAGCCAGCCGACGCTCCGTTTTTCCGTCTGGCACCGGCGGACAAACAACGAACTAAAATGACCGATTTTTTTCAGGATGTGGTCAATGCTCTCGTTGCTGTAATGGAGCAGATTCGAGCGCAAGGGCCTGATCTTTCCCCGCAAAACCAGTTTTTCGTGCGGATCGCCCTCCCATTGACCGGTTTCCTTGCGCCACAGGCGGACCTTGCGGTCCGGGTACCAGTCGCCATGCCGAATCCAGCGACCGGCAAAGAAGGAAAGGCGGGGAAAGCTGTAAGCCGCCGGCAACGGCCCGCTGGCGTGTGTTTGAAAGACCGCCACAATCTCATCCCTCAACTCGCCCGAAACCACCTCGTCCGCATCCAAGGCGAGCAGCCACGGCTGGGTGGCATGCTCCGAGGCGAAGTTGCGGTGCGCGGCGCAATTGCGCCACGGCTGGCGAACCACTTTGGCCCCATAAGCCGCCCCGATCTGATCCGTCCCGTCAGTCACCTGATCGTCGATCGCCAGCACAATTTCGCTGGTCCAATCCTTCACACTATCGAGCGCCAGACGGATACGGTGTGCCTCGTTGGTGGCGACAATACAGACAGAAATAGGCAGCTTCGTCATGAATATGAAATCGTCTCAATTATGCTAGCCCAAAGCCGGCTTATTTCAAAATCAATTGCGTCCATTCAGGTCCCCGGCGGCAGGGACGTTGCGACCGACTCGGCGGCAGCGACGATCAGGTCGGCAGTGGCGATTCCCGACAGGAATCGGCCCCCGGGTTCATGCTTGCCCACGAACACGCGAAATTGTTTTCCTTCGGGAAGCCATTGCTTCATACCGGGATTGGGCCAGAACCAAGCCACGGTGGGGGAGCGCGTCATCACCGCCAGATGAAACGGGCCGGTGTCACCGCAGAAATGCAAGCGACTGTGCTGGATCACCGCCGCCAATTGGACCAGATTCAAGTTACCCGCCAAGACGCGCCACGGCCGCTGCGGCAGTAACGCCAGCAATTCCGCCAATTTGCCGCGTTCCCGGGGCGTGGGCGCGCAGGAAACGGCGATTTTCAGGTGGGGGAATTTTTCCCCGAGCTGCCGGATCAATTCCGCCAGTTGGGCCGGCGGGAGTTCCTTGGCATCGGCGGTGGTAAACGGGCTGAGATGGATATAATGGTCGTCCGCACCGATTTCCGCGGCGCCCAGGCCGGCGGGATTCACCGCCGTGTGAAACTCCGCGCGCGCAAATGGAAACCCGGCTTTCTCAAGGCAATGGCATCGCTGCAGGTACACCGGCTCCTCCGCGAATGGATGTGAAACATGAGCGGTGAACAGGCGTTTCCAAAAAAGCGGTCCGCCGTCGTCCGGCCGGCGCCCCAACCGGGCCGGTGCCCCGCTCAGAAAGGTCAACCAACTGGAACGGTCAGAACCGTTCAGGTTGATGACGACGTCGAACTTGGCGCGGCGCAGGCGGGCCACCATGCTCAAGTTCTCGCGCAGGGTGGCGTGGCGCGGGTAGCGCATATAACCCCACACCCGATCCACCCACGGCACACAGTCCATCACCGAAGTGATGTGCGCCGCGACGGTCACGTGCAATTCCGCCTGCGGATAGGCCTGGCGCACCACCCACAGGGCCGGCAGCAGGTGCACGGTGTCCCCCAGAAAGCCGAGGTCGAGGACCATGACTTTGCGGGCGGCGCGGGTACTGGCATAGAAATGTTCCGCAACGGTTGCCGGCATCGGTCCCCCAGCGTAGCGCGGCGGCGGCCCGGCACAAGCTGGAAGGGGTGGAAAACGCCCAACCCCG
>CAYTJG010000145.1:1441-14888 GCA_964437865.1 uncultured Bifidobacteriaceae bacterium | reverse complement strand
CGCGGGAGCTATAATTTCTCCCGATGCGGCAGGTGATCTCGGTTCCAGCGGGCCAGGGCCAGATCGTTGGTCTCCGCAAAGAGGGCTTTCAGCTTGGGCGATTCCACGTGGCCGTCGCAAAAAACGACATTGCTCAAGCCTTGGTGCCGCTGGTGCGTCAACCAGGCAGATCCAAACGCCGGGTCGCGGACCAGCGCGAGCCGCTGCTGGTAATCGTCGCCGAGGGCGATCATGTCGGCGGGACAGACCACCTGGGACTCACGGGTGGGCGTCTTCGTAACGGGCCGGCCACCGAGCCCGAAATTGTCGGCGGCGTCTTCATCCCGCACCACGCCACCCGCATTGTACCCGTAACAAATCGGCAAAATATTCGTATCCGCTTGCAGCCACACGGGCGAAGGACATTGCCAAACCCCGGCGCGAATGAAATTGGTCAGCGGCTGCGAATTGCCCAGCCCCTCCACCGCCAGTTGTTGGATCCAGCAGCCGTTCGTATTGTCCCAGAGCAGCGGATAGAAATGGTCGCTCATCACCGCCACTTGCAGGCCCAGGCCGAGTTGGCGCAAATTATCCACGCACTGGAGGCACTGCGCCCGTTTTCGGGCGCCGGTCAACGCCTGGAGCAGCAGCGCCGCCAGCATGGCGATAATCGCCAGCACCACCAGCAACTCGATCAAAGTAAAACCCCGGAACCTGGATTCCGCCCCGGCTGGCCCGCGTGTTTGCATCTCCGATTGGACCGCAGAGGCACCGGAGTGTCACGCGCGCTGGAACCCCCCGCCCAGGCCCTGATTCGGGTTAACCTCATTTCAACCCCAAGCGGGAAAAATCCGACGGTCAATTCGTGTCCCTGCGTGTCTCGGTTTCCCGTTTCGGCTGGGAAAGCCGGGGACTGGTCCCGGGAATTTCGCCGCCAGGTTGCGACCACGGGTCCGAAAAGATGTGCGGTGAAAACTTGACTAGACTCGCCGAAAATCATATCGTTTTTAGTCTCTGGCTGGTGGCCGTAGCTCAATGGTAGAGCCCCAGATTGTGGTTCTGGTTGTTGCGGGTTCAAGTCCCGTCGGCCACCCCAGCCTTCCCTCGCCCGCACTTTCGGGCTCCTCAAACCAAAATCTGGCCAAGTGGCCAAATGTCCCCTGCATTTTGGGCCGTGACCAAACTTCCCTTTACGGGGTTCCCGTGCCGCCACCTCACATTTGACACCAGTACCAAGGCATGAGAAGATAATTTTATTCACGGACTACGGGTATGAAGCCGGAGATCCTGCTCAAGGCCTATGTTCAATATCAATCCGAGGATGCATTCCGAGACATAGTTGCCAGCACGCTGGATGGGGTTTACGCCAGCTCGCTTCGAATGGTTCCTGGCGCACCGCACCTGGCCGAAGAGATCGCTCTGAGTGCCTATTCGGAGTTGGCGCGTAAAGCACCTGGACTGAGCAAAGGTGTCGTCCTCACCGCGTGGCTGCGTCAGTGCACCTGCAAGATGGCGGTGAGAATCCTGCGCGCGGAAGAACGCACCATCGATTGGGCTGCCTGGAAGAGAGAAAAGAAGGCCCGCCCGGCTCCGCCTGTCGAGCAGCCGGCCCCACCGGGACTGGCCATCCGTATCTGCCAGAGCATTTTTCTGGGCGCTGGGCGAAACCGGGGTCCTGGGTTTTTCTCACCCCGAGTCGGCGGGGCCACCTGGGTGCGTCTCCGGCAGGTCGCCGGCGTGGCGGTGTGCGTGCTCGTGCTGATAGTCTGGTGGAGCGTCCCCTTTCATCGGCCCACCCCGATCCTCATGGGCTCTGAAGGGGCTCTAATGACGCCGTCTTCTTTTGCACAATTGGCCGGCCCGGAGGAAGGAGGGCCACCAAGCCAGATGGTAAACACCAACGCCGGAACCAACCCAAACCAAAAATGAAAACTTCAAGCCAGAGGCCATCGGCCTTCACTTTGGTTGAACTGCTCATCGTCATAGCCATCCTTGGCATCCTTGCCTCCCTGCTGTTGCAGGCGCTGGCTCGCGGCAAACGCCAGGTTTACGTTGCTACTTGTCTGAGCAACCAACAGCAAATCGGTTTGTCACTGCAAATGTTTCTGACGGATCGTCAACACTATGCCAGCAGCCTGGGTGGGCACGAGATTGCCAAGGAGTTTTCGTGCGGCGAGACCCTGGAGGATCGGCTGGCGGAAATGCGGTCTCGTTCCTTGTACGGCTACCTTGATCCCTACTCAAAGATCTGGCAGTGCCCCGAGGATAAAGGTCTCGATTTCCGGCCGGGCGGCCCTTTCTTCGGCCCCACGATGCATCATGCCTTTGGCCTTAGCTACCGGCTTAATATCATGCCATGGGAAAACACGAAATATGTGGTCGGGGGCGTGCTGCCGGGACAAAAGGAGGGCTGGGTCAAGCAACCGAGTGCGTATATTTACGTTTATGAGCCTCCCGCCCAGCCGATGATCAAGCCTTTGTTCCACCCGGATCTTTGCCATATGAAGCCGATTCTCGCACCTTATAATTATTTTCATTGGCACCTTAACAAGAGCCGCTCCAGCGTGTTCAACATCGACAACGACAGCGAAAAAGCCATTTCGCCCATCCTTTTTGTGGATGGCCACGTAGCGAGGGAAGACTTCACCAAAGCACTTCATGACGACTGGCAATATCCAACGGAGACGACTAGAAATTGGATCTGGTATCAGCCCAAGATCGGCACCAATGGTCTGCCGATTCCGACCCGCTGACCGAAGAATCGGAACCCCCAATCACCTGCGGCGTACAACCATTTGATTTGTCTATTCTTTTGAGCAGCAGTGCTCCTGAAGCCAGGCGATGTCGGGATCGTTGGGCACGGGCGCGCGGGCTACATACGGACGCATTTCTGTGCGCGCGTCCAGCCATTTATAGATTTCGACGTGGCCGTCCGCAAAGGAGACTGAACTGCACCCATTGTGATAGTCCAATGGCCCACCACCAGTCAGACCGACCAAAAGGCCGGTCGTTTTGCCGAAAATAAACGCGCTTTTCCCGTTGAAAAAAAATTGGCATGGCTAATACTGGCTTTATGTTCAAAAAACTCTTCGTTCCCTCGGAGGATTCCGAACTGACGCATATGGCGTTGTTGGTGACGCGACTGTGTTTTGGACTCACCATGCTGTTCAATCACGGAATCGAGAAGCTGACCCACTTCAATGATTATGCCGGCATTTTTCCGGATCCGTTGCGGGTGGGACCCGAGGCGAGCCTGATCCTGGTCATGCTGGCCGAAGTGGTCGGGGCGTTGTTGCTCTCGATCGGCTTCCTCACGCGGGTGGCGGCGGCCGTGCTGGTCATCGACATGTTCGTGGCGTTCCTGATGGTGAACAAGACGGCGATGCACGGGGACGGCGAGCTGGCGTTTCTGTATCTGACGGGTTTTGTGGTTCTGGCGATTGCCGGCGGCGGCCTGTTCTCGGTGGATACGCTGGCCTTTGGCAAAGCCGAGCGCAGCCGGCTGCAAAACAAGTCCTGACCAAATCCGCCGGGCGGAAGGCACGAATTTCACCAATTTTCACGAATTGGGACGGGAGGATTTCAACCACAGAGGGACACGGATGGGACACAGATAAATAAATAACATTTAATTATTGCCAACTGGTTATAATTGAATGGAATATTGTCTGACCAGCAGTGATCAATTTGGGATCAGAACCTGATGGGCGCTTATGCAAGCAAATACACGACTTCAAAAACTCCACCCGGACCGGGAGCAGTCCGCCGCCTCCGGGGAACCATTCAACTCCAATCACCACCGAAATTCCCGGTGGCGGAAGGGGTGGCTTACGCTGGTGTTATGGGGCTTGGTCGGCTGGACTGCCGGCGCCGTGGATGTCTCGTGGCCCATGTTCCAAGGCAATGCCGCCCATACGGGCTATGTTCCGGCCAGCCTAGACCCCACCAACTTTGCTTTGCTGTGGCAAGCCAATGTTGGCTCCGGCGCCGCACTAAATCCCGTGACCGAAGGAGACGGCAAGGTGTTCGCCTCTGAAATCGGTTACTTTAGCGAGGTGGGTCTTTATGTATTGAGCGCAACCAACGGCAGCCTCCTTTGGAGCGTGGACTACGGAGACGTCTATTCCCTCAATCCGCCCAGCTATGGTTATGGCAACGTGTACCTCGAGAATGGCAATGGAACTGAAGCGGATAATGCGGCTCTGAGCGCGTACGCCGCCGGTACTGGGGCGGCGGTGTTCCGCAGCCCGATCGGCGCCCAGTGGGAAAAGTACCTGGCCCCGACCCTCTATGATGGAAATGTGTACGTGGATGGCGGAGGCTATGGCGGGATGTATTCCTTCAATGCCACCAATGGCACGCAAAACTGGTTCGGCTACGTCGCCCAGTACGACGGCTGGACGCCGGCCGTTGACAACAACTATTGCTATGTCTTTACAGGCTCCGGCGACACCGTGCCCATCACCGGCGAGTTCCGCATCCTCGACCGCTTTTCCGGCACGACCGTCTATCTGGTGGTTGACGACGCCTTCCAGTGGGACGGCTATACGATGAATACCGCGGTCGTGCTTGGCGACCACAGCGACGCCTTTGCCATCAACGAGCCAGGCGTGGTTTACCCGGGTTACGGCGATGCCGGCCGCCTGCTCAGGTTCGACCTCCGCACCGACGGCACCAACCAGCCGCATATCGGCTGGGTCCTAAGTGACCATTTCACCGGCCAGCCCACGCTCGCCAACGACGTGCTCTACGTGAACGACGGCGGAATCCTGGTCGCCCTCGACGAACTTACCGGCTCGAGGCTGTGGGCTTGGGCGCCGTCACCGAGCGAATCATTGACCGGCACGATCATCGCCACCGACAACCTTCTCTTCGTGGGGACCGGCGCCGCGACCTATGCCATTGATCTCCTTTCCCACAAGGCCGTCTGGTCCTATCCTGTGACCGGGGCTCTGGCCTACGGCGACGGCGTGTTGTATGTAGCCGGGAACGGCTTGCTCACCGCCATTGCGGCCCCACCCGTCCTGACCAGCCCCGTGAGTAATCCGGGTGGGCCGTACACCACCGAATGCCAGGGGGCGTCAACCACCGTCCAGTTGGATGGCAGGGCGTCGAGCGGTCCGGGTGGGGTTACCCTGGCGTTTTATTGGAGCAGCGACTCGGCGGCCGCCACGTTCAGTGATCCATCCAGCCCCACTCCCATCCTCACGATTGACGCCACGGCGGCCGAGGTCTGCACGGTGACCCTGGCCGTCAGTGACGGGCAACAAACCAATTCAGCCCCAACGGAGGTGGCCGTAGTGGACACGACGCCGCCGATCATCCAATGCGGCACCAACAAGGTGATTGGGCCGGGGCAGGGTTGGAGTTTTGACACGCCGGTGGCCGTTGACGCCTGCAGTGGCACCAATGTAACCATGGCGATAGTGGGGACCGCAACCAACGTCAACGGCTGCTCGGTGGACCTCACGCGAACCTGGCAGGCCACGGACGGCTCGGGCAACAGCCGCCGGGGCAGCCAGACGGTGACGCTGCTGGACGCGACGCCGCCGACGATCGAGTGCGGGACCAACAAAGTGGCCAAGCTGTGGACGCATTGGAGTTTCGACAAGCCCGTGGCGTTCGCCTGCGATGGCACCCGAGCAACCATCACGGTGGTGAACACGGTAACCAACGTCAATGACTGCGCGGTGGACATCACGCGAACCTGGCAGGCCACCGATGACTGGGGCAACCGCAGCCGGGGCAGCCAAACGGTGACGCTGGTGGACCGGCAGCCGTTGGACCTTTCAACGCTCAAGACGAGTCCGGCAAGCCTGCGGCCCGACGGCAACCGGATGGTGCCGGTGACCATTGAGGGCGCGGTATCCAACGCCTGCGGGGCCGCGGCGGAGTGTTGGATCGTGTCCGTGACCGACAACGGGCCAAAGGTTGGGCGCCCAGGCAACTGGCAAACGGATTACGAAATTACCGGTGCCAGGACGTTGCTGCTCCGAACCGGACCGGGCAATGGTTCGGTCAGCCGCACGTACAAGATAATGGTGGCCGCCAAAGACCCCTGCGGGAACACAGGAAGCGGCACGATACTGGTGGTGGCACCGGGGTTCCGGTGACCAGAAAGTTTCGTCTGCTCGGTTGGTCGCTCGTTACACGTGCGCCAGGATGTATTTTGCGAGTTTACCGGCGTCGGCGTTGAACTGGCGGACCCCTTCGGCGGTTTTTTCGGTGGCCATGGCATTCTCGTTCATCAGCCACCGGAATTTGCCCTCGTCCAACGGCAGCCGTTCCACCTGGCTGGCGCGCGCGGTTTCCGGGCTGAGTTGCCGCGGGAGCGGCGCGGTGCTCTTTTGCAGCTCGCCAAGCAATTGCGGACTGATGGTGAGCAGGTCGCAGCCGGCCAGTTCCTGGATTTCGCCCACGTTGCGGAAGCTGGCGCCCATGACCTCGGTGGCGTAGCCGAACTTCTTGTAATAGCTGTAGATTTCCTTCACCGACAGCACCCCGGGATCCTCCGCCGGCGCAAAGTCCCGGCCGGCCGCTTTTTTGTGCCAGTCCAGAATGCGGCCGACGAACGGGGAGATCAAGGTCACCCGGGCCTCGGCGCAAGCCACGGCCTGCGGCAGCGAGAACAGCAGGGTGAGATTGCAATGGATGCCTTCGCGCTGGAGCAATTCGGCGGCGCGGATGCCTTCCCACGTGGAGGCAATCTTGATGAGCACGCGTTCGCGGGTGATGCCGTGCGTGGCGTAGGTCTCGATGAAATGATGCGCCTTGGCCACCAGCGCGGCGGTGTCAAACGAGAGGCAGGCGTCGGTCTCGGTGGAGACGCGGCCGGGCACGATCTTCAATATTTCGAGGCCGAAAAGCACCATCAGTTCATCGATCACCCGCTGCACCAACTCGCTGCCGGCCGCCTTGGCCCGGTTGTCGGTGATGGCTTTGGTCACCAGGAATTGATACTCGGGCATCTGGGCGGCCTTGAGAATCAGGGATGGGTTGGTGGTGGCGTCGCGCGGCGTGTATTGTTTGAGCGAGCCAAAATCGCCCGTGTCGGCCACGACGGTGGTGAATTTCTTCAGTTGATCCAGTTGTGTCTCCATATTTCGACTTTTACAATGCCTCAAGAGACCGTGGCTGGCAACCAAAAGTAGCGGGCGGGCGGGGCTATTTCTTTTCCAGGCATTCGCGCACGGCGGTGGCGATGGCGGCCGAGGGGCTGGGCTTGGGCAAATAGCGGTAACCGGCCCCGGCCGGCACGCCCTGCATGCTGATCTCGGTGCTGTAGCCGCTGGAGATGATGACTTTGAGCTGCGGCTTGTCGGCGCGCAACTTCTCGGCCAGGTCCAGCCCGGACACACCCTCGGGCATGACCATGTCCGTGTAGAGCAGGTCAATTTGCTCGTGGTGCCGCTGCCATAAATCAACGGCTTGCAGGCCATTGGCCGCCTCAATCACGTGGTAGCCAAGCTTGCGCAGGAAAATGCCGATGGGGCGGCGGACAATTTCCTCGTCTTCCACCAACAACAACGTACCCCGGCCGCCCAGCACGGGCGAAGCCACCGCCACCGGTTCGGCCACCACGGCAGGCAGAACCTTGACGGGCAGAAAAACCACGAACGTGCTGCCGTGGAGCAGCCGGCTTTGGACTTCGATCCAGCCATGATGCTGTTTGACGATGCCGTGGGCGGTGGGCAGGCCCAGGCCGGTGCCTTTGCCCACGTCCTTGGTGGTGAAAAAAGGCTCAAAAATGCGCTTGAGCGTGCCTTCATCCATCCCCAAACCCGTATCCGCCACGGTGAGCGTGACAAAGTGGCCGGGCCGGCGCTCCGAGTGCAATTTGACCGCTTCCACGTCCAATTCCACGGACTTGGTGGCAATGACCAATTCACCGCCCTTGGGCATGGCATCCCGGGCGTTCACGGCCAGATTCATCAACACTTGTTCGAGCATGCCAATATCCGCCTCCACCGAGGGCAGGTGCTCCTGACTGTCGAACGTGATGGTGATGTTTTCCCCGAGCAGGCGCCGGAGCATCTTCAGCAGGTTCTGCACCAACTCGTTCAGGTCCACGATCCGCGACTGCATGACCGAGCGCCGGCTGAACATGAGCAACTGGCGCGTAAGATTTGCCGCCCGCTTGGCCTCCACCTCCAACTCCCGCAACGCCTCCGTGCTTTCGTCGTCCAAGGCGGGATTCTGGCGCAGCAGGCTGAGATGCATGGTGATGGCCGCCAGGATATTGTTAAAATCGTGGGCAATGCCGCCCGCCAACTGTCCGATGGACTCAAGTTTCTGGACCTGGCGCAGCTGCGACTCCAAGAGCCGGCGCTCCGTGACATCGGTGAACATGGCGAACGCCCCGCGATAATGGCCGGCGTCATCCAGCAGCGGCGAACCGGATACCCAGGTCCAAAACTCGCGCCCGTCCTTGTGCCGGAGCCGCCGCTCATACTGGCTGGGCTGCCCCTGCCGCGCAATTTGCAGACGGTATTCGTGGTCGGACAGATCGGCGGAATCAATGAAATCCCGGGCCGGCCGCTGCAGCAGTTCTTCCGGCGTGTAGCCCAGCATCTGGGCCAGCCGGTGATTGGCAAACGTCACGCGGTCCTGCTCATCCGTCACCCAGATGCCCTCGTTGGCCGTCTGCACAATCTGGCGATAGCGCTCATCACTGGCCCGCAACTCGGCGTCCGTTGCCTTGCGGTTTTCCTCGCCGCCGAGCGCGGCGGCAAAGATGCCCAGGAGCCGGCGGTCGGCATTGGTGATTTGATACGGGCGATTGAAAAAGAGGCAGAGGATGCCGACGCGCTCCTGGTGACATTCCACGAGGTGGCCGAGGTGGGCGTGCGAGGCCGTGGCACAAAGGGTCACGGGCGTGACCAGGGGATTGGTTCGGAGCGCCTCCAAGTGCGGCACCCGGCCGGTGGCGTAGCGGACCGCTTCCGCACAGGCATCGCACCCGCAGCGCAGGCAATCGGCCAGGTGGGCGTCCACGTGCCATTGGGCCACGCCGTGCAATTCATTGCCGACCATCCGGCTATAGAAGGCGAACTGGGCGCCGAACTCCTTGGCCAGCATGGTGACCAGACGGCTGGCGTTATCCGTAAAATTGGGCCCCATGGTGGCCAGCAGATGGTTGATGGCCTCCAGACGCGATTCCGCCTGCTTGCGTTGATGCTGATTCTTCCAATCCCGGAGCGCGCGCTCCACCAGATGCGTTACATCGGCGAACATCTCGGGGGACTTGATGATGTAATCGAGCGCGCCGGTCTTGATGGCTTCCACCGCCGCGCGTTCGTTGCCAAAGGCCGTGAGCAGGATCACCGGGAAACGTTCCCCGGACCAGCCGATGAATTCATTGCCGCTGCCGTCGGGCAGCCGATAGTCCACCAGCGCCAGATCGGGCGGATTGGCCGCGGCCGCCTCGCGGGCGGCCGCCAGCGTCTCCACATGGGTGACGCGACAGGCCAGCGGGCCGTTCGCCAGGGATCGCTGAATCAAATCCGCGTGATCCCGTTCGTCCTCGATCAGCAAAATGTGTCTCATAGGCCGCCCCGATCGGATGCTTCACCCCACTCCAAGCCGTCGACCAGATCTGAGAGTCTCTGGACATCAACGGGTTTACTGACAAAGCCATTGGCATGATACTCGTAGGCGGCGGCCACGTCGCGCTCGGCCTCCGAGGTGGTAAGCACCACAATGGGCAACCGGTGGCACGTGGGATGCCGGCGCACATGCCGCAAGACATCCAGCCCATCCAAGCGGGGCAGGCGCAAATCCAGCAGGACGAGGTCGGGGGACGGGAATTGCAACCGGTCCCGGAAGTTGCCCCGGCCGAAAATGTAATCCAAGGCGGCCTCGCCGTCTTCGACATGATGGAGGAACTTGGCGGCAGGAAATTGTTCCAAGGTACGCCGCAGCAACTCGGCGTGATCCAAGTTGTCTTCCACCAGGAGTATGTTTAGTGGGCGGGCCATCGTATGCTCATCCATTAAGCGGCGACGTTGATAATGCCTTGCGTCCCGGCAGAGTGAAGTAAAAAGTGGCACCAAGACCGGCGCCGGCGGATTCCACCCAGATGGAGCCGCCATGAAATTCCAGGATGCGCCGCACCAACGCGAGGCCGATGCCGGTGCCATCGCTCCGGGGATCCAGCTTGTTAAACAGGCCGAAAATGGTCTCGTGGAAACGCGACTCGATGCCCCGGCCGTGGTCCCGCACAAAGTACACGGTCTTGTCGCCCACCGATTTGGAGCCGATCTCGATTTCCGGCGACCGGTCCGGCGGCGAGAATTTCAGCGCATTCTCGATCAGGTTCTGGACCACCTCCTGCAACCGCTGCGGATCGCCGTACGCCGGCGGCAGGTCGCATTGCACGGTCACCGTGGCGCCGCGCTGCGCAATGGAACCGGCGAGCAGCTCCAGCACGTCCGCCACCAGCTTGTTCATGGGCACCTGGGTGGGCGGATTCACCATCCGCCCCACCCGGGAAAGCTGGAGCAGACCGTTGAGCAGGTCGGACATCTTATCCGCCGCCTGCAGGATGCGGTTGAGGTCCTCGTTGAGCCGGCCGGTGCGGCCGGCGGCGGCATCCGCGAGCAGGGCGCCGGCGAAGCCCTTGATGGTGATCAGCGGACTGCGGAGGTCGTGGGAGACGGTGTAGGTAAAACGTTCCAGCTCGGCGTTCTTGCTCTTCAGCTCATCCTCCTGGCGCTGACGGTCGGTGACGTCGCGCACGATGACCAGGATGCCCCAGGGCACGCCCAGCCCGTCGCGCAGCAGCGTGCCGTTGAGCTCGGCCGTGAATTCGTGCCCGTCGCTCCGCCGCATCAACAGCCGCACGTTGGGCGGGAATATTCCGACCAGCGCGCCCCGGAACAGGGCGAGGGCTTGGTGCCGTTCCTGCCGGCCCACGAAGCGCAAGGCGCCGGGCAGCGAGGGCAGCTCAGTCTCGGCCGAACCGTGCAGGAGCTCGAGCGCCTTGGGCGAGGAGTACAGGACCCGCCCGGTCAGATCCAGCAGGAGAATCCCATCCGGCGAGGTGTTCACCAGGGTGCGGTACAGTTGCTCGGCTTCGTGCTGCGCCGCTTCCGCCAGCTTGCGCGCCGTGATGTCCCGGATGATCACTTGAATGACCTTCTGCCCCCGCAGTTCAAAGCCCGTGAGGCTCACCTCGGCATTGAACAGCGTCCCGTCCCGGCGGGCCAGGATCCATTCAAAGAACTGCGGGGCGCCGGCCAGCACCGACCGCACTTTTTCCGCCGCTTCCGTCGAGAGCCGCCCATCCGGCTGCCGTTCCGGCGATAACTCGGCCGGCGTGCGGCCGATGATCTGGTCGCGCTTGCAGGCGAACATGGTTTCGGCCACCCGGTTGCAATCGACGAACACCTTTTCATCCATGATCAGGATGGCGTCGTTGGTGGACTCGAAGAGCATCTTGAACTTGTGTTCGCTTTCGCGCAGGGAGGCCACCGCCCAATGCCGGGCGGTGACATCGCGAAAACTCCACACCCGTCCCACCACGCGGCCGGCCACCATTTGGGGGCGGGAAAAACGCTCGTACACGCGGCCGTCGGTGAACTCGAGCGTGTCAAACGTATCCGCCCGCGACGTGTCGTTGAAGTTGCGGATGCGCGCCTGCATGGCCGCCGGATGGCTGAGCTGCTGCAGAATGTAATCGGCCAGCGCCATCGTATCGTGGGTGTCCAGGATCTCCTTGGACACGCGCCACAGTTCGAGGAACTGCCGGTTGTAGCTCGTGATGCGGCCCTCGCTGGACACGGCCAGGATGCCATCTGCCGTGGCTTGCAGGGCGCCTTCCAGCAAGGAATGTTGCTGGTGCAGCGCCTCCTCCACATCCCGCCGGTCGGTCACGTCAAACGCCACCCCGGTCCAAAAGGGCGGCCGGTCCGGCAGTTGCGTGGGATGCGATTCAAAACGGAGCCAGCGCAACTGCCCGCGCACCGTTGCCCGGCCTTCCCACTGAAATTGGGACCGCTGGTCATAGGCCTGGTTGTTCGCGTCCAAAAACGATTGGCGATCCTCCGGGTGGATGATGCCCAGGACCACCCGCTCGTCCTCCAGCAGGCGCTCGCGCGGCAGGCCCACCACCTGGCAAAAGCGGTCGCTGACATATTCCAGCACGTCCTCCTCCGGTCGCGCGCTCACCCGGTAAACGCCCAGGGGAATGGAGGCCACCACGTCGGCGTAGAGCCGCCGGCTCTCTTGCAGGGATTCCTCCGCCCGTTTGCGGGCGGTGACGTCGGAAAAAAGCACGGCGAACTGGCCGTGCTTGGGCGAGAACACCCAGGTGTCGTAATACTGGCCGAGATCGGCAAAGAAATTCTCGTACGCGGCCGGCTTGCCGGTGAGGGCCACCTGGCCAAAAATCTCGATCCAATACTTCTCCACCGCGGGCAGCACTTCACTGACGGTTTTGCCCTCCAGCTCGTGGGCGGTGAGCCCGGTCAACCGCTCAAAGGCCGGGTTTACTTCCAGGTAGCGGTAATCCACCGGGTGGCCTTGCTCGTCGCAGATGATCTCGTGCAGGGCGAAAGCGGTGACCATGTTTTCGAACAACAACCGATATTGCGCTTCGCGTTCCTGCAACCGGGCGTCCGCCTGCCGGCGTTCCGTGATGTCGGCGGCGAAGGCGGCAAAACCAAAAACCTCCCCTTGCTCATCCCGGAGGGCCGAGACAGAGAGGAGCACGGGCAGGCGGGTGCCATCCTTGCGCAGACAGGTCCATTCCGTGGCACTGGGCAACCCCGCGCGCGCCTCGGCCAGCAGCGCTTCAATGCCCGGCGCCACCGGCCGGCCCAACCGCTCGGACAGGAGCCGGGCTTGGGCCGCCAGTTCCTCGGGGGGATGAAACGAAGCGAGCGTTACCTTGCCCACCACCTCGGCGGCGGACCAGCCCGCCAGTTTTTCAGCGGCGGGATTGAAGCTGATGATCAGCCCCGTGAGATCGGTGGCCACGATGGCATGCGCGGCGTCGTGAAGAATGGCGCGCTGAACGGTCTCGGCGGTGCGTTGTTGCTGGGCCACGGGTTTCCAAAACTGTGCCGGTCGCCTCTGCCACAGCCCCTCGGCTGAAACGCGGGAATTTGCCAAACCGCTGCGGCACACAACGGTGCGGGAAACCACCGGGTCGCCATGGGAGACGGCTCATCCCGTCACCGGCGCCCGGTGAGGGCGGCCTCCGGCCGGGTTTCGCTACCGTCATAAAATGTCAGCCCCGGGGAAGCTCGGCAACCGCAAAAAACCGGATTCAATGGGTTAGCCGCAAAAAGGCACAAAAGAATTTCCGGGAACGCCGCATGCCGAACTTAATGGGCTGGCGAAGCCGGAGCGCCAAGGCGGCGGAGGGCTGACAAGTTAGTCGTACGCTCTGGGCGCGCGGGCCGAGCAATGCTCGGCGCTCCGGGGACACTCCGCATTCCGAACGCCGCATGCCGCGCTCGTGCGC
>CAYTJG010000145.1:0-1341 GCA_964437865.1 uncultured Bifidobacteriaceae bacterium | reverse complement strand
CTCGGCGCTCCGGGGACACTCCGCATTCCGAACGCCGCATGCCGCGCTCGTGCGCTCCTACACTTTGCCGATCCACTTGCGGTCTTCCCACACGGCGCGTAGCGAGGTGAGGTTGCGGGAATCGAAAACATGTTTGGCCGCGCCGACCAGGTTGCCCTTTTTCAGCTTTTGCCACGTGTCGCTGGCGTTCACGGCTACAAACTGCAGCACGCTCGGGTCCCGGTAGCAATCGATCATGCAGCGCGTGCAACCGTCGCGGATGAGCTTGGAATCGTCCCAATCCCACACTTTGCACATGGGGGTCTCCCAAAAATGGCAGCGGTACAGGTCCAGTTTCCAATCCAGGTAAAAATACTTGTGCCCCCCCAGGCAGCCGAACTTTTCCTTTTCACCGCGCAAATGGCGCTGCATTTCATCCAGCGATTCCCGCGGATTCACGACTGGAAAACCGCTGTTGCGCTTCAAGGTCTTGATTTTTTCGAAGAGCGCGATCAACTCATCCCGGGAATAATTCACCAGCCCGCTGTCGCTGAAGCTGAGGTAGCTGCTGGCCAGCGAGGTGAGCGGATAACTGAACGTGCAGCTCGTGAAGCCCAGGGAGGTCAGGAAATCGGGCAGCTTTTCGTAATCATCGATCAGCCGGCTGGCCGTGATGCTGGCGGTGGTCTGCACCCCGGCACCGCGGAAAAACTCGTTCGCCCGCTTGATCTTGCGACAGACGTCCGGCAGCCCGCGGTTCTGCTCGTGCTTGGCCACGTCATGCGCGTCGATGGACATGATCACGCTCGTCAGCCCGTCGCTGACCAGGCCGCGCATGTTCTCCTCCGTCCACAGGCCGCCGTTGGTGCAGATCATGGGGTGGATGCCGCGCTCGGCCGCGTAGCGGGTCATCGCGCGCAAATCGCGGTGCACCATGGGTTCGCCGCCCACGAAGAGCAGGTAGCCGATGTGGTTTTTCAGGGCAATGTCGATCACGCGGCGGGCCTCATCCAGCGTGACGCTGCGGCGGGCCTGGGGATCAAATTTCGAGCGGGCGAAGCCGCAGAAACCGCAATCGGCGTTGCAGAGATTGGTGATGGCAAACTGCAGGTAACCGGGTCCGCCGTGGCGCAAGACCTCTTGGAACAGGGCCCAACCGCCCTTTTGGGGGCGCGCCACGGGGGCGCTGGGCGCCGCCGCCGGGGCCGCCGTGGGCGGGGCGGAGGTGGAGAGCTCGGGAATATTCGTGCCAGCCATGTCTTTTTAGTTTTGCACAAACGCGGCCAAATGGCTAGTTTAATGCCGGACTGTCCGATGGTGTAATGGTAACACAGCGCCCTTTGGAGGCGTTATTCATGGTTC
>CAYTJG010000144.1:0-14912 GCA_964437865.1 uncultured Bifidobacteriaceae bacterium | reverse complement strand
TAATCCCACGCGCGAAAGGGGAAGCCGAATCGTTCCATGAAATTTCCGCAGCGCGGACAGCGGCCGGGATCGTTCCACGGTTCCACAAAGTGTTTCGGTTCCACCGGGCAGGCCGGTTTCATGTCACGCCAGACCAGGGGCGCCAGCGGCTTGGTCGCGGGCGTTACCGAACTCTGGCCGAGAACCGTCGGCGGAATCTCCGGCCGATAAAAGCCGGGAAAGCGGATGAAATCCCGCGTATCGGCCCGGCGCCGTTGCCGGGTGAAGACATCATACAACTGCCGGCAATCGCGGCAGATGACCGTCTGAATCTCGCAGTGCAGGCCGGCGTCCGCCCCACCCGAAATCCTGGCCTGGTATTGGCATTGGGGACATTCAAAGAGATAGGTCTTGCCCACACGTCTCAAATACAACCACCGGCCGGAAAATTCAAGCCGCGAGCGCGGGGGCCGTGGACCGCGCAAGCCGCGCCGGCCGCAAAATCCGCGCCTGACAGCCGGCGTTAATCCTGCAATGCTGGTCCACTGTGAACGAAGAACTTCCCCCACCCGGCGCTCCGCACCAGCGGCGCCGTCGCTACAGCGGCAAAAATCCGCGCCGCTTTGAAGATAAATACAAGGAGCACGGCGGTGATTCGGAAACCATTGCCAAGGTGCTGGCCGCGGGCAAGACGCCCGCCGGCACGCACCGGCCCATCATGGTGGCCGAGCTCCTGGAGATTCTCGCGCCGCAGCCGGGGCAGGTGGCCGTGGATTGCACGCTGGGTTTTGGCGGCCACGCCCAGGAACTGCTCGCGCGGCTGGCGCCCGGCGGCCGTTTGATCGGGCTGGATGCCGATCCCATCGAACTCCCCAAGACGGAGGCGCGGCTGCGGGCCTTGGGTTATGCCGAAGCGGTGCTGACGGTGCAGCGGAGCAATTTCGCCGGCCTGCCACAAGTGCTCGCCGCGCAAAATATTTCCGGCGCCGATTTGATTTTGGCCGACCTCGGCGTCTCCTCCATGCAGATCGATGATCCGCAGCGGGGTTTTTCGGTGAAGCTGGATGGTCCGCTGGACATGCGCATGAACCCGGGGCGCGGCCGGTCGGCGGCCGCCCTGCTCGAAAAAGTCTCGGCGCCCGAGCTGCGGGCCATGCTGGCGGAATGGTCGGATGAACCGCGGGCGGAAATGCTGGCCGCCGCGCTGGCGGGCAAGTCGTTTGCCTCGACGTTGCAACTGGCCCGCGCCGTGCGCGAGCTCCTGCCCCGGGCGAAGCGCGAGGATGCCGATCTGACGGTGCGGCGCGTTTTTCAAGCGCTGCGCATTGCGGTGAATGATGAATTTTCGGCGTTGGACACCTGGCTGCGGAATTTGCCGGCGTGCCTGAACCCCGGCGGGAAGGTGGCGGTGCTCACCTTTCATTCCGGCGAAGATCGGCGCGTGAAGAAATCGTTCGAGGCGAATCAGCGGGCGGGCCTCTACGCGGAGATTGCCGCTGAAGTCCGGCGCCCGACCCCGGCCGAGCAACACGCCAATCCGCGTTCGGTGCCGGCCAAACTCCGCTGGGCGCGCCGCGCGGGGTGAGTTTTAGGGGCCGCGCCACTTTGGGGAGGTCTGTTAGTTTTTGGGCACCGTGCTGCTTTTTGGCGCGGGCAAGGGCTGCCCGGCAGGATTTTCCGGCCCAAAACCCCTGATTTTACGGGGTTCTGACGGGATTCTGCCAACTTGCGTTCTGGCAGGAAACCTGCTAAGTTAATGCCGAGGTTGTTGCACGAACCCTGACAACACGAGTCAGCATTCTTCATGCTGTCGCGGATTTTTCCCAAAAAAATCATGAAGCAGGGTTCTATAATTTTATTATGAAAACAGGATACTTGATTGATATGGACGGGGTGATCTACCGGGAAAACAATCTGATTCCCGGGGCGGCGGATTTTATCCACGCCCTGCAGAGCACCGGCACACCGTTCCTGTTCTTGACGAATAACTCGGGGCCCACGCCCGAGGATCTGGCCGTGCGGCTGAAGCATTTGGGGATCGATGAACTGCCGGCGCGGCATTTCTACACGTCGGCCATGAACACCGCGGATTTTCTGAGCGAGACCGATCCCGGCTGCACCGCGTTTCTGATTGGCGAGAGCGGCTTGCAGACGGCGATGCACGAGCGGCACATTCCCAATGACGCGATCAAGCCGAGCTATGTGGTGGTGGGGGAAGGCGCCACGACCATGGAACGGCTCACCAAGGCGCACGAGTGCATTGAGAAGGGGGCCCGGCTGATTGCCACCAATCCCGATAATTGGTGCCCGGTGTCCAGCGAAAAAACCCGGCCCGGCGCGGGCGCCACGGCGGCGTTTTTGGAAGCCAGCACCGGCCGGCGCGCCTATTTCCTCGGCAAACCGAACGGCTATATGTTCCATCGCGCCCGCCGCAAGCTCGCGGAACTGGCGCTCAATGAATTGGACCAGGTGGTCATGCTCGGCGACACCATGGAAACCGACATTCGCGGCGCCGTGGAAGCGGGCCTGCAATCGTACCTGGTGTTGACGGGGTCCACGCAATTGGAAGGCATGGGGGATTACGTGTATCAGCCCACCCGGATCCTGGAGAGCGTGGCGGACCTGACCGAGGAAGTGAAAACCGGCCGGCCGTCGGACCGGCTCAATAGCCCTGCGTTTAGCCATCCCAATGGCACACCCCATCGGTCCGGCCATCGCCACCAGACGGATGTTTTCGCCTTCAACAAACCGCGTCCGCGCCCGGCGATGACCAAGTGACGGCGGCGGGCGGCCTCAGCGCAGTTCCGCCAGGGCGTCGGCCACGGCGGCGAAAAGCTTGCGCGGTCCGTCGCCCTTGAGTCGCACGTCCACGTCTTCGAGGCGTCGGATCAGGTCCAGCACATCTTTGCGGGCATACGGTCCGCCCGCCGCCTCGCAAAAATGCGTGCGGCAGCCGAAAGGTCGATCCGCATAAATGAGGCAGCGGCCCTGCTGGCGATTCAGCAGCGGGCAGACGCCATCGTCGGTCTCCGGAAAATTCTTGCGGCCGGTGGCGCGATAGGCCCGGGCCGCCAGCCAGGCTTCGCCCTTGGTCAGGTGCGGCGTGAGACCGGTGAGGTGGAACTGGCAGCATTCGGTGCGCGCGATGCATTGCCGCGTCACGGGGCGCCCGGCCAGCGCCTGGTAAACGGCGCGAACTTCCGCGAGGATTAATGAGCTGGGGTTGGGCATCGCTGCTGGGCTGGATTATGGCGCAACCGGCATCCAATGTCAGGAGAGCTGTCCCGCCGGCTGAATCGCCGGCGCCGGCTTCAACAAATTCGGAATCAAACGAAGTAACGCATCGGGACTGAATGGCTTTTCCACCGTGTACCGGATGTTCTTGTGCCTGGCCAGTTGTTCCGGGGAAACCAGGCTGCCGGCAAAACCGGTGGCGATGATCACGGGCAGATCCGGACGGACCGCCGCGATTTTATCCGCGAGTTCGAGCCCATTCATCCCGGGCATCGTCAAATCCGTGAGCAGCAGGTCAATTTCGGTCGGCCGGGCCAGAAAATCCGACAACGCCGCCTGCGGGCTACCGTGGGCCGTCACCTCGTAGCCGGCACGGACGAGCATCCGTTCCAGCACCTTCACCAGCCCGGGTTCGTCGTCCACGATGAGGATGCGCTCGCCGCGCGCCGCCGGCACCGGTGGCAGCGGGGCGCTCACCTTCTCTTGGTGCCGGGTCTGGGCCGGCAGGATAATCTGGAACTCGGTACCCACGCCCACCGTGCTGTCCACCAGGATGGCCCCGCCATAACCGCGGACAATCCCTTGAACCACCGCCAAGCCCAGACCCGTGCCCTGGCCAACGGGTTTGGTGGTGAAGAAGGGATCGAAGATGCGGCTCAGGTGTTCCGGCGGAATGCCGCAACCCGTGTCGCGCACGGCGATGCGCACATATAAGCCGGGATGCAGGTCGGCATTGCGTTGGCAGAGAACCGGGTCCACCTCCAACTCGTCCAGGACAATGGCCAAGCGGCCCTGGTGGTCCGCCATGGCGTGCTGGGCATTGACGCACAGATTCATCAGCACCTGGTGAATCTGGGTGGGATCGGCCAGCACCGGGTGGGTGGCCTGGAGCCGTTGATCCATTTGAATGGTGCTGGGCAGCAGAAACCGCAACAGGATCATGGCTTCCCGCACGATGGCCCCCATTTCGCAGAGTTGCGGCGGCTGCTGCGGAGCCCGCCGGCTGAAGGTGAGAATCTGCCGGACCAGCAGCTTGGCCCGGTTGGCGGCCTGGAGCACTTCCTGCAAGTGCTCTTGCAGATCCGGGCGGTCCGCCAGTTCTTCCCCCACCATTTCGCAATAGGGTATGATCACGGCGAGCAGGTTGTTGAAGTCATGCGCGATGCCGCCGGCCAGCGTGCCCACGGCCTCCATTTTTTGCGCCTGATACAGTTGTGCTTCCAACCGATGCTGGTTGGCCTCCGCCTCCTTGCGCTCGGTGATTTCGCGCAGCAGCTTCTGGTTGGACCGGGTCAGTTGCGCGGTGCGATCGGCCACGCGCTGTTCCAGTTCGCCCCGGGCCCGTTCCAAGGCCGCTTCCGTCTGGCGCCGCACGGCCACCTCCTGGTTGAGCCGCCGGTTGGTGGCGGCGATCTGGCGGCTGTGAATGTACGTCAGCCAGGTGAACCCACCCAGTAGTACGGCGAGCGCCATGGCACCCGGTAGAAACCACGGCTGGCGCTCCCACGATTCCGGCGGGAGCCTGGACTCCACCACCGCCGGTCGTGGATCCGTTTTTCGGTTCACCGCTTGGGCCGGGACAGTCAATGCGGTTGGATTGCCTCCCGGGGCCGCCGAAAGAATCGACGCTGAGGGGGCCTTGGCCATCCTGTCCCCGCCGTCGGCGGCCTGCACCTGCGCGAGGCCCCAGGAAATCAAGAGAACCGACAGGAGGCGGCAGAGCCAGGCCGGCCTGCCCAGTGATGGGCTAATGCAGCCGGCGACTACCATTAACAAGGGCCTGAAACCCATTTGCGACATCTATTCCTCAAGCCTAACAAACCCAGAAGGTTGCCACAAGAAGCAGGTGATAAAATTGCGTTCAGCCTTACCCCGCGGGCAATAATGCCGGCGTTCGGCGCGCCTTAAGCCCGAATGATCTGTTGTTGCCGGACGCCGTCCGCGGAGAAAACCTCCACCACCAGCGGCAGGCGGCCCACGGCGTGGGTGGAGCAGCTCAGGCAGGGATCGTAGGCGCGGATGGCCGCTTCCACGCGGTTCAGCGCGCCTTCATTGAGGCAGTCGCCGTGGACGTATTGCCGGGCCACTTCCTCCACGGCGCGGCTCATGGCGTAGTTGTTGTTGCCGGTGGCCACAATGAGGTTGACCTTCTCGAGGCGGCCCTGGTCATCCACCCAGTAATGGTGCCACAGGGTGCCGCGCGGGGCCTCGATGACCCCCACGCCCTCGTGCCGCGTGGGCCAGGCCGTCGTGCGGATTTCACGGGAAAGAATATCCGGATCGTCGAGCAACTCCCGGACGCGTTCGATGGCGTAGAGGTTTTCAATGAGCCGCGCGTAATGGTAATACAGCGAGCCCTCCACGGTCTTCCCCTGACGGGAGCGCTGAAACCGGTCGTATTCCTGCCCGGCCAGCGGCGTGGAAATTTTGACGGCCGCATTCAACCGGCCGAGGGGACCCACGCGGTAGGCGCCGCCGGGCCAGCCCAGTTTGCGGTAATAGGGGAACTTCAAATAGCTCCAGTCCTCCACATGTTCGGCGACATAGTCCAGATATTGGCGGCCGTCGAACCGCTCGATTTCCCGGCGCCCGCTGTCCACCATGCGCAACGTTCCGTCGTAAAGCGCCACGGCGTTGTCGCCATCCACCATGCCCACGTAGCCGGTGGGAAACGAGGCGAACGTTTCCATCTCCAGCGCATGGTGCTCCATCCAGTCTTTCATGAGGGCCAGCCCCTCCTGCGCGTAGGTTGTCATCGTTTCCAGATCCGCCCGGATCGCGTCGCGGTCGGCCGCGGCGAGGGCGCGGGTGACGCCGCCGGGCACCGCGAAATTCGGATGCACGCGGCGCTCGCCCAGCCGCTGGATGATTTCCTGGCCGAATTTGCGCAAAGCGATGGCTTTGGCCGTGAGCTGGGGATCGGCTTGATACAGGCCGGCCACGTTGCGCACCGCCGGGTCCGCATCGAAGCCCAGCAGCAGGTCCGGTCCGGCCAGTTCAAAGAAATGCATGGAATGGGATTGGATGGTTTGTCCCATGTGCATCAGCTCGCGCAACAGGCGCGCGGGGCGCGGCGGCTCCACGCCGAGAATCTCATCGCCGGCCTTGGCCGAGACCAACTGGTGGCTCACCGGGCAGATGCCGCAGATGCGCGACGTGATCAGCGGCATTTCATAAAACAGACGGCCCTCGCAGAATTTTTCAAACCCGCGGAATTCGTTCACGTGAAAACGCGCCTGCTCCACTTCGCCGGCGTCATTCAGACGGATGGTCACCTTGGCGTGCCCCTCAATGCGCGTGACCGGTTCGATGGTGATGGTTTTGGCCATGAGCGTCCGGGGTAAATGGTTAATGCCAGTCCAGGTATTTGCCGCTCAAGACGGGCTTGCGTCCGGCAGCCAGTTCGGAAAGCGCGTAGAAGATCGTCTCCGGGGCCGGCGGACAACCGGGCACATAGACGTCCACTTTCACCACTTGGTCCAGCGCCCGGGCCTCCTGCATGACGGCCAGTTCCGGGTCGGCGGGCACGTGGCCTTCGGCGGTGCTTTCGGTTTCGATGTAGGCGCGGCGCAGGGCCGCGCGCAGGCAAACGCCGTTGCGGAGCGTGGGCACGCCGCCAAACACCGCGCAGTCGCCCAGCGCCACCAGCACGCGGCAGCGGTCCCGCATCCGGCGGGCCACCTCTTCGCCGGCCGAATTGTTGACGCATCCCTCCAGCAGGCCCACCTCCACGCCGCCCACGGGCGGCTGCTTGAAATCCGTGAGCGGGCTGGCGTGGAGCGTGACTTGGTCGAGCAGCGTCACCAAGCGCTCGTCCAGGTCCAGCAGCGACATGTGGCAACCGGCGCAGCCGGCCAGCCAGTCGCTTGCGAGGGTGGCTTTGTTGGGCATAACAATCCCGGTCTTGATCACGCGGCGCACCGCCCGCGGCGATGGCCGCCGCGGACTGGGGCCGAAATGAGTGGTTGCTGGGTGGACATGGGGTTGGTGGTTATTGCGGCCCCGCCAGTTGGGCGAGCGCCTCGGGCACCAAAGTGTCGCCCAGGCGTTCCGCCAGTTTGGCGAAGGTCTGCCAGTGCGGCGGCACGGTTGCCGGCGGCTGGAGGAGCGGCACCACCGGCAGCCGCCGGCCTTCGAGGTTGATGACGTGCCCGCGCTGCTCCGCCCAGGTGGGCGAGGGCAGCACGACGTCGGCGGCCTCCGTCCAGGCCGAATGGTACGTGGCCTGGACCACGGTGAATTCACTTTGAGGCAGGCTGTGGCCATCCGGTGGGTCGTCGCCCAGCAGCGCATAAAGGGCGTCCCCGCGCACGGTCCGGGTTTCCAGGCCCAACCGGGCGGCGCCGGCCGCGTTGGCGCCCTTCACCAGCGGCAGGAACCGGGTCTTTTCAGGCAGCGAACGCAAGGCCGCATAGACGGTGCTGCTCAAGCCGGCGCCATAGAGCAGCACGGGCCGCTCGGCCGGCGCCATGGCCTGGCGCAGTTGCAGCAGGCCGCGCACCCGCAGGTGATAGGTGGTTTTTAATCGCTCGAACGGCGAGGCGGCATGGAAGGAAATGTCCTCGAGATCCAGATGCAACTCCGCCCAGGGATCCAGGCTGGTGGATTCGTCGTTGACGATGAGCAGGCGGGCGCCGCCATCGAGGGCCCGGCGGATCAGTTGGCGCAGGACCTTTTGATGTTCATCCGGGTTCCCGCCGATCAGGGCCAGGCAATCGGCCGCCGCCACGTCGCGCAGGGTGGCCGTGGTCCCCAAGTCCAGCGGCGGCACCTCGCCGTGCAGCAGCGCCACCTCGCTGCTCTCCAGCACATCGTGAAAGAAACATTCGAACGCCGCCAGCGACTCCGACGTGAGCCGCGGCGAAGCCACCCCGGCCACGAGCCGGGCCTGGCTGAACTTCTCCGCGATCCGCGCCAGGGCCTCTTCCAAGCCGATTGGGCTGAGTCGGCCCTGGACGCGGATCTGGGGTTGCAGAATTCGCGCTGGTTTGGGTTCCACCACCTCGAAACGTCCCGCGGCGCACAGCAGGCCGCCGTTGGGCGATTCCCAATCGCCCTCCACGCGGAGCAGGTGGTTGTCGCGCGTGAGGGCGTGAATGCCGCAGCCCACGGCGCAGCCCAGGCACGTGGCAGCGGTGCGCGTCACCTGCGATTCGTGCCCCAGATAGACGCTCTGGCGGTCATGCAAGGCGCCGGTGGGGCACACCTGCAGGCAGGTGCCGCAGGAGACGCACGAGGATGCGCCGAAGGGCACCTCGTCGTCGGCACAGATCAGGGTGCGGGCGCCGCGCTGGCTGAGGCCCAGCGTGTGATTGGCGGCAATTTCATCGCAAGCCCGCACGCAGCGCCGGCAGAGCACGCAGCGGCCGTGGTCCATCACAAAATATTTGCGCGAGGCATCCACCGGCCATTGCTTTTGGTACCGGGGCGCGTAGTCCCAGCAGTTCAGCCCGTACTCGTAGCCGAGTTGTTGCAGTTCGCAATCCGTGGTTTCCAGACTGCCGCTCGCGGGACAGAACATGCAGTAATGCGTGCGCTCCGAGAAAATCAGGTGGAGCGACCGCTGGCGCGAGGCGATCACGGCGGCCGTTTCCGTGCGCACCACCATGCCGTCGCTCACCGGGAAGGTGCAGGCGGGTTGCAGGGCCCGCTGCTTGTCGATTTCCACCAGGCAAATCCGGCAGGCGCCTTGGGGATGCAGACGGGGATGATGGCACAGGACGGGAATGCGAATGCCCGCGGCCGCAGCCGCTTCATAAACCGTCTGGCCCGCCCAGGCCTGCACGGCCCGGCCGTTGATGGTGAGATTGACGGTTTGGTTCATGGCGTTGGTTCCCCGGGGGCGGTCGGTCGTGGCAGACCCTGGCGGTCCAGCCATTCCAGGTCGCAGCGCAGGCATCGTTTGGCTTCCGCCTGGGCCGCGGCCTCGTTCAACCCGAGCTCCACTTCGCGGAAATTGCCCTCGCGTTCGGCCAAGTCCAGCCGCGGCATGGCCGGCCGGTGCGCGCCGGCAAAATCGGCCAGGTTGTGTCGCGGCGCGATATCATGGCGCGGGGTGAGGAAGCGGGGTTTGGCCGCCCGGCCGGTGCGCAGCCACTCATCCACCGCCACCGCCACCAGGTTGCCCTGCGCGATCGCCTGCACAATGGTGGCCGGGCCGGTCACGGCGTCGCCCGCGGCGAACACGCCCGGCCGGCTGGTGGCCAAGGCCTCGCTGACCGCCAACGTGCGCTCGCGCGTCACCGTGATCTCCCCGGATTTGAGCCACGCCAGATCAGGCGTCTGGCCGACGGCGGGAATCACCAGATCGAGCGGCAGGGTGAAGCTCTCCGCGTCCAGCGCCATCGGCTTGCGGCGGGCGGTGGGGTCGAATTCTCCCAGGCGCTGGCGCACCAGACGCACGCCGGTGACCTGTTGTTCGCCCAGCACTTCGGCCGGACTGACCAGGGTTTGGAAGCGCACACCTTCATGGAGGGCGCCTTCGATTTCCTCGGGCAGATGCGTGGCGGGCATGTCGTCCCCGGTGCGGCGATACATCACATGCACCTCGCGCGCGCCCAACCGGAGCGCCACGCGGGCGGTATCGATGGCCACGTCGCCGCCGCCCACCACGCCCACGCGTTTGCCATGCAGATCGGGCAGCGCGGAGCTTCCGGTGAGGGTGTTGCCGGCCAGATCCTTGAAATTCGCGAGCGGGTCGTCCGCCCCGTCGCCGTGCAGCGCCCGCTGGCACGCAACAAGCGCCACTTCACGCAAAAAATCCAGGCCGTTGATCACGCCGGCTTTTTGGTCGCCGGGTACGCCCAGCGGCCGGCTGCGATGCGCGCCGATGGCCAGCACCACGGCTTGGAAGCCAAGCCGGTCCTGCAAATCATCCAGGCTGAAATCGTCGCCCAGCGCCTGGCGGCAGCGGATTTCCACGCCCGCCCGCTGGATGTTCTCGATTTCCATGAACAGCGGCCGGCGGGGCAGCCGATATTCCGGAATGGCGCAGCTCATCATGCCGCCGGGCACGGGAAGTTTCTCGAAGACGGTGACGCCGTAGCCCAGTTGCGCCAGCCGCACGGCGGCGGTCAGGCCGGCCGGCCCGGAACCGATGATGGCGATTTTCCGGGTGGCCGCCGCCTGGCGGGTTTCGGGCGTGCCGAGCGGTTCCGGGGTCCACGGATGGCGCCCCTCGTGCTCGGCCATGAACCGCTTGGCCATGCGGATGGCGATCGGGTCATCCAATTCGGCGCGCCGGCATTTCGTCTCGCAAAAGGCGGGGCAGGCGCGCCCGCAGATGATCGGGAAGGGATTGCGCTCGCGGTGAATGGCCAGCCCCTCGGCGTACCGGCCCTGCGCGATCAACGCCAGGTAAGCCGGTGTGTCCACGCCGGCCGGACACGTATTGACGCATTTGGCTCGGACCAGCTTTTTACACTGGCCGGCGGGGCAGATTCGATCGTCGATGTGCGCCAGCATCTCCCCTTCAAAAAAGCGCAGCACGGACATCACGGGTCCGGCGGTGCGCTGGCCCAGGCCGCACAGCGAAGAACTCATCATGTGCGCGGAGAGTTCGCGGATGGTGTCCAAGTCCTTCCGGGAACCGTGGCCTTCGGTGATGCGGACAAGAATTTCCAACAGGCGCTGGCCGCCAATGCGGCACGGAACGCATTTGCCGCACGATTCGGCGGCGGCGAACGTGAGAAAATACTTGGCCAGCTCCACCATGCAGGTGTCGTCATCCACCACGATCATGCCGCCGCTGCCCATGACGGCGCCGGCGGCCTGCAGCGAATCGAAATCCACCGGGGTGTTCAATGACGAGGCGGGCAGGCAGCCGCCGAGTGGACCGCCGGTTTGCACGGCTTTGAAATTGCGTCCGCCGGGAATCCCGCCGCCCACGTCGAAAACGATATCCCCGAGCGGGATGCCCATGGGCACTTCGATCAAGCCGGTGTGGTTGACCTTGCCGGTGAGCGCGAAGATGGCCGTGCCCGGCGATTTGGGGCTGCCAATGTTTTTGAACCACGCCGCGCCGCGCAGGATGATCCGCGGCGACATGGCATAGCTCTTGACGTTGTTGATGTTGCTGGGCTTGCCCCACAGTCCGCTCACGGCGGGGAACGGCGGGCGCGGCCGGGGCTCCCCCCGCCGGCCTTCAATCGAGGCAATCAGCGCGGTTTCCTCGCCGCAGACAAACGCGCCGGCGCCGCCCTTGAGCGAAAGCTGAAAACTGAAGCTGGTGCCGAGGATGTTATCGCCCAGCAAGCCCAATTCGTTGGCCTGGGCAATGGCGGTCTCCAACCGGTCGATGGCCAGCGGATACTCCTCCCGGCAATAGATGAAGCCCTCGCGCGCGCCGATCGCGTAGGCGGCAATGGCCATGCCCTCGACCACCGCGTGGGGATCGCTTTCGAGGATGGATCGGTCCATGAATGCGCCGGGATCACCCTCGTCGGCGTTGCAGATGACGTATTTGGTGGCGCCGGGGGATTGGCGGCAGAGTTCCCATTTCAACCCGGTGGGGAAGCCGCCGCCGCCGCGCCCGCGCAGGCCGGATTCCTTGATTTCGCGGATGACTTCCTCGGGCGACCAGGAGCCCAGGATCCGGCCGAGGGCGCGGTAGCCGTCGCGGGCAATGTACTCCTCGATTTTCTCGGGATCAATCCAGCCGCAGTTGCCCAGGGCGATGCGCACCTGTTTGGCGGTGAAGGGAAGGTCGCGGAACGGCGGCAGGGATTGTATGGCCAGCGGTTCGTTGGGAGGCGGGTCGCCTTCCGTCACGCGGCAGATCACCCATTCGCGGACGGGCGAGGAATTGATGACATGCTCCTCAATGAGGCGCGGCACCATGTCGGGCAGGATATTGCCGTAGAGCACGTGGGAGCCGCCGTTGAGCTGGATATCCACCAGCGGTTCCTTGGCGCACATGCCGAGACAACCGACGCTGACGACGTGGGCGGGCAGGTGGTGGTGGGTGATCTTGGCCTCGATGGCGACCAGGGTGTCGCGCGCGCCGGCGGCCACGCCGCAGGTGCCCGTGCCCACGGCGATGACGGCTCCGCCCCGGGCCCGGGCCGCCAGCCGTTGTTGATATTCCTCACGCAGTAGCGGGAGATCCTGGATGGAGGCGAGTCGGTTCATGGCCGGGTGCGCAAGGTCGGGGGCTAGCCGAGGGCCTTCACGCGTTGGATGAGGGTTTCCGCGTTGAGCCGGCCGCAGACCCGGTCGTTCACGAGGGCCACCGGGGAAAGGCCGCACGAGCCGAGGCAGTACACCACTTCGAGCGTGAGCTTGTAATCGGGCGTCGTTTCGCCCGGACCCACGCCCACCGCCTGCTGCAAGGCCTCCAGGCTCTTGCCGGCCCCGCGCACGTGGCAGGCGGTGCCGTCGCAGACGCGCACCAGGTTGCGCCCGCGCCGCTGCAAATGAAATTGCGCGTAGAATGTGGCCACGCCGTGGATGCGGCTCAGCGGAATGCGGGTCCGTTGGGCGATCAGCCGGATGGCCTCGCGCGGCAGGTAGCCGTACAGGTCCTGGGTCCGTTGCAGGATGGGGATCAGCGAGCCGGGTTGGCCGGCCAGTTGCTCCAGTACGCGCTCCAAACGGGGCAGGTCAACCAAGGGTTCGGCTGACGCGGTCTGCCCGCCGTGTTCATTCCTGGGTGCAGATAGGGGCATAGGCACAAGTGGCTAATGCTTTTCCTAGGCTTAAATTAGTCTGTTGTATTCCCTTGGAAAATACAAGTTCAAACTGCGGAAAAATCGCCACCTGCGATGCCCCCGGATCAGCTCCGCCGGCCAACCAGACGAACAATGTCGCTCCACCCCCTTTACCGATTACAGACGTCGAAGAACCAAAAAAAAATTGCCGCCGAGCCAATTCCCCGCTATTCTCTGAAACCTTTGCGCGCTTAGCTCAGTGGTAGAGCATTACCTTCACACGGTAGGGGTCGCAGGTTCGAAACCTGCAGCGCGCACCATCTCCCCCCCCCGGGGGACATTGGATCTCAATCCGGCCCCCAGTTCATCGATTTGCGGAACATGCCGGAACTTTTTACAAAGGCCAAATCCAAGTTCCCCACCGCCCCGTCGTTGGATCGCCGGCACCGCCCCACCACATCGTAAAGCTCATAATTCCGCGCCGCCATGAAATTGATGACCTCTCTCGCCAGCGGCACCTTGGGCATGAATTCAAACAGCGAAACTTCAATGACGAAAAGTTCCGTTCGCCCAAACAGACTGCTGCCGCCGGCCAGCGCTTCGAGCTCGAATCCTTGAATGTCCAATTTTACAAAATCCGGCTCAAATTTCGGCTCGGCCCTGTGAATATCGTCAATCGTAACGATTCGCGTCTTCCTCCGCCTTTCTGGCCCCTGCAAGCTCGCCTCCGGTCGGCCAGTTGCGGCTGTTCTGCAACCAGTAGGTGGTGATAATGATGGCGACGCCCCCCTCCCCCACGGTACGCGCACCCGGCTTAGTGGCTGCGAAACAAGGGCTCAAACATGGGAGTCAAAAGTTTGGATCCATCAATCGTTAAATGGTCGTTGTCAAAATATAAGATCTTGTCATCGCGCACAACGTCGTACAGGCCGTTCGTGTTCAGGAAATACTTTGGGGTATCCAAAATGGTGGCGCCCAATTTTGAAAGATGGTCGAAAATTGGTTCATAATTATGATTGTCAGCAGCGTATTTGGTCGGACTCGTTCCCAGTTCAGTGATTTCGCCATGACGCATGACAGCCAGTGCTGCCTGTTTAGGAACATTGAAATCCGGGATGGGCACGTCTCTGAGAATATAAATTGAGGCGCCAGATGCCTCGATAGCCACGACCGTCGCCGGGAGTTTTGAGTCAACCAAACTTGGCGGACCATAAACGTGCCAATTCGCGGCAAGGATCACGCTTTTAATGTGTCTTTGTACGATGAATTCGGCGACGGATTGCGAAAAAGCAATCGACTTTTTTTGAAGACCAAAGTTGTTCCAGTATTCAAGAATCGGGGCCGTAGATGAATGAGTTGCTTCAACGCCCCGCACTGAAAAGCGCTGGCATAGTTCATTCAGAACAGGGGCAACAGCCATCGCGTGACTGTCGCCCCAAAGGAGCAACCCGATTGGCTGGTTGGTATTTTGCGCACCAAGTTCGGCAAACTGGCCGGCGGCTGCCATTTCTGGAGTTATTTCATTTCTAAACGCAAAGTTATACTTGCAGTCATACACCCTAATAGCATCAGCAGGCAGTCGTGAAGGCACCCCGTGTTTCAAGCAAACGCTGCCGCCAAAGATCATTAGGGTTAAAACACCGCAACCGGCGAAGGCGAAAACCTGTGGGCGATGGGGACACAACAAACGCCGCCGAAAGGGCATTTCAATCCACTTCCAGGATCCAACGGCAAGGGCAACGCTGACCATCAACAGCACGGCGCGAAGTTCCCAACTCTGGGCGCCCAAACTGCGGTATTTCGTAAAAACGAGCACTGGCCAATGCCAAAGATACATTGAGTAAGAAACGTCACCTAAATAACGCAGTGGCGCAAATGACAACGCCACAGACAGCCCAGTGGATTCCGAAACACCAGTTAAGCCAATGACGAGCGCGGCGCCGAAGGTTGGAAGGAATGCGGCATATCCCGGGAAGACGGTCGTGCTGGAATAAAAGGCGCTGGCGGCTGCAATTCCTACAAGTCCAAGCCAAGCGAGAGAAGCGACGAGCG
>CAYTJG010000143.1:0-14982 GCA_964437865.1 uncultured Bifidobacteriaceae bacterium | reverse complement strand
CTACGCAGGCGGCTTTAACGGCAAGGAAAACCAGCTCATCATCGGCTGCGGCGCCTCTTATTTGTTCTAAAGCCAACCGGCTACCAACCAACGAAACCAAACTTATCCATTATCCACAAAAAAACCGTTCAACCCGTTTACTTAACATGAAAACCCCCTTGAAATTGGCCGCCTTGGCCGCCGCTTTCTCCGCCTCGCTCTATTGCGCACAGGCGGACCCCGTGAAAGTCGGCATCCTGCACTCGTTGTCGGGCACGATGGCCATCAGCGAGACTTCCCTGCGTGATGTGCTGCTGTTCGCCTTTGATGAAATCAACACCGCCGGCGGCATCAAAGTTGGCGACAAGAGCTACACCATTGAACCGGTGATCGTGGACGGCGCGTCCAACTGGCCCTTGTTTGCCGAAAAAGCCAAGCAATTGCTGGAGGAAGACAAGGTGGCCGTCACCTTCGGTTGCTGGACCTCGGTCAGCCGCAAATCCGTGCTGCCGGTGTTTGAGAAGGACAACGGCATGTTGTTCTACCCCGTGCAGTATGAAGGCGAGGAACTGTCCAAGAACATCTTCTACACGGCGGAAGCGGTGAACCAGCAGGCGACGCCGGCGGTGGATTACCTCCTGAAGATCGGCAAAAAAAAGTTCTATCTCATCGGCACGGACTATGTCTATCCGCAGACAGCCAACCTGATCCTTTACAAGTACCTGTTGGTGCATGGGGTGCCGGCGGAAAACATTGGCGGCGGTTTCCGCAAGGATGATTCCGGCAAGGTGATTTCCGCGGGGAAATACGTGCCGTTTGGACACACCGACTTCCAGCAGATTGTGGCCGACATCAAACAGTTTGCCGCGAGCGGTGACGCCTGCGTGCTGAACACCATCAACGGCGATTCCAACGTGCCGTTCTTCAAGGAAATCGCCGCGGCCGGCTTGAGCTCGGCCGATTGTCCGGTGGTGTCGTTCAGCCTGGCGGAAGACGAACTGCGCGCGCTGCCCACCAAGGACCTGGTGGGTGAACTCGGTTGTTGGACTTATTTCATGTCCATCAATTCCGCTCCCAACAAGGAATTCCTCGCCAAGTGGGCGGATTGGCTGACGGTTCAGAGCCATCCGGGTGTGGTGAAGGAAAAGCGCGTGGTGGATAGCCCGATGGTGCTCTCCTATGACGGCGTTTATCTCTGGAAGGCGGCGGTCGAAAAGGCCGGCAGCTTCGATGTGGACAAAGTTCGCGCCGTGCTGGAGGCGGGGGTGACTTTTGATGGCCCCGGTGGCAAAGTGACCATGCAGCCGAACCACCATGTCACCAAGGATGTTTTTATTGGCGAAACCAGGGCCAACGGCCAGTTCAAAATCCTCGAGACCTTCCCGCAGGTTTATGGCGAGCCGTTCATGCTGAAGGATCTGGATGCGAAGCTGGGCGGCAAGTGATTTAATGCTGTTCCTCCAGGATTGCCGATTGCCAATGCATTCCCAGCATTAAAACCGATCGAAGGGTGGAGGCGCCCCGCCTCCGCCCTTTCTTAAAATATGGCCTCAAGAAAACTCTTTTGGATCGTTGCGGTGCTCGTTGCCTTTGCGCTCCAATCCAGAGCGGACGGCGAGGCGGACGTCCGCCGCCGGCTGGTGCAATGCCTGCTGGCGAGCGGGGCGGAACAACGGCAGGACGTTGCTCAACTTGCGGATACCGGTTCGAAAATTGTTCGTGAGGTTTTATTCGCCTGGACGCGCGAGGAGATTTACCTCATCGAAACCAATGGGGCCAAAATTCCAGTCATCCTCGAAGAGCAAACGGATGCCGACGGCAAAGCCCGCGCCCTGGCCATTGCGAATGGAAAATTTCTGGTGGACGGGGTGAATCACGAACTGCGGTTTGCCTCATCCGACCTGGTGTCGGCGGATACCGACCCGGCGTTGCGTTTGGTGATCCAGCAAACATTGACTGCCCTGGCGCTTTCAGATCCGGATCCGGAGGCGCGCCGGACGGCGGTGCAGAAGTTTGGGAATTCCCAGAAGTTGGAGAATATTCCCCTGCTGCAAGCGCGGCTGGCCAAAGAGACCGACCCGCCGACGGTGCGGGATCTGCGTGAGGCCATTGCGATGTTGGAGCTTGGCTCCACCAACGCCGAAGTCCAGGCGGCGGCCGCCGCCAAACTTGGGGAATTGAAATCCATCGGCAGCCTCGACGCGCTCAAGACGCTGGCAGCCAGCCAGACCGCGTCGCCGGCGGTGGTGAAGGCGGCGAGAGTGGCCGCCGCGGATATCGACCGGCACATCGAGGCTGTGAATTTCTTCGGCACGATTTTCCGGGGCCTGAGCTTGGGATCGATTCTCCTCATTGTCACGTTGGGCCTGGCGATCACCTTTGGTCTGATGGGGGTGATCAATATGGCGCACGGCGAGATGATCGCGATTGGCGCCTATACGACCTATGTGGTGCAAAACCTGTTTGGCGCCGGCTTTGCGTTTTCCATCAATTTGCCGTTTAGCTTTTTCGGCCACCCGCTGCACGTGGGGTTGAGTCTGCCGGGGATGAACGCGGGCGGGATGTTCTATGAGAGTTACTTTCTGTTTGCCCTGCCGTTGAGTTTTGGCATGGCCGCCCTGGCGGGGTTGGTCCTGGAGCGCCTGGTCATCCAGCACTTGTATCGCCGGCCGCTGGAATCGTTGCTCGCCACGTGGGGTGTTTCGCTGGTGATGCAGCAATTATTTCGCATGGTGTTCGGGGCGAACAACGTGCAGGTGAGTTCGCCGCGCTGGCTGCTGGGACATTTTACGGTGGATGACGTGCTGTTCGGCTACAACCGCGTATTTGTGGTGATTTTTGCGGTGTTGATTGTGTTTGGCACGTGGCTGTTGCTCACCAAGACGCCGCTGGGCTTGTTGATTCGCGCGGTGATGCAAAACCGTGACATGGCGGCGTGCATGGGGGTGCGGACGGCGCGCGTGAACATGATGACGTTTGCGTTCGGCTCCGGTCTCGCCGGCTTGGCGGGGGCCTTTTTATCCCAGATCGGCAACGTGGGGCCCAGCCTGGGGCAAAGCTACATCGTGGACAGTTTTATGACGGTGGTGGTCGGGGGGGTGGGGAGCATCGTGGGAACGGTTTTTGCCGCGCTGGGGATTGGCGCGGGCGACCAGATTTTGCAGCAAGTCACCGGTTCGCCCGTCACGGGTAAGATTGTGGTGCTGGTGGGCATCATCTTGTTTCTGCAATGGAAGCCCGGCGGCTTGTTTTCCATTCGCAGCCGCAACTTGGATTGAATTTTCATGCAACGCAAATACGCGCACCTCAAAACCGGGGCACTGCTGGCCGTGCTGGCGTGGTTCCTCCTGGCGTTGCCCTGCTTGAACGCCTTCACCGCGCCGGCGAGCGCGCTGCACGTGAGTGACTTCACCATCAACCTGTACGGCAAATATCTGTGCTATGCGATGCTGGCGATCAGCGTGGATCTGCTGTGGGGCTACACGGGTTTGTTAAGCCTGGGCCAGGCATGCTTCTTTACCTTGGGCGGCTACATGATGGGCATGTACTTGATGCGCATGATCGGCACCCTCGGCCAGTATCACCAGCCGATTCCCGACTTCCTGGTCTTCCTGGGGTGGAGCAGCTTGCCGGCCTTTTGGCGTCCGTTCGACAGTTTTGCCTTTGCCATGCTGATGGCGGTGCTGTTGCCGGGCACCCTCGCGGGACTGTTCGGCTACCTCGCTTTCCGTTCCCGGATTCGGGGCGTTTATTTTTCCATCCTTACCCAGGCGCTCACGTATGCTGCGTGTCTGTTGTTTTTCCGCAACAGCCTGCTGCTGGGCGGCAACAATGGGTTCACCGATTTTAAATTCATCTTCGGCCACGATCTCCGGGAGCCGGAAACGCAGCGGGGTTTGTATGTGGCCACCGTCCTGGCGCTGCTGGGCGTCTTTCTTTTTTGCAAGTGGCTGACGCGGACAAAATTCGGCAAGATCCAGCGCGCCATCCGGGATTCGGAAAACCGCGTGCTGTTTTCCGGATACACCACGGCCAATTTTCAACTGTTCGTCTTCATTGTCGCCGCGCTCATCGCATCCCTGGCGGGGGTGTTGTATGTGCCCCAAGTCGGCATCATCAATCCCAGTGAAATGGCCACGGACAAGTCATTGGAAGCGGTGGTCTGGGTGGCGGTGGGCGGACGCGGAACCTTGATTGGGCCGATCCTTGGCGCCTTTGTGGTGAATGACCTGAAGAGTTGGGCCACCCGCGCCTATCCCGACATGTGGCTGATTTTTCTCGGGACCACGTTCATCCTGGTGACGGTGTTCATGCCGAAAGGCATCGTGGGCCTGCCGGCGCAATTGAAGGGCGTCTATGCCCGGCGGTTTGCGCGAAACAAGACCACGGGCGCGGGAGCGGCTGCGACCGAAACCCTGCAGCCGGCAAAATCCAAATGAGCGCCGCCAATAAACAATTCGTCCTCCTGCTCGAAGGCGTGAACAAGTCCTTCGACGGCTTCAAGGCAATCGATGATTTGACCCTCTACATGGATGAGGGGGAATTGCGCACCATCATCGGGCCGAATGGCGCGGGCAAAAGCACCATGCTGGACATCATCACCGGCCGCACGAAGCCCGACAGTGGCAAGGTGGAGTTCGGCTTCGACATCGATTTGACGACCTTGAACGAGCCGGCCATCAATCGTCTCGGCATCGGCCGCAAGTTTCAAACCCCGTCGGTGTATATCCACCATACGGTATTCGAGAATCTTCTGCTGTCGCTCAAGGGGCCGCGCGGCGTGTGGGCGGCGCTTTTTTCGCGGACCACCTCCGAACAGCAGGACCGCATCGCGGCGGTGTTGCAGACCATTGGCTTGCTGGGCAAGAAGGACGAGCTGGCCGGCTCGCTGTCGCATGGCCAGAAGCAATGGCTGGAACTGGGCATGTTGCTGGCCCAGGAACCGCGCTTGCTGCTGGTGGATGAGCCGGCGGCCGGCATGACGGATGAAGAAACGCACAAGACCGGCGAGTTGCTGCTCAGCCTGGAGGGCAAGCACAGCATCATTGTCATCGAGCATGATATGACCTTCGTGCGCCAGATCGCCCGGAAAGTGACCGTGTTGCATCAGGGGCATGTGTTGTGTGAGGGCGCGGTGGATGCGGTGCAAAACGACGAGCGGGTGAAGGAGGTCTATCTTGGACGCAAAAAGAAGCATTGACCATGTTGAATCTCTCCGACCTTAACGTGAGCTACGATGGATCGCGCATCCTGCGCGGGGTCAACCTGACCGTCCCCGAGAAAAGCCTGGTCTGCCTCATGGGGCGGAATGGCGTTGGCAAGACGACCACGCTCAAATCGATTGTGGGGCTGGTCCGCCCGGAATCCGGATCGGTGAAGCTGGCCGGCTCCGCATTGGACGGTTTGCCGCCGGACGCCCGCGCCCGCCAGGGCATCGGGTATGTGCCCCAGGGTCGCGATATTTTTCCGCACCTCACCGTGTGGGAAAACCTGAAATTGAGCCTCGTGGTGCATGGGACCAAGGCCAATGGACAGGTCGATCGCGTGTTGCAGTTGTTCCCCATTCTCAAGGAATTCCTGCCACGCAAAGGGGGCGTACTGAGCGGCGGCCAGCAGCAACAACTGGCCATTGCCCGGGCCTTGCTGACCGATCCGAAGATTCTGATCCTGGATGAACCCACGGAAGGCATTCAGCCCAACATCATCGATCTCATCGGGGATACTTTGATCCAGATCAAGCAGGAGGGCCGGATCAGCATTCTGCTCGTGGAGCAATATCTCGACTTTTGCCTTTCCGTCGGCGATCAATTTTACATCATGGACCGCGGCGCGATTGTGGCCGAAGGCCCCATTTCGCAGTTGAACGACGACATCGTGAAGAAGCACCTGACGGTCTGAAATCGGCCACCCAAACTCGTGGCAGAATGGAACATTGAATGGTATGAAAAAATCCCGCTGGCTCGGTGGTTTCATTTCCTGCCCGCCGGGGGGGATCAAAACCGATGGCTCTGACTTGAACTAAGATGGTCGCGCTGTTGCCATCAGATACTCGCACGCCCCAAGCAGGCTACGCCCAACTAACGGTTGAAACCGTGGCTGGCCAAAGCACGGTCACGTCCGCCCGGTCGGTGAGCCCGATGAAGTTATTGGTGCCTAGACCGCGCGGCGTCAGCGCCTGGGCATTCACCAGTAGTTTCGGTGGCGGCTTGGTGGCGGGCGACCGAACGGAATTGCATTTGGAGTTGGGCGCTTCGGCGCGCGCTTTCATTGGCACCCAGGCGTCGACCAAGATTTATCGCAATCCCGCGCAACGTCCCTGTTCGCACCGGACCGAGGTCTCGCTGGGCGCCGGCGCGGTGCTGGTATTGGCGCCGGATCCGGTGCAGGCGTTTGCCGAATCCATGTACGTGCAGCGCCAAGTGTTTCGTTTGGCTGCCGATGCCGGACTGGTGCTGGTGGATTGGTTTGGCGCGGGCCGGGTGGCCCGGGGGGAGCGATGGGGATTCACCCGTTTGGAAAATCGGAACGAGGTGTTCCTGGGCGGACAGCGGGTGTTTTTGGACTCGCTGCTGCTCGACTCCGGCGCGGGGTTTGCCGTGTCGGCGCATCAGGTCGGGCGCTTCAACTGTTTTGCCACGTGCCTGCTGGTCGGCCAGCCCGTGGCGTCGGTGGCGGTCGCCATCCTCGCGGCGGTGGGGGGGCGGCCAGTGGAGCGAGGTGCTTCGTTGATCACGAGCGCGAGCCCGGTGGCCGGCGGGGTGGTGGTGCGCATCGCCGGGGAGAGCACCGAACCGGTTGGGCGCGAACTGGGCCGGCATCTGCAGGGCGTGGTGCCGTTGCTGGGCGATGACCCGTGGGCGCGGAAATGGTGATGGGAATTTATTATGCATCTTTCTCCACACGAACTCGACAAGTTGACGCTGCATCAGGCGGGTTTTCTCGCGCAGAAGCGCCTGGCCCGTGGCCTGCGGCTGAATCATCCCGAGGCCGTGGCTTTGATTGCCACGGTACTGCTTGAGCTGATTCGCGACGGGAAGAGTGTTTCCGAACTGATGAATCTTGGCCGCCAGATGCTCGGGCGGAATCAAGTGATGCCGGGCGTGCCGGAGATGATTTATGATGTACAGGTGGAAGGCACGTTTCCGGACGGGTCCAAGCTGGTGACAGTGCATCATCCCATTGCCGCTGAAAATGGGGATTTGAAGCTCGCGCTCCACGGGAGTTTCCTGCCGGTGCCGGCGCTGGCGGTTTTTGCCGGCGCGCCCGCCGGTGCTCCGTTGGCGGTTGCCGGTGAGGCCGAGGCACTCGCACTGCCGGGCGCGAGCGGGATCCTGGCGGGTGAGCTTGAACTCAACGCCGGACGGGCGACGGCCGAATTGCCCGTCACCAATCTCGGCGACCGGCCGATCCAGGTGGGGAGCCATTACCATTTTATTGAAACCAATGCCGCCCTGCAGTTTGATCGTGCCCAGGCGTATGGGATGCGCCTCGATATTCCGGCCGGCGCGGCAGTGCGCTTTGAGCCGGGGGAAACGAAAACGGTGAAGCTGGTGGAAATTGCGGGCAAGAAAGTCATTCGCGGCGGCAACAACCTGGCGAGTGGCAAAGTTTCGGCCACGGCGAAGAAAACGGCGCTGCAGCGCGTCAAAGCCAGGGGGTTTGCCACTTTATGAAACATTCAGCGAAAGCCGTTCGACCCAGTCTGGTAACCACCTGATCTCGTTATGTCCCACAAGATGAAGCGTGCCCATTACGCCGACATGTTCGGTCCGACCACGGGCGACAAGGTCCGGTTGGGCGACACGTCCTTGATCGCCGAGGTGGAAAAGGATTTCACCGTGTACGGCGACGAATGCAAGTTTGGCGGGGGCAAAGTCATTCGTGAGGGCATGGGACAGGCGGCCGGCGTGGGCGCGGAACAGGCGCTGGACTGTGTGATCACCAACGCGCTGGTGTTCGATTACACCGGCATTTACAAAGCCGATATCGGCATCAAGAACGGCCTGATTGCCGGGCTCGGCAAGGCGGGCAATCCCGACATCATGACGGGCGTCACCAAAGGCCTGATCGTGGGCGTGACGACCGAAGTGATTGCCGGCGAAGGCCTGATCGTGACTGCGGGCGGCCTGGATACGCATATTCATTTCATCTGCCCCCAGCAGGCGCACGAGGCCATTGCGGCCGGCCTGACGACGATGGTCGGGGGCGGCACCGGACCGGCGGTGGGAAGCTGTGCCACCACCTGCACGCCGGCGCCGAATTACCTCCGGGAAATGCTGCGGGCGGTGGATGCGTTGCCGCTCAATTTTGGTTTCACCGGCAAGGGTAATACGGCCCTGCCCGCCGGGCTGCTGGATCAAATCAAGGCCGGAGCCATCGGCCTCAAGTTACATGAGGATTGGGGGACCACGCCGGCCGCGATTGATTGCTGTCTGGGAGTGGCGGAGGAACACGACGTTCAGGTGACCATCCATACCGACACGCTGAACGAATCCACGTTTGTGGAAGGCACCATCGCCGCCTTCAAGGGGCGTACGATTCACACCTATCATAGCGAGGGCGCGGGCGGTGGCCATGCGCCTGACATCATTCGCATTTGCGGCGAGCCGAACGTGCTGCCGAGCTCCACGAATCCCACGCGCCCTTACACGGTGAACACGATCGACGAGCACCTGGACATGCTCATGGTCTGCCACCATCTGGATCCGAATTTGCCGGAGGACGTGGCGTTCGCCGAGAGCCGCATCCGGGGCGAGACCATTGCCGCCGAAGACATTCTCCATGACCTGGGCGCTATCAGCATGATGAGTTCGGATTCGCAGGCGATGGGCCGCGTTGGCGAAGTGATCACGCGCACCTGGCAAACGGCGGACAAGATGAAACAGCAACGCGGCCGCTTGTCCGAGGAAAGCGGCGCCAATGACAATGTTCGCATCAAGCGCTATCTCTCCAAATACACCATCAATCCCGCCCTGGCCCATGGCATGGCGCACGTCATCGGCTCAGTGGAAGCCGGGAAACTGGCTGACCTCGTGTTGTGGAAGCCAGCGATGTTTGGAGCCAAACCGGAAATGGTATTGAAAGGCGGATTCATCGCCTGGGCGCAGATGGGGGATCCCAATGCCAGTATTCCCACGCCCCAGCCGGTTTTTATGCGCCCCATGTTCGGGAGCTTTGGCCCGGCCGCCGGCGCCACCTCCATTGCCTTTGTGAGCCAGCTCGCCCGGCAGAAAAACATCGGAAAAGCCTATGGTCTCACCAAACAGGTCGTTGCGGTGAAAGGATGCCGCCGGGTGGGCAAAAAGGACCTGAAATGGAATTCCGCGATGCCCAAGATCACCGTGGATCCCGAAACTTACGAGGTTCGCGCGGACGGTGAACTGCTCACCTGCAAGCCAGCCAAGATATTGCCGCTTGCCCAACGCTACTTTCTGTTTTGAGAGCGCTTCGTCCATCAACCAGCCGGGCGCGTGTCCCGCTGCCCCCTCGGTTGGCCGCCGCGCCGGAGGATCGTTTGTCCGCTCGGGCGGTGCTGCCGGCGGATGGGGAGACGAATGCCCTTCACGCCGGGGATTTTGTGGTGTGGCAGTTGATCGATTCGGCGTTTCCAACGGGTGGTTTTGCCCATTCCAACGGCTTGGAAGCCGCCTGGCAGCACGGGGAAGTGCGCGGGCGGACCGAGCTGATTTCCTTCCTCGAAGCCGGCTTGAACCAAATCGGGCGGGCGGCGTTGCCCTTGGCGACCGCCGCGTTCAGCGCACCGGGAAAGCTTGGCGACTTCGACGCGCTTTGTGACGCCTTTACGACCAATCACGTGGCCAACCGGGCCAGCCGGGCCCAAGGGCGTGCGTTGCTAATGGCCGTGGAGCGGATCTTCAAACCGGAGGGACAACCCACGGAAACGACCGTTGTTTTTGGGCACTTGGCGCCGGTTTTTGGCGCGTGTCTGGGTCGGCTGAAGGTCAGCCGGGACACGATGACGCGGATGTTTCTCTTCAACCATCTGCGCGGGCTGCTGGCGGCGGCGGTGCGCTTGAATATCGTCGGCCCCATGGAAGCGCAGATGCTGCAACATCGGCTCCGGCCACAGATCGAGGAGGTCTTGCGGCGGTGTGGAGATTTGGGCCTGGAGGACCTGGCGCAGACGGCCCCGCTGATGGAGATTTGGCAGGGGGCGCAAGACCGGCTTTACTCACGATTATTTCAAAGTTAACCATTATGCCACGCATTCTGCTTCATCAACACGCCCACGCGGACAGCGCCGGGCATTTCCATGAGCGCGAACTGCCGCTCGACCGCGATTTTAACCGACGCGCCTTTACCGTCGGGGTGGGGGGGCCGGTGGGCAGCGGCAAAACCGCGCTCCTGTTGCAACTATGCACGCGGCTGCGCGATCAATTGAACATCGCGGCGGTGACCAACGATATTTTCACCAAGGAAGATGGCGAGTTTCTCACCAAACACCACGCCCTGCCGGCGGAGCGGATTCTGGCCGTGGAGACGGGCGGTTGTCCGCATGCGGCGATTCGCGAGGATATTTCCGCGAACCTGCTCGCTCTGGAGACCTTGCAGGCCCGTTTCAAGACCCAGTTGCTCTTCATCGAATCGGGCGGCGACAATCTGGCCGCGTGTTTCAGCCGGGAACTGGCGGATTTCACCATCCAAGTGATCGATGTCTGTGGCGGCGATAAAATTCCGCGCAAAGGCGGGCCGGGGATCACGCAGAGTGATTTGCTGGTGATCAACAAGACCGACCTCGCGGCCGGCGTGGGCGCTGATTTGCAAGTGATGGACCGCGACACGCGGAAAATGCGCGGCTCCGGGCCATTTGTTTTTGCGCAGGTGAAACATGGCGTGGGGGTGGAGGCGATCATCGCCGAGGTGATGCATGCGTGGCAGCACGCGCATGGCGTGCCGCACGCCGGCTGATGCATCACTTTCACCGCGTAACCGACCGCCTGGAACGCGGCCGTCCTCGGCCGCTGAGGTGTGCGGCCGTTGGACATTTGAGCAAGGCATGGTGGAGCGGCCGTTCGTCGCCGGCATGGTTCACCCATTCAAAGGGTTCTGGCTATCCTATTCATGCTTCCATCGGCGGTGTTTTTCCTGATGGTATTTCGGCATTGGATTTTTGGGCGTTAAACACGCGCCGCCACGCCTCGTGCGATCGTGTCAATCCTGGCCAACCATTTCAAGGCGTCGGCAGGATGAGCCGATAGAACCCGCTGCCGCCGTTGTTCGGTGTCGTCACCTGATTCAGGCCATTGGTGAGGATGGACTGATTGGTCACATTCATCCAGACGGTGGGGGGCAATTCCAGATTCTGCTGCAAAGCGAAGCCGGGAGTGCCGCCAGGCCAGGAGACAAGAATGTTCGTGCCATTGGCGTCGATGGACGCCGCGGGATGACTCACGAACGAAAAGTTGCTGATGGTTTGAAGGGAGGAAGCGCCGCCATCCCCGCCCGTGAAGCCGACATAGGCCGCGTTGGTGCCCAAACGTTGTGGCAAGTCACCAACGTACAGATTGGTGGAGAACGAGGTCTGGGCCACGCTGTCCGTGAAGGAAAGCAGCAATTGTGAGTTGGCGTAGGTGAGTGTAATGGTGATGGGATCGCCGCTGTTGATGGCCACCTTGCCGGGCGCGAGATAACTGCCATTGGTGCTGTAGGTGCCGGTGAGCCCATTCGTCTGCATCAGGTAACCCACCTTTTCGTTGTTGCCGGTATAGAGGTTTAACTCCAGTTCGATACTCGGAGCGATGGCCGTGGAACCACCAACGCCCAGTTCCCCGCCGCCACCGCCCACGGCGGAGGCTCCCCGCGCATCATTTTGCAGGCAGAATGTGACGCCGTCGGCTGCCTTGTTTCCGCCGGCTTGATAAACGAACGAGGCCGTAAACGCGCCGATGTATTGCGGGTCGTTGGCGAATACGGCCCGGTTCTCACTGCCCGCGCCGTCGGTTAACACCAATACGTTGCCCGTGAGGGTCGGCGATGAATAGCTGTAATAGCCGCCTTCGGAAGCGGTCCAATCGAGGCCGTCCCCATTGAATCCCAGTGGCTGGCTGCCAAAGGTGAGCGCGGCAATGCTGCTGGTGGCGGCCCCATAACTGTTGGTGACCAACACGGAGTAATTGCCCACGTCGGCGGCTTGCGCATTGGTGAGTGTGTAGGCGTTGGCGGTGGCACCGGGAAGGTTGGTGCCGTTCATCCGCCATTGGTAGCTCAAGGGTGAGGTGCCGGTGGCCAGGACGGAAAAGGCCACACTGGCGCCGGCGCTGGCCGATTGGCTGGCCGGCGGGGTGGTCACGTAAGGCGCCGAGCCTCCCTTGCCCAGCCCAACCGATTCCTGATAGAGCAAAAATAATTGGTCCGGGCGCACCACAACATACTTGGTCGGGCTGAGAGCACTTGCCACCGTCTGACAAACGGCGGGCGTGACGTCCCAGGCATCACCTTGCATGGCAATGAACATTGGCGCCGAACCGCTCCAGTTCGCGGCGGTATTCGTGATGGCATTCAACAGATCGGCAGCGGTTGAGGCGTAGCTTCCGTTTGCGGGCAAGCCCACGCCCGCCAGCGATTGGAAATCGGTCGTGTAGTAGCCGTCAGATTGATCGTTAATGCCCAGCAGGGTCGGACAGTTCGTGGCGTAGGCATCGCCCGTGGCAGTCGATACATTGTCCCAGATGGTGATGGTGCGGATGCCGGTGCGTTGCAGATAGTAATTGGAGGCTTTGGTATAATCAGCCATATTGCCGCTGCTCCAATATTCCGCATGGGTGTAACCGGCGCCGGAGGGTCCGGCCACGAGACAATCATTCGTCGTGGCCGTGCTCCAGTAATAATTCAACATCCCGGGATCAAAGTCCGCCAGCAGCGGCTGCACCGTCCACCCAATGGGAATCACGCCCCGGGCGGAGCTTTGCCAGTTTTGATACATGGCGTGCTGCATATACTGCGCGTTGTCCCCTTCGCTCAAAGTGAGGGAGACATAAACCTTGTTCTGGAGTGTCGGCGTCGGCGGAACCGCCGGGACGGAAATCGGCGTGGCCACACCGCCATAGACACTCGCGTTTTCAAAAAAATCACTGGCCATCACCGGCAGGCCATATCCCCCGATCCAATCCAGATCCGCCCCTTCGCTTGGCCACCAGCCCAGATAAATGCCGCCGACCGGCGACATGTCCGAAACAAACAGGTCGAGAATGTCCGCGTCGGCCGTCACGTTGCCGGGATCCAGCCAAACCACCGCGGATTTGACGGCGACGAGGTAATCGCGCAGATACCAGGAACTGTCCTTTTGCAAGCCGGCAATGATCCGGTGAGTGCATTGCGACCAGTAATTGGTATAGAGGTAGCCATAGACCTGGTCAGCGTTGGAAAACTTTCCCCGTAAATCGTCATTGACCTTCAGGTTGTAGGGTGTGTTGGTCAACGTGTGCAGCAGGCCAGGGTCGCAAATCAATTCGTTCTTCACGCCGGCGATGGTGGTGGCGAGGTTGAGGGTGTCCGGCTCGTCGGGATCGGTCACCACCAAGCCGGTAATATTGGTTCCATATTTGAGCAGGGCATCGAAACCGTCCATCGTGTCGTAAGACAAATGATGAAGGCTCAGCCAGGTAAACTCGCCCTCGGAGGCAGCGCTCACGCAGGCGATCCGCGGCTGGGTCCGGTTCACGATGCCTTCGAGGGAACAAAACAGCGCCTGCTGCGCGGCGGAAACGGTATCCATGTCAATGCAATCAATCCGCGCGGCCGGGGTTGCAAACGTCGGCAGAAATTGGCTGGCCGGCCACGTGAGTCCCCGCGTGCTTTCCGTCGCGGTCAGACTGGTGCTGACCGTGAGCGACACCACCGCGCTCGTGACGGCGCCATAGTTGTTTTTTACCACCACGTAGTAATTGGTGCTGCTGTCACGTGGTTGAACCGAGCTGAGAATCAGGGTGCCGTTGGTTCCGCCATTGAGCTCGTCCGTGACCCGCGCTGCGTTCTCATACCACTGGTAACTCAATGGTCCCGGACCGGCCGCCAGCATCGTGTTGGTAAAGCCGGTGTCCACCTCAACCGTGCCCGAGATGGGTTGCTCCGTGATCAACGGCGGGCCGGTGAGGGTGGTCACCAAAAAGTCGTCGAAGTACGCCGCCCCAGAGGACCAGGGGTCATCGCTGAACGTATTGATACTCACCCAAATATCCGCATCGTTGGCGCCCGACGGCACGGTGATGGGCCCGCTCTGGTAGTAGGCGTAGCCACTCATCGTTCCGGTCGTGAAGGGGTGCAGATTGTTATCCTCCATGAAACCCACGTCATTTGCGCCCTGATACATGCGCAGGTCCACCCGGATGTTGTCCCCGGACTTCACTTTGGGGGCATAGTAATAGAAGGAGATTTGCACCGTCTTGGCGCCGTGGAGGGGAAACGAGGCGGCCCGGAAATTGGCGTTGTTGCCGCTGCCCGATCCGCTCGCGGCCGAGTTGGAAAGAACGCCGTCATACGCCGCCGGACCGTAGAGGAAATTGGTGAAAATGCCGCTGGTGGGGAGCCCGCTCAGGAAGTTGGTGTCCGTGAGGCTGACGTAGGCCGCGCCGCCGGACCCCCAAGACCAATTAACGCCCCCGGCCGTTTCAATGGGCGGGTTTGGCCCGATGATGGTCTGGCCTTGGGCGGAAATTGCCAGCATCGCAATGCCGGCTGCTGCCGTCCAACCCCGGAATCGTCGAAGCCACTTAAATGCAGGTTTTTCGTTTTTTAAATGCCTTATTCCAGCCGCTGTCATCCCATACGTCATGGCTCCGAGGTTAAGCCGCCGCATCCGCCACCGTAAAGACCGATTTCCGGTTTCCGGCCCGCCTGGAGCGCCGAGAGTTGCTCGGCCTGGGGTGTGTCTCCTTGAAGCCTGTGGCAATCAAACCGCCGCAAAATTCGGACCCCTATTTTTCGGTTCCTTGACGTTTGTAATGGGTAAAGGGAGGTGTCGCGGAGCGACAATGGAGATAAGCC
>CAYTJG010000142.1:6217-15003 GCA_964437865.1 uncultured Bifidobacteriaceae bacterium | reverse complement strand
CGTGGTGGTGGCGTTTTGTTTGTTGAGAAAGCTCATAGAGCGGGACGACCTGACCTATAGCGCACGGATTAACCTGGGAAGTGGCATATGGGATGAATGATTCGCTGCTGAAACATGAAATAACCCATGACTGCATCTCTTGAATCATGAAACAACTCATTCTTGATTATCTGCGTCGGTGGGCGCGGGCGTTGGCGGTGGGCGCCTTGGCCGAGCTGCTGATTGGCTGGTTCGGCGGGCATCTCGGCGAGGGGCCGTATCGGCTGGCCGCCCTTCAGGGCGCACTGGGACTTTTCCTGGGGGCGCTGCTGCTCAGTTTTGATTTACAGAGCGGGTTGTCGCGGATGGTGGGGGTGCTGCCGCTGACGGGGCGGCAGATCGGCCGGGCTTGGTGGCAGGCCTCGGTCCTCATCCCGACGATGGTTTTTTCGGCGGCACAATTTCTGGGTGCCGGCGGTTATTGGTTGGGGCATCGGGCGACGTCGTTTGACTGGGTTGCCCTGGGGGTGTCGGATGTTTATTTGTTCCTGATGTTGGGGAGCGCTTTCCCGCTGGCTTTTCTCCTGTGCCAAGTCACGGCGAGATCCGGTTGGCGGGTCTATCTCGGGGTGGTCGCCGGCGTGGTATGGGGAGCGGCGATGGGCGGCAGCCTGTTCTTTTTTGAGAATGCGGTGCAGCATCGCGCAAGCGTGGTTTGCTTTTTGGTCATGGCCGCGGGACTCACTGCCGCGGGGTGGCATTGGGCTGGACCCTTGGTGCTGTTCCGAACCGGCTTGCGGCTGGGGACCCAAGTGGCCCCACGGCGCACGGAAATTGGGCGGGCGCCGGCCGGCTATGGCGGCGTTTCGCGCCTGATCGGCACCACGTTTGTGCGGGCGTTCCTGGTCGGAGTGGCGATGATTATCATCATGCCCCTGGTCTTCCTGCTGGTGGGCGGCAAAGTGGGCGACCTGTGGGAAGCCATCCATTTCTTCCCCTCCGTGAGCCTGTTTCCCTTCATGTTTGTAGTGTTTTTCTCGCTGCTGCCGGCCCTGACCCATTTGCGGATGTTGCGGTCCCTGCCCATTTCGCCGACCAAGTTGGCCGGGGCGTTTCTGGCCACGGTGATCCTGCCGCTGGTGGGGCTGCAACTGGTCATGACGGGCCTGGCCTGGCTGGTGTCCGGGGGCGAGGCGGCGCTGGGGACGATGAACAGCTTTCTGCTGGCGGTGCCCTGGGTGGCACTGAGCCTGGTGTTCATTGCCTGGTTGGGGCTGGGGAACGGAACTTACCTGTTGATGATGGGCCTGATGATTGCGGCGGAGTTGGTGCCGGTGGTGTTCAAGAGCCGGATCGATGCTTATCAGCATTCGCTTGTTTTTTCCCTGGTGATTAGCGGGTTCTTTTTGGTCGGGAGTTTCTGGCTGATCCGACGGTCGCTGCTGCGGAGCCGCCGGCTGTATCGCTCGCCGGTGGGCTTCGGCAATTGGGCGTGGGGCGGCAGATGAGGGCGGAGGCGAGACACGAATTTCACGAATTCTCACGAACCGGGGGGAAGTTTTTTAACCACAGATGGACTCAGATGGACACAGATTCAAAAGCGGAAATCGGGAAAGGAAATAAGGCGGAGACACCAATTTCACGAAGGGGCACGAATTTGCGACACATTCAACTCACAAGATTCAACGCTAAACGTTGAAGGATGGCATGGTTGCGGCTGCGGATGAATTTAGCCATCTGCGGCTATGCGCTGGTTTGATGGCTTAATGGGCGAATGCTTCGGCGACGATCGTTTCACGGGTTAGTTGGTTTTGTAGTTGTGCCGGCCTTACAGGCCGGTGAATTTTTATTTGGGGCCAAACCTGGGCCTCCAGCCCAGGCTGTCACATGACGGGCTTTCAGCCCTGCCGGGTGACGACTGGTCCAGAATCGCGTCTCAGCGGCCGGGAACGGCCACGGACCGGAGCGCGCCCGTCTCGGGCGCTGAGGCATGCGCGCTGTGCGGCCGTTTGCGCATCGAGCGGCGTGTGGCGTGGCGGCATTCCGCGTTCTGCACTCGCTAAGCGGCGCGCCAGTCGAGCACCCGCAACTGCACGGTGGTGCGGCCGTTGAACTCGTTCAGGGTGGGCACGAAGGCGAGATCGAATTTGCCCACGGGCAGCGAGCCGTTGCCGGCGTTCCACCAGACGGCTTCATGGGTGACGACGCCGTCGGTGACCCATAGCTTCACGTGCTGTTTGGCGGCGCCCATGCGCTGCAGCGGCTTCCGATGCGCCAGGTTGCGCGCACAAAATTGCAACGCGGGATTGCCCATGCCGGTGGGTTTCAATTTGTCCAGTTCAGCCAGGGATTCGAAATTGATCTCCGAGAGGGCGATTTCGGCGTCGATACGCAACGGCGGTTGCAGGTCCTCGGGCTTGAGCAGGCGACGGCCGATTCCGTTCAGGCGCGCGCGCAGCTCGTCGATCTTGTCCGGCAACACGCTGAAGCCGGCGGCCATGGCGTGACCGCCGTGGCGTACGAGGAGGTCGCTGCATTCGCGGAGGGCGGCGGCCAGGTCAAAGCCCGGGATGCTGCGGCCGGACCCGCGCATCTCGCCGTTTTCGCCGCCGATGATGAGGGTGGGCCGGTAAAACTCCTGCAACACGCGCGAGGCCACAATGCCCACCACGCCGATGTGCCAGAGCAACCGGCCCTCGACGATGACAAAATCGTTTTGCGCGTCGAATTTCTGGCGCATGCCGCCGATGACCTCCTCGACAATGGTTTTCTCGATGGTCTGGCGCTCGCGGTTGTGGGCGTCGAGTTTTCGCGCCAGCGGCAGGGCCGCGGCCACGGTTTCGGCGCGCAGCAGGTGCAGCGAATCCTCGGCGGTTTCCAGCCGACCAGCGGCGTTCAGGCGCGGCGCGAGCTGGAAGCCCACGTCGTGGGTGCCCAATTTGGCGGGCGATTGGGCCACTTCCTTGAGGGCGATGAGCCCGGGGCGGCAGGTGGTGTTTAACCGTTCCAGGCCGGCGGTGACGAGAATCCGGTTTTCCCCCGTGAGGGGCACGAGGTCGGCGATGGTGCCGAGGGCCACCAGGTCCAGGTACGGTTTAAGGTCGAATTCCGGGGCGCCGGGCAGGCCGGTTTCGCGGCCGCGTTTGACCACGGCGTGGGCCAGCTTGAACGCCAGGCCGGCTGAGCACAGTTCCTGGAAAGGGGCGGCGGTCGAGGCGTGCGGACCGGCGGAGGGGGTCAATTGCGGGTTCACCAGGGCGACGGCCTTGGGCGCGGGCGAGCAGACCTGGTGATGGTCCAGTACGATCACGTCCACGCCGGCTTGGCCCAGCCAGGCAATGGTCTCCACGGCGGTGGAGCCGCAATCCACGGCGAGCAGCAGCGAGAACGAAAACTTCTTGAGGCAATTCTCCACGCCATCGCGGCTCAGGCCGTAGCCTTCATCCAGGCGATTGGGCAGGTAAGCGTTCACGCGCCAGCCGAGCCGGGTGAGGATTTCCAGGAGCAGGGTGGTGGAGGTGACGCCATCCACATCATAATCGCCGAAAATGACCAGCGCTTCGCCGCGTTCGCGGGCGAGCAGGAGCCGGTCCACGGCCGGGGCCATGTTCGGCAGCAGAAACGGATCGGCCAAGTGTTTCAGGCGCGGGGCGAGGAAGCGTTCGATGGTGGGGGCTTCGCTCAGGCCGCGGTTGACGAGGCATTGGGCCAGCAGCACCGGCAGCTTGAGCGGAGTGGCCAGGGTTTGGGCCAGCAGCGGCTGGGGCGGGGCGATGGACCACCGGAATTTCATGATTTTTGCCGGCGCGGTATCAGGGACAGGCCAATGGCACCCGCCACGATGCCGGCGATGGCCAGCAAGGAGAGCGGCGTGGGGATCCGGTATTGGAACCACAACGGCGCGTGTTCGTGCGGGTCCAGCAGCATTTTGAGGCCGACGAACACGAGCACGAGGGCGAGGCCCTGCTTGAGGTGGCGGAAGCGGCCGATGGCCTCCGCCAGTAGAAAGTAGAGCGAGCGCAGGCCGAGCACGGCAAAGACATTGGAAGTGAAAACGATGAAGGCCTTTTGCGTGACGGCGAAAACGGCCGGCACGGAATCCATGGCGAAGATCAGGTCGGTGGTTTCCACCAGGAGGAGGACGAGCATGAGCGGGGTGAGGGCGCGTTGGCCATTGATGCGGGTGAGGAACTGCTGGCCGACAAACGATTCCGAGATGGGAAACAGCTTCCGGCACAGCCGGATGACCGGGTTCTTCTCCGGCACCACGGGCTGCGTCCGGGCGACGAAGGTTTCGCCGCCGGTGTAGAGGAGGAAGGCGCCGAAGACGTAGAGGATCCATTGAAAATGGCGCACCAGGGCCACGCCGATGCCGATCATGGCACCGCGCATGGCGAGCGCCCCGACGATGCCGAGCACAAGCACGCGTCGCTGGTAGGGCGGCGGCACGTTGAAGGCGGGAAAGATGAGCGCGATGACGAGGATGTTATCGAGCGAGAGCGAGAGTTCCAGCACGTACCCGGTGAGGAACTGCGTGGATTCCTCCCGGTTGCGGAAGTAGTCCAGCAGGCCGGCAAACACCAGGGCCAACGCCAGCCACAGGCCGCTCCACATCAGGGCCTCACGAAAGGTGACCACATGGGCGCCCCGGTGGAATGCCCCCATATCCACCGCAATACAAACCAGAACGAACAGAATGAACCCGGCCCAATGCCAGGGCGTGATTTCAATCATTTTCGCTTACGATGGACGATTTACGATGTCCGCGCCACCCGCAAATTGAATCGTAAACCGGCCATCGTAAATCGCCAATGAGTGCTACGCCTTGGTCACAGCCGTCGGTGCGCCCGCCACCGCCGTCACCGGCGAACCGCCGATGTTGGGCCGCTGGCCCTTGTGCAGTTTCAGGACGATGGTGCTGGCGATGAAGATAGACGAATAGGTGCCCACGATGACGCCCACCAGGAAGGTGAAGGCAAAGTCGTTGATGACGCCACCGCCCCAGATGTACAAGCACAGGGTGGCGATGAACACCGTGCCGCTGGTGATGATGGTACGGCTCAGGGTCTGGTTCAGCGCCTGGTTGATCACTTCCGCAAAGGAACCGCGCACGCCCAGCCGCAAGTTTTCGCGGATACGATCGAAGATCACGATCTTGTCGTTGATGGAGAAGCCGATGATGGTCAGGATGGCGGCCACGACGGTGGCGTTGAATTGGCGGCCAAAGAGCCAGCTGGCTAGACAATAGGCACCGATGGCGAACAGCACGTCATGGAGCACGGCGATGACGGCGGCCACGGCGAAGAAGAATTCATAGCGGAACGCCACGTAAACCAGGATGCCGAACATGGCCAGCAACGAGGCAATGACAGCAGACTGGCGGATTTCCGCGCCGACGACGGCGCCCACCTGCTGGTGGCCAATACCCACGAATTGCGCCTGCGGGAACTTATCCTTGAGGGTCGCTTCCACCTTGGCGGCCGAGCCACTGGAACTGGTGACGTTCAAAGTCGCTGTGTTGGCTTCCTTTTGATACTGGATTTGCGCGCCACTTTCACCGATGGGAGTGAGTGCGGAGCGGATGTCGCTTTCCTGAATATGTTGCACGTAACTGAACTTGGTGCTGTCGCCACCGAGGAAGTCGATGCCGAACAATTTATTCCCTTGGGCGACCCCGCCCACGACGATGGCTGCGATGGCAAACACCGAGGTGAGCACGGCCAGCGGCGCGGCAAATCTCATGAAGTTGAGCTTGGAGCTGCGGATGATGTGCAGCATGTGCAGGGACTTGATCCAGTTCCGGTCCACGATGAAATTGAAGATGAGGCGGGTCACCACCAGGGCGGTGAACAAGCTGGCCGCCACGCCAATGGTGAGGGTGACACCGAAGCCCTTGATTTCGCCGGTGCCCATCATGATCAGGATGATGGAGGAGATGAGCGTGGTCACGTGCGAGTCAAAGATGGTGCCGAACGCGCGGGCGTAGCCGGCTTCGATGGCGCCGCGCAGGGATTTGCCCTTGGCCAGTTCCTCGCGAATACGTTCGTAAATCAGCACGTTGGCATCCACCGCCATACCCACGGTGAGCACACCGCCCGCGATGCCAGGCAACGTGAACGTGGTGCCGATGGAGCACATGACGCCCATCAGGATGACGACGTTGGTCACCAGGGCGATGTTGGCGGCCAGACCGGCCAGCCAGTAATAGCCGAACATGAACAGCGAGACGAAAGCCACGCCGTAGATGGCCGCGTGAATACCGCTGCTGATGGCGTCGCGGCCGAGCGTGGCGCCGACGTCACTGGTGGAAACCACGCTCAAGGGAGCCCGGAGGGGGTTCTGGAGCACGTTGGCCAGCTCATAGGCCGATTCCTGGGTGTAATTGCCGGTGATCTGGCCGCTGCCGCCGATGATCGGGCTTTGGATGTTCGGCGCCGATTGCAGGTCGCCGTCCAGCACAATGGCCATGCGATGGCCCACGTTTTTCTCCGTGGTCTCGGCAAACCGCTGGGCGCCGTCCGGCGTCAGTTCAAATTCGATGACGGGGCCGCCCGTGTTATCGCGTCCCACCCAAGCGTCCTTGATGATATCGCCGGCCAGGCCGTTCTCGGGGGTCTTTTTGACGATGCATTGTTCAAGTTGGGACTGGTTGTTGGGCTTTTGGTCGACGTGTTTCAACAATTCGTACCCCGGGGGAATCGGATCGCCGTTCTTGATGATGTCGTCGCTGTTATCGGCCACCATGCGGAATTCGAGGTAGGCCTTTTTCTTGATCTGTTCCTCGGCGGACTGCTTGTCGGATTCCGACAAACCGGGTAACTGGATGAGAATGCGGTTGCCGCCGGCGGATTGGATGATGGGCTCGGCCACGCCGAAACGGTCAATACGTTTGCGGAGCACCTCAATGGCCTGGGACAACGCCGCGCTGGCCACGTCCGACCGCGTCTGGCCGGCGGAATTGGTGTTGGCCACGAGCGCATTGGTGCTCATTTCCACCAGGAACGACGTGCCGCCCTGGAGGTCAATGCCCAGCTTCACCTTGCCGGCAGACTCACGCTGCAGCCGGTTCAGAATGTAGATGTTGGGGTAGATCTGGTTGGCCGCGCTCGGATAGAAGGGGAAGTATTTCTGAAGATCGTTGGTGCCGGCAGCGAGTTTCAGCGCCATGAACGTGCTGTTGGTGTTGCCTTTTTGCAGCACCTTGGCCGTGGCCACGATGTTGCTGAAGGTCGCGTCCGGCTTTTGGGCGCGGCTGACAAATTGCTGGAGCAGATCCCGTGGCGACGGGGGATAAACCTCCATCAAAGACCAGCCAATGATGATGAGGACAATGATGAAACGGCCCAGGTTGTTGTTCTTGTTCATGGCAAATCAGGACGCGGTGGGAGTGGTGGATTCGGACGGGATGACTTCCGCGATGGACCCTTTGGTCACTTCAAATTTTGCATCGCCCGAGCGCAGCGTCACCGTGGTGTCCTTGAGCGAAACGACGACGCCCACGATGCCGGCGGAGGTGACGACCCGGTCGCCGCCTTTCAAGGCCTTGAGCATCTTGGTCTGCTGTTTGGCCCGCTGTTGTTGGGGGCGCAAAAGCAGGAAATAAAAGATCACGCCCATCAAAACCAGGGGGATGAGCATGCCGGCCATCGAACCCTGCGGCGAGCCGGTTGTGCCGCCTGCTGGTGCGGGTGCGAAAGCCAGCAATCCACTAAAACAATTCAGGTGCATAATAAGAAAAACGGTCGGTCATCTTATGTCAACCCCCGCTAAAAGCAAGAGTTATCAATGGCCGGAAGCATCCCGATTTGACGCTTTCCACGGCTGGGCGGCGCCGGGGGGGACACGGAGGGTGGCGGGCGGCAGCGCGGCTTGGAGTAGCACCGACATTCCTGTCGGCGGGTAAGGGCGACTTTCCAGTCGCCAGTTCCTTGGTTTTGCCCCCCCCCGTTCACGCCAAAGTCCCGGCCGCGCGCCGGTCCGCGCCCGTCTCGGGCGCTGAGGCGTTCGGACGTGGCGGCCAGGGGCGCAACGAACGGGGCGTGATGGGGCGGTCATGCGTTGCGGGGCGTTTTGACTGGTGAGGCAGGGTTCAAAATCACGTCTCAGCGGCCGAGGACGGCCGCAGACCGGTCCGCGCCCGTCCCGGGCGCTGAGGCGTTCGGATGTGGCGACCGCTGGCACATCGAGCAGCGCGTGATGGGGCGGCCATGCGTTGCGGGGCGTGTTTGCCGGGTGGCGCCCTGTTCAAAATCACATCTCAGCGGCCGAGGACGGCCGCGCGCCGGTCCGCGCCCGTCTCGGGCGCTGAGGCGTTCGGACGTGGCGGCCAGGGGCGCAACGAACGGGGCGTGATGGGGCGGCCATGCGTTGCGGGGCGTGTTTGTCGGGTGACGCCCTGTCCAAAATTACGTCTCAGCGGCCGAGGACGTCCGCGGACCGGTCCGCGCCCGTCTCGGGCGCTGAGGCGTTCGGATGTGGCGGCCGCTGGTGTATCGAGCGGGGCGTGATGGGGCGGCCATGTGTTGCGGGGCGTGTTTGTCGGGTGACGCCCTGTCCAAAATTACGTCTCAGCGGCCGAGGACGTCCGCGGACCGGTCCGCGCCCGTCTCGGGCGCTGAGGCGTTCGGATGTGGCGGCCGCTGGTGTATCGAGCGGGGCGTGATGGGGCGGCCATGCGTAGCGGGGCGTGTTTGTTGGCTGACGCTCGATCCAAAATTATGTCTCAGCGGACGAGGACGGCCGCAGACCGGTCCGCGCCCGCTTACGTCCCGTTGGGCTGCGGAGCGGCATTACCTGGCGGAAGCGAC
>CAYTJG010000142.1:3246-6117 GCA_964437865.1 uncultured Bifidobacteriaceae bacterium | reverse complement strand
CGCGCCCGCTTACGTCCCGTTGGGCTGCGGAGCGGCATTACCTGGCGGAAGCGACTCAAAATCGCCTGCGTTAACGATAATGAGTTGTTTGGGATCCAAGTGGCGCTTGAGCGCCGTGTTGATGTCATCGGCGGTCAGGGCGCTGATCTTTTGCTCGAAATCCGCTTCCCACTGCATGGTGCGGTCGAGATGACGCAGGTTGCCCAGCGTGCCGGCCAAACCGGCATCGCTGGCGCGTGCCACCCGGCGCGCCTGCAAATACCCGACCCGCGCCTTGTCGAGTTCTTCCGGCGTGATGCCATCGCGCAGGAGGCGGTCCAGTTCATCGAGCGCGCTGGCTTGCAGACGCGCGGAATTTCGGGGATTGACGATGGCCGAGATGATGAAGACGGCACGCTGGTTCTCCGCCGACACGCTCAGGCTGGAGGTGATGCCGTAGGAAAGCCCCTCTTTTTGCCGCACGCGCATCCCGAGCCGCGAGGACAAAGTGCCGCCGCCGAAAATGTAATTGCCCAGGGCCAGGGCCGGGTAATCCGGATTATCGTCGCGCAACGGGAACAGGAGTCCGGCGGTGAACGTGGCGTTGGCTTTGTCCGGCGTGTTGATGCGCTGCGGCGCGGCGGGCGCGTTGCTGACCGCCGCGTAGGCGATGCGGGCATAGGGCTTGTCTGCCTTCCACCCGGCAAACAGATTGGTGAGGATGGGCAGGCAGGTGGCTGGATCGAAATCGCCCACGATCGTCAATTCACCTGCTTGGGCGCCCAGATATTGGTGGTAAAGCTGTGCCACCTGCGCGTAAGTGGTGGCCTGCAACCGTTCGATGGATTCAGCAATCGTGGGTGTGTACCGGAGATCATCCGCGGGGTACGGCGCCAACGTCCGTTCCAGCACCCGGGGAGCAATCTGGGACGGCTCGGTCTTCGTCTGTTCCAGCGCGGCGAGCCGTTCGCTTTTCATCACTTCAAACTGGTCGGCCGGCAGGGCGGGTTCGCGCAGCGTCTGGCGCAGCAGTTCGAGCGCCTGGGGCAGGGTATCGCGCCGGGCTTGCATGGAGAAGTCCGCCGAACCGGGACCGGCCCCGCCGCCGGCTCCCCCCCGCCCGCCGCGTCCGCCACCGGCATTGATCGTGGCCTCCAGCTCATCCAAGGCGTCGCGGAATTGCTGGTAAGTGAGCTTTTGCGTGCCCCGCACCATCAGTTCGGGTAGGAAACCAGCGGCCGATTGGAGACCTTTCAGCGTCTGGTCGTCGCCATAACGCAGCGTCAGCGAGACCCGCACTTCATTGCCGCGGGATTTCTTGGGCAACAGCGTCACCTTGAGGCCGTCGGGCAAATCGAACCGTTGCGTGCGGGCCTCGATCTTTTCCGGGGTGGGATCAAAAACCTCACCCGCACTGATGGCGGCGCGGCCCTGGTAATTGGCCACGAGAGCGGGGACGTCCGGCGTGGCGGGCACGGGCACTCGCTCGGCCTTGTCCGCGGGAATGAACACACCCACCGTGCGGTTGTTGCGTTGCAGATATTTGGCGGCCGCGGCCTGCACCATTTCCGGTGTCACCTGTTCGAGACGGTCGCGATTCAGGAAATAAAGCCGCCAATCGCCCTGGGCCGCCCATTCGCTCAGGGTCACACCCATCTGTGCGGTGTCGTTTGCCGCGCGGTCCCGGGCGGCGAGGATCTGGTGCCGGGCGCGGTTGACTTCCTCGACGGTCACACCCGTGCTGCCAATATTCTCCGTCGTGCTGAGGAGCAGATCGCGAACTTCATCCACCGACCCGCCACGCGGCACTTGGGCGTCGATCCAAAACAGGCCGGGATCATGTTCGTGCTCGGCATCGGCGCCCGCTCCGGCGGCCTTGTGGGTTTCCACCAAGGCCTGGTAGAGACGGCCCGAGGGCTGGGTGCTGAGGATGTTTGCGAGCACCTGCAGCGCGGCGTTGTCTTCCTGGGCGCCGGCGGGAATGTGGTAAGCCGCGGCCACCCGGCTGAGATCGCCCACCCGGCGCAGGGTCACCTGCCGTTCGCCGTCCTGCGGCGGCTCTTCCGTCCAGACGGTTTCCAATTTGCGGGTGGGGCGCGGAATATCGCCGAAGTATTTGGTGACCAGATTGAGGGCGTTGGTCTCGCTGAATTTGCCGGCGATGATCAACATCACGTTGTCCGGCTGATAATACTTCTTGTAGAACCGCTGCAAATTCTCGATCGGCACGCGCTCGATGTCGCTGCGGTTGCCGATGGTCGGCTTGCCGTAGTTGTGCCAGTTGTAGGCGGCCGATTGGATGCGCTCATCCAGCACGTTCCCCGGCGAATTTTCGCCGCGCTCAAATTCGTTGCGCACCACGGTCATCTCGGAATCCAGGTCCGATTTCTTCACATAGCTGTTCATCAACCGGTCGGCTTCCAGGCTGATGGCAAAATCGAGGTTTTCATCCGTGGCGGAGAGGGTCTCGAAATAATTGACGCGGTCGGTGGAGGTGCTGCCGTTGAACTGCGCGCCATGGTCCTGCAGTTCCTTGGGAATGTGCGGATGGTTGGGTGTGCCCTTGAAGAGCATGTGTTCCAACAGGTGCGCCATGCCGGTTTCGCCGTAGCCTTCCTGCCGCGAGCCCACCAGCGCGGTCAGGTTGACCGTGAACTTCGACTGCGAATCGTCGGGGTACAGCAGGATTCGCAAGCCGTTGTCATAATCGTATTCGGTGATGCCTTCCACGCTGGCCACTTTTTGGGGCGGCGGCGCGCCTTGGACGGTGGCCAAGGGAACAGCGAGCAAGGCCGCGGCCACGAGTGTCACGCGGAGGGGACGTTGGGAGTTGGCGGCCAAGCCGGGGCGGAGGGAGTCAAATCCTTTCATCATTGTGCCAGCATGAGCGGT
>CAYTJG010000142.1:0-3146 GCA_964437865.1 uncultured Bifidobacteriaceae bacterium | reverse complement strand
CGATTGGGTTCCGTTTGCCAAGTGTGGTCGGGTGTAGCACACTGTGGACACAAAACTCATGCGTTCCGACATCATCAAAAAGGGATTTGAACGCGCGCCGCACCGGGCGTTGCTGCGCGCCACTGGCTCCATTGAGTCCGAAGCCGACTGGGACAAGCCGTTCATCGCCATTGCCAACAGCTACACCGACTGCATTCCCGGCCACGCGCACTTGAACGAGGTGGGCGCGCTCGTCAAACGCCTTGTCCGCGCCGCCGGCGGCGTGCCCTTCATTTTCAACACCATCGGCGTGGACGACGGCATCGCCATGGGCCACAGCGGCATGCTGTATTCGCTGCCGTCGCGCGAGCTGATTGCCGACACGGTGGAAACCATGCTCCGCGCGCATGCCTTTGACGGCATGGTGTGCATTCCCAATTGCGACAAGATCGTGCCGGGCATGTTGATGGCCACCATGCGCGTCAATATTCCCACGGTGTTTGTCAGTGGCGGGCCCATGGCGGCCGGCATTGCCGAGCAAACCGCGACGCACGCGGACCTGGCACAGTATCTCCAGCCGGCGTCCGGCAAATCCGATTTGATCTCCGTGTTCAAAGGGGTGGGCGCCCTCCAGGCGGGGCAGATCACGGCTGATCAGTTGCTTAAGCTCGAGCAGTCGGCGTGTCCCACCTGCGGCTCGTGTTCGGGCATGTTCACGGCCAACTCGATGAACTGCCTGTGCGAGGCGCTCGGCCTGGCGCTCCCGGGCAACGGCACCATTCTGGCCGTGTCCAAGGAACGCGAGGCTCTTTACCAGCGCGCCGCCGAAGCCATCGTCCAGGTGGTCAAAGCCGATTTGAAGCCGCGCGACATCGTCACGCTCGAGGCGTTCGACAACGCGCTGATGCTGGATGTGGCCATGGGCGGCTCCACCAACACCGTGCTGCACACGCTCGCCATCGCCCGCGAAGCCGGCATTGCTTACGACATCAAGCGCATCGACGAGATTTCCCGGCGCATTCCGTGCATTTGCAAGGTGTCGCCCTCTTCGGATTATCATGTGCAGGACGTGCACCGGGCGGGCGGCATTCACACGATCCTGGGTGAATTGAAGCGCCAGGGCGTGCTGAACGTGAACTGCCGGACCGTTACCGGCAAGACGCTCGGCGAAAACATCGACGCCTGGGACGTGCGCTCCGAGCACTGCACGACGCTGGCCAAGACCGTCCGCGTCTCCGGCGCGTCGGCCATTGCGGTGGATCCCAACGACAAGCTGGGCGTGGCGGCCCGCACCCCCAGCGGCAACCTGGCGCCCAAGCCGATGCTGTTTTTTCCCGGGGACGCGCGGGCGATCGCGCTCTGGCGGTTGGCCGCGGCCTTCAACGTCAGCGATGCCCCGGCGGCTGCGGCGGCCTTTGCGGCCGACGGCGAATTGCAGGTCAACGAGACGCTGACCTGGAAGGGACGGGCGGAAATCGAAGCCGGCCTGCAGGGCAAATTTGCCGAATTCAAAGGGTTGGTCCGGGCCGAACTGGGCACGCTGAAAGGGTCGCCTTTGCTGGTGATCTGGCGGTATCAGGGCGGCAAGAAGGAAATGGCGGGCTTGTTGCGTACCGGCCGTTTGCGTGGGACGGAAATTTCCAAGGCCTATCACGATTACCGGCCCGCTGCCTTGAAGGACGCCCAGCCCGGCGGCCTGCTGCCTTACGATTCGGCGTTTCGCTTCGATGCCCGCGACTGCATCCGCACGCGGGAGACCGCTTACACGCCGGACGGCGGGCTGGCCATTCTCTACGGCCAACTGGCGCCCGAGGGCAGCGTGGTGAAGACCGCCGGCATCAGCAAGGAGTTCAAGGAATATTGCGGGCCGGGTTTTGTGTTTGAAGGCCCCTGCGTGATTTTTGAAAGCCAGGATGATGCCTGCACGGGCATTCTGGCCGGGCGCGTGAAGGCGGGCGACGTGGTGATCATCCGCAACGAAGGGCCGCGCGGCGGTCCCGGCATGCAGGAAATGCTTTCGCCCACCAGTTACATTGTGGGCATGGGCCTGGGCGACAAGACTGCGCTGATCACGGACGGCCGGTTCAGCGGCGGCACAGCGGGCGCCTGTATCGGGCACGTGTCACCCGAGGCGGCCGAAGGCGGTCCCATCGGTTGGCTGAAGGCGGGCGACCGCTTGCGGATCGATTTCCCCAACCGGAAAATTGACATCCTGGTGCCCGCGGCCGAACTGGAGGAACGGAAAAAGAATCACGTGCCCGTCAAGCATCAGTTGAGCGGCTGGCTGGCCCGCTATCAAAAGCTGGTCACCAACGCGAGCCAGGGCGGTATTCTGACGGTGTAGCTTGCGAACGCCGAGGTTGCGGCTCTCTGCTCGCACCGGGAGGCTTTTTGACCAGCGCAGGCTGGGCGCGTGCGAGGCCGTAATTCCGGTGCTTAAAACCCACCCGCATCTCTTCTTACCGTCGACGGGCGCGAGGCTTTGGGGGCGGGCCGGTGAGGGCGGTGAGCAGCCAATCATCGCCGAGTCTGCGCCATTCGATGTCGCGCAGTGGAATCGCTTCGCGCAGGTTGCGGGCGCCGGCGCCGGCCACGCCATGACGGGCGGTCCGGCCGCCCAGGACCTTGGGCGCATAGCAGAAGGCCACCCGTTGCGCGAGCCCGGCCAGCAGAAACGAGGCGTTGACCTCGCCGCCGCCTTCCACCAGCAAACTCGTGACCTTCTCGCGGCCGAGCCGTCTGAGCAACCAGCGCAAATCAAGGTGCGGGGTCAGTGTTGCCGCCGCCGAGCCCCGGGCGGTTGGGGCCGGGAGCACCGTCACCCGTTTGGCCAAAGCGGCCACGCGGAGCTTGGGGGCCATCCGGCTGACCACGATGGTGGTCGATGCTGCCTGGGCATCGTTAACAACTGCAGCCCGCAACGGGGTGCGCGCCCGGGCATCGAGCACGAGGCGTCGAATCGACTTGGCTGGCTTCGCACGCGCGCCGGCGGGCGCCGGGCTGAGCGTGCTGGTCCGGACGGTCAGGGCCGGATTATCCGCGAGGATTGTATTGACGCCCACGAGAATGGCATCGTTGCCGCGACGCAGATGCTGGCCGAAAGCCCGCGCTCTTTCGCCGGGGATCCATTTGGATTCACCGCTGGCCGTGGCGATTTTTCCGTCCGC
>CAYTJG010000141.1:0-15157 GCA_964437865.1 uncultured Bifidobacteriaceae bacterium | reverse complement strand
GACCGAGTTTAGCCCAAAACTCAATCTGGCCGGCAATCGATCGCTCCAGGGCCTCGCCCGCGATCCGGGCGTCGAGCACCAGCGCATCCGAAACCTTGACGGGTTGGCTCATATATATAAATGGTAGCAAAATGCTACCGCATGTCAAAAGGGTTCCGGTGGCTGGAGCGGGTCAAAGGAATCGGGCTCCTGGGTGGGAAACGAACTCATGCTTATGGTGGAAATGGAGGCTGCTTGAGCCCGCTGTTCCCACTGCCACCGCCAGGCCCGTGCCGTTTTTCGTTCGGCACCGCCGGGCGGCACGGTATAGTTGCCGGCGTGTCGCACACCTTGGCATTATCACCGGCCGGGCATTTGTTCGTGGAGCCCGATGACCAGGCGGAGCCGCGGCTCAGCCCGGCAACGGCTGCGCGGCTCACCGAGGCTTTTTCGGTCTCATCGGCTCGCGGTTTGGAACTGCTGGCGTCGGAGTTTCTGCATGAGCCGTTGCCGCCGTCCTGGGTGTTCTGGCGCGGGCTCGCCCAGCGGCTGTTCACCGCGCTTTGCCATAGCCCAACTTCCGAGGCTGCGGCCACCATTGTTTTAACCAAACCCACCGAGATGGATTTTGCGGCGCTGGCCGAATCGGCGCCGCCGATGAAGGGGCTGGAGCTCTTGGAGGGTGCTATCCTGGCCCGGTTGTGGGACGAATTGGAGGCGCAGGTGCGCGCGGCGGTGGCCGGCACTCCCGGGGGGACGGCGGCCTATCTTAAGAATTGCAACCCGCTTTGGAACGCGGTGGGGCGCGTGACGTTTCATCTGGCGGAGAACAAGCGCAATCCGGCGCAGCCGTTTGCGTTTCTGGCCACCTACGCCAACCGGGTTTCCGAGCAGGGCAAGGTGCAGCATCTGCCGCTGGGCCGGGCCTTGGAGGAATATGCCGGGTCCGAAAACCGGGCGGTGCTGGCGGTCCTGCTTTCGCCGATCCAACGCGCGGCCGAATGCAGCAAAGTCGCGCGCCAACTGCTGGATTCCCGCGCCGTTTTTCATCCGCAGATCTGGCGGGCGGACCAGGCCTATGCCTTTTTGAAGGAGATTCCGCTGTTCGAGCAAAGCGGTCTGGTCGTGCGCATTCCCGATTGGTGGCGGGCGGGCCGGCCGCCGCGGCCGCAAGTGAGCGTGCGCATCGGCGAGGCCAAGGGAAAGGCGCTGGGCAAGGACAGCCTGCTCGATTTCCAGGTGGGGATCTCACTGGAGGGCGAAGCGCTGACGGAAGCGGAGCTGCGGGCGATTTTGCAATCCACCTCGGGTTTGACGTTGCTCAAGGGCAAATGGGTGGAAGTGGACAAGGACAAGCTGCAACAGGTGCTGGCGCACTGGAAAAAGGTGCAGGCGGCCGTGGGGCCGGCCGGTTTGCCGTTGTTGGAGGGTTTGCGGCTTTTGTCCGGTTTTCAACCCGGTCTGGAAGCGGAGCCGGAGAGCGAAGCGGCCCGCACGGATTGGACGAGCATGATTGCGGGCCGGCAATTGCAAGCCGTGCTCGAAGAAATGCAGCGGCCGGAAGTGTCCGGTGAATCCGATCCCGGACCGGCCTTGCAGGCGCAGTTGCGCCCCTATCAACGTCAGGGCGCGCATTGGCTATGGTTCATGAACCAGCTCGGTCTCGGCGCGTGTCTGGCCGATGACATGGGATTGGGCAAAACGATCCAGGTCATCTCTTTGCTGCTGGTTCTCAAACGCGGGGGGAGCGCTGCCCAAAAGGGCGGGGCGGCCGGGCCGAGTCTGTTGATCGTGCCCGCCTCGCTCATCGCCAACTGGAAGGCCGAAATCCTGAAGTTTGCGCCATCCTTGTCAGTCTTCTACGCGCATCCGGCGGAAACCTCCAATGAACAGCTCGCGGCGGCGGCGAGCAATCCGGCCCTGGCCGGCGCCGATCTGGTCATTACCAGCTACGCCATGGCGGCGCGGCTGGCGTGGCTCAAGGCCATGCGTTGGAACGTCGTTATCCTCGACGAAGCGCAGGCCATTAAAAATGCGGGGGCGCGCCAGAGCCGCGCGGTCAAGGAACTGTCCGGCCGCCACCGCATCGCGCTCAGCGGCACGCCGATCGAAAACCGGCTTTCGGACTTGTGGTCGCTCTTCGATTTTCTCTGCCCCGGTTTGCTGGGCGGTGCCAAGGAATTCGCCGCGTTTCTTAAAAACCGGGCGCGCGAAGATCAAAACCAATTCGCCCCCTTGCGCCGGCTGGTCCGACCCTACATTTTGCGTCGGCTCAAGACGGACAAACGGATCATCAGCGATTTGCCGGAAAAGACCGAGATGACCGCCTTTTGTCCGCTGAGCCGCCGCCAGGCCGCGCTCTATCAGCAATCGGTCAATGAATTGGCGGAGCGATTGGAGGCACCGGAAGTAGAGGGCATCCAGCGGCGGGGCATCATTTTGGCTTTTCTGACCCGGTTCAAACAAATCTGCAATCACCCGTCACAATGGCTCGGCGACGGGAGCTATGCGCCGGCCGACAGCGGCAAATTTCAGCGGCTGCGTGAATTGTGCGAAGAAATCGCCGCGAAGCAGGAGAAGGTCCTGGTGTTTACCCAATACCGCGAAGTCACGGACCCGCTGGCGCGGTATTTGGCCTCCGTCTTTGGCCGATCTGGAGTGGTGCTGCACGGTGGCACGCCGGTGGCCAAACGCCGGGAACTGGTGGAGGCGTTCCAAGGCGATGGCGGGCCGCCTTTTTTTGTTCTCTCGCTCAAAGCCGGCGGCACCGGCCTCAATCTGACGGCGGCGTCGCAGGTGATTCATTTCGACCGGTGGTGGAATCCGGCCGTGGAAAACCAGGCGACCGACCGCGCCTTTCGCATCGGGCAAAAGCGCAATGTGGTGGTCCACAAGTTCACCTGTCGGGGCACGCTCGAAGAACGCATTCACGAGGTCATCACCGGCAAAAAGGCGTTGGCCGAGGATATTCTGGGGGAAGGCGCGGAACGGCTGATGACGGAAATGAACAATTCCGAATTGCTTCGCTTCGTGTCGCTGGATATAAAAGCCGCAGCCGCCGATTAAGCATTTCCGGCAGGCACAATTAAATTTTCCCCAGGATAAACCTATGAGTTGGAGCTTTGGATGGAGACCCTACGTGCCGGTGGCGGAACGCCGCGCCCAAGCCGCCCGTGAATTGGCGAAGCTGACCAAGAAAACCGGCCTGGTCGCGTCGCCAGTCCGCTTGGAAGGCCGCAAAATCGCCAGCACGTTCTGGGGCAAGGCCTGGTGCGACAATTTGGAGGCTTACAGCGACTTCGCCAACCGCCTGCCGCGCGGCCGCACGTATGTCCGCAACGGCTCGGTGGTGGACCTGCAGGTCAGCCGGGGCAAAATCACCGCCCGTGTTGCCGGCTCGGAGCTTTACGAGATCGAAATCAAAATCAAGCCCCTGGCGGCGAACCTCTGGAAATCCATCCAAGTTGAATGCGCCGGGAAAATTGACTCCCTCATTGAATTGCTCCAGGGAAAACTCTCCTCCTCGGTCATGCAAATCGTCACCCGCCAGGAACGGGGGCTGTTCCCGACGCCCAAGGAAATCGAGTTGGATTGCTCCTGCCCGGATTGGGCCGACCTGTGCAAGCATGTCGCGGCTTCGCTATATGGCGTCGGCGCGCGGTTGGATCAGCAGCCCGAGTTGCTCTTCCTCCTGCGCGGAGTGGATCCGGCCGACCTCATCAGCCAGGCCTCCGCCGCCGAAACCGTGCGCCAGACCGCCCAGGCCGGGGAGGCGGCGGCCATGAGCGAAACGGAGATGGCGGACGTCTTCGGCATTGAATTGGCCGCTCCGTCGCCCAAGGCGAGCGAGGCTCCGGAGGTTCCGCGCCGCGCCGCCAAGGTCGCGCCAGTGCCAAAATCCAAGGCGAAACCGCCGAAGCGGGCGGCGCGTTCAGGTCGGACCAAGGAAAAAGCCGGACGCAAGGGACCGTCGGTCCGCAAAATGAGTGCCGCCGGCAGGGCCAGGCTCGCGGCGGCGATGAAAGCGCGGTGGGCGGCGGTACGGGCTTGAAAGCGCCAGGGGCCGCGCTTGGCCAAAGCCAGGTGATTTCATGGAGCCTGCTGAAAGGCGAAACCGAGGGCGGGTCAGAACATCCGCGCAAGCCTTTGGCTTCAATGACAAATAGGCGGTTTGCGGATGCCTGATCCCTCGTGGAAATCGACGTCGTTCTCGTAGCCGCCATACTGTATGTCGGCAGTTTTGTTGAATTTTTTGAAGACCATCGCTCGCTGGTTTGTGTCGCGGTCGGCGGAAGACAATACATGCCGGACTTTAGAGCGGCCCTGCTATTCCGGCGCCGGCCGAAAGATTTTTCTCGCCGAACGGCCCGTTTTTCGACTTACTCATCAACCACCAAGCGCCCTCAGCATGCACCATGAAAACGAATTATAACCGCCGGGATTTCATTGCCACCGCCAGTGTGGCCACCTTGGCAGCCGCCGCTTTGCCGGCATGGGCTGAGACCGGGAAGAACCTCACGATTGCCTTTGTCGGCGTGGCTCATCTGCACACCGCCAGCTACGTTGACATCGTCCAGAAACGGCCCGATGTGCGCGTCAAATATGTTTGGGATCACCAGGCCGACCGGGCCGGGGCGAGGGCCAAGGATACCGGTGCCCAGGCGGTGACCGACCTAAACGCCATCTGGAACGACCCGGAGGTTGGCGCGGTAGTCATACTGTCGGAGACCAACCGGCATCACGAGCTCGTGCAGGCCGCCGCCCGCGCCGGCAAGCATATGTTTGTGGAGAAACCGCTTGGTATCACGGGCCGCGAAAGCTACGCGATGGCCGAGGCGATTGAAAAGGCCGGCCTGCTCTTCACCACCGGCTATTTTTTGCGCACCGATCCCCGGCACCTCTTTTTAAAGCAGGAAGTGGCGGCCGGGAATTTTGGCCAGATCACCCGCGTACGCGCCTCGCTGTGCCACAATGGTTCCTTGCAAGGATGGTTCGACCAGGAATGGCGCTGGATGGCCGATCCCAAGATCGCGGGCGTGGGGGCATTCGGCGATCTGGGCACGCACAAGTTGGATCTGCTGATGTGGATGCTGGGCGGCATTGAATCGGTGACGGCGGAAATCCACCCCGTAACGCATCGTTATGGCAACTGTGACGAAACCGGCGAAGCCTTGATCCGTTTTCAGAATGGTGTCATTGGCACGCTGGCGGCGGGCTGGGTGGACCTGGAAGATCCCGTGGGCATGCTCATCAGCGGCACCGCGGGCCACGCGGTCATCTTCAACAACCAGTTGTACTATGCGAGCGAAAAAACGGCCCACAACGACAGCCGGAAACCGATGACCAGCCTGCCCCCGGCGGGGAAATTGCCGATGAATCAGTTTTTGGATGCGGTGGCTGGCAGCCGGGGCGAACCACTGGTGACGCCGCGTGAGGCGGCGGCCCGGGTAGCGGCGATGCAGGCGATGTATGAAGCAGGAAATCATCGGACGTGGAAACACGTGGCCGGGTGATTCAGCCCACCAAGACGGCAGCGCCGTTGTCAGCGGGCTGGCGGTGAACCATTAACCAACCATACCCATGCGACCAGGAATCTGTTTGCTCCTCACCACGTGGCTCACCGCGCACAGCCTGTGGGCGGCGGAGACCAACTACTTTGCCAACGGCAGGGTCTTGATCGTTTCCTCGAGCCATCAGGACACGGCGTGGATGGACTCGCCGGCGACCTGCCGCACCTTTCGCATCGAACACAACATCCTGCCGGCGCTGGAAATGATGCGGCAGCACCCCGATTACACTTTTTGCATGGAAGGCACCTTGCACGCCACGGAGTTCCTGGCGGCGCATCCGGAGTTGCGCGGCGAGCTGATCCAGCGCATGCGGGAGGGCCGGCTTGAATTCGGAGGCACTTACAACGAGCCTTACGAATCGTGGCTGTCGGGCGAGGAACTGATTCGCGAGACGTACTTCGGTCGGCGCTGGATATTGAAAAACCTGCCCGGCTGCGACGCCACGGTGGCCTTCAATCCGGATCCGCCCGGCCGTTCCTGGCAGATGCAGCAGATTCTCGCCAAGGCCGGCATCCCGTATCTGTTCATCAGCCGCTTTCACGAGGGTCTGTGGCGCTGGCAGAGTCCCGATGGCAGCAGCGTGCTGGCCTACACGCCCGGTCATTACGGCAACCACCTGGCGTATTTGAACGGTCCCCTCACCAATTGCGTGCGCGCGATCCACGGCAAGCTGGCGGAGCAGGCCCCAATTTATCGCCAGCATGATATTCCGCCGGTGTATTGCCTCATCAATACCATGGATTTCTCGCGGCCCGTGGACTTTGATCCCCTGATCAATGCCTGGAACGGCCAGACCGCGGCCACGGCCGGCGCGGCCGGCCGGCCGATGATGAGCTACTCCTCCATTCGGGGTTTCTTTGCCGCCATCGACCAGCCGGAGGCCAGATTCAATCCCTTGCTGGGTGAACGTCCAGATGTCTGGGTGTATATCACCGGGCCCACGCACCACGAATTGTCGGTGGCGAAACGCGAGGCCGCGCGCCTGCTCCCGGCGGCGGAAACCTTCAGCTCGATTGCCTGTCTGCTCAACGGCAGTTTCGCCGGTTGGCCGGCGCAGGAACTCAACCAGGCATGGTTGGATGAAATCTACATCGATCACGGCATCGGCGGCAAAAACGGGCACCTCAGCGATGAGGTTTTTTTCAGCAAAATCAGGCACGCGCGCGATACCGGCCGCGTCCTGCTGAACCGGGCGCTCGACGGCATTGCCGCCCAAGTGAAGACGGAGGCCGCCCGCGGGACACCGGTCATTGTTTTCAACGATCTGTCATGGTCGCGTTCGGACGTGGTTGAAATTGAGCCGCCGGCGGGTCTCACCGGCCCCCTGCATGTGGTGGATGCGGCGGGTGCGGAGGTGCCCAGCCAGGAAACCTGGGCGGATGCCGCGGAGGAGACCAATGCGGCCGCTGCCAGCGGCGTCACAGCCACGGCGGATTCCGTCTTCAGCCCCGAATACGGCGCGGAAAAGGCGATCGACGGTCGCTGGAACGTTCGTGATCCGAACCCGGAAACCGGCAGCTCATCCAAATGGAATTCCGGCGGTGACGGCGGGCCGCACTGGCTGGTGATTGATTTTGGCCAGGCGCATGCGATTCACAAAATCGTGATTCGCCACGAGGGAGTCATGGGTGTTTTCGGCGGCGAAACCCGCTACAACACCGCCGACTTCCAGCTTCAGTCCGCCGAGGCGGCGACCGGGCCATGGACCGATCTGGTCGCGCCGGTCACGAACAACACGGATTCGCTCACGGTGCATCGGTTTCCGGCCCGGACGTTTCGGTATCTGCGCCTCTACATCACGAAGGGGGCGGCGGAAGATGCCTACGCGCGCATTTACGAGGTGCAGGCCTTTGAGAAATGTCCGCCGAAACCCCGGCTGCTCTTTCAAGCCACCGACGTGCCGCCACTCGGCTACCGGACCTTTTACGTGGTCAGCGGGCCGGGCGCAACAATGCCGGCGGCCGCCGGCCGCAGCGCAGAATGCGAAAATGATTTCTACCGGGTCACGCTCGCGCCGGGCGGCATCAAATCCATTTTCGACAAACAGCAGCACCGCGAGTTGCTCCAGCCGGACCGGTTTCTCGGCGGCGAAGTGTTCACCCTGCTTTCAGTGGCCGTGACGAATCGCGGCCGGGGCACGGATGCCGGTGAATTTGGCGAGATACCGTTGCCGGTCATGGATGAGACCTTTGATCGCGTGGCCAACCACCACCCGGACTGGAAGCTGATTGAGAGCGGGCCGGTGCGTTCGGTGTACCAACTGGAACAGCCGCTCGCCGACACGACCGTTCGCGAGCGCTTGGTGATGTGGAACGGGATCAAGCGACTCGATTGCGAGGTGGATTTGCAGGAGTTCAGCGGCCGGCTGTGGCGGGAATTCCGCGTGGCCCTGCCGCTGGCGCTGGACCGGCCGCAGGTGGCTTACGAAGTTCCCTTTGGTGTCGTGCGCGTAGGCCAGGATGAAATTCCCATGACCGGTGGCCCGGCCTACGGCGACCTGGACTATGATCAACCCTGCCGCGACCTTCACCCGCGCGAGGTCCAGGATTTTGTGGACGCCAGCGACGAGCACGGCGGGCTCACGCTAAGCTCCAGCGTCTCGGTATTTGACTGGATTGATCCCACGACCAACGCGCCCGGAGAAACCGTTCTCCAGCCGGTGTTGCTCGCCTCGCGCAAGAGCTGCAACGGCGAAGGCGTGTGGTATCCCCAGGCGGGCGACCACCACTATCGTTTCGCCCTCACCTCGCACACCGGCGACTGGCACCATGGCTGGCGCGAGGGCATAGCCGCGAATCATCCCCTGCTAACCGTGGTGGGCGCGCCGCCGCGCAGCGACGCGCGCCTGCCGGAAACGAAATCGTTCTTCAGCCTCTCGGAATCCAATGTTTTGATCAGCACCATCAAGAAATGCGAGGATGACGACTCGGTGGTCGTCCGCCTCTATGATCTGGAGGGGCGCGACACAAAACCCTTACTCACGACGTTCCTGCCCGTGCGGGGGGTCAGCCACGCGAATCTCATCGAACAGAAACAAGATGGCATCGCTGCCCACGGGAACGAGCTATCGTTGCCGGTGGGGCACCACGCCATCGAGACGTACCGCCTGGATTTTGGAGTAGCCCAGGACTGAGCGCGCGAACGGTCTATTCGCGCGGCGTTCCGTGCGCTGACAAGTGATTTTGATGCGCTTCCTGCGCATGCGAAACCTGTTCCTTCGTCGCGGGTTGATGGGGCGCGCGGCCGGCCTCAATTTCACCGGCGGAGGGTTGGGCCTTGCTGCCGCCCCGGCCATTGAACGCATGGTTCGGCCCCTTGACTTCCTGAACCACGGTCCGATCCACGTAGGTATTATGCACGACGTTGCGGTCCACCTTGGAAACGGCGGTATTATGCCGGAAGACGTTTCCTTCCCAATGTCCACCCGAAAAGCCCGTGCCGAAGTAGCCATTGCCGTAATTGATGCCGCCGTAGAAACCGACCTGGGGACCCCAATACCCTTCATGCCAGGCATATCTTCCATGGGCATGGTCCCAATAGCCGGGCGTCCAAAGGAATCCCACCGTGGGCGGCAGCACCCATTGGCCCGGCACCCAATAGTAACCGTAATCACCGTATTGATAGTAGCCGGGCGTCCAAATGTAGCCGTCACCAGGGCAGGCGGGCTGGTCGAAGACCGCGATGGGCGGGGGTGCGAGGTTGACCGTGAATTGAATGCCGGCGAAGGCCGACCCCGCCGCCAGGAGGCTGGCCACTAAAACCAGTAATGTTATCAGTTTGTTTTTCATATTTTCGTTCGTTTTCCCAGCTTGTTCACTGGGCTTTGCTTGAATCATTTTTGGCCATCCGATATTACTTTGTCGTCGTGATCCGCGCAGCTCCCCAAAAAGATTACGGATTGCTTCCTGTTAGATTTAGCTTACGCATTTGTGGCGACGCGTCAATGGGGTATCCACCGAACTGTCGCCGCTTGATTCCACTTGTCCTTTCGCGGGGAGGCATGCGTTTGCAAATATTGGTTTATAGGTTTTTCCCTTCATAAATGGTGGTACAGGTTCCAAACCCAGGACATTGCCAGCAAGGCCCAGATACCACCCACCAGCGACCGGGGCAAGGCGAGGGGTTGTTTCTTCCAGATACTGATGGCCGCCCAGATGGCCGCCACGCCCGACAGCGCAACGATGGCCAGAACGAATGGTTGGAACTGGAGGGCGGCCGACCAATGACCCGCTTGCACCAGGTCAAAGGCGCGGGAGTAGCCACAAGTCGGACAGGGAATACCCGTCAGCGCGCGGAACGGGCAACCCACCAGGTGCTGCAGGTGCAGCCAGCGAATGACGGGCAACGCCAGCAGCATCGCCCCAAACGAGGCGATAATGCTGGTGGGCAGCAGACACCTCCCCATCAGTCTTGCGCACCCAGGGTTGTGCCACAGGCGGAGCATTTCCGCTTTTCCTTTTGCATGCACACGAAGGGCAGCCAGCACAAGGGCAGGCAAAAGATCAACAGGAGCACAAACAAGATCCAGTTCGTCTCCTTTACGGTGACCGGCGGAGCTTCATTTTGACAGAACGGACATTTGAACTGAGGCATGGTTTTGTGGGGTTATAGGAGGTTGATGTTTATGGAACACATTATCCCGGATGGACCTTGCCGACTGCTTCGCCTCGGCGGCGGCATGGCCATCGCCTAAAACATGCAGAGGAAGAGGCCGGTTGCCAATCCTAAATTCATAAGGGTTTTGGGACAGGGCTGATATCCGGCTGGACTGGTTGGCCGTCACCACGGCGTGTCAGCGGCCCAATCGCTCGGCGACGGGGGAAAAAACGTGTGGCTGGCTCGGGCGCATCTGAATTTGGTAACCACTCAAACCATTTTGCGTCCGCACCAGCCACGTTAAGCATCGGCCCGTTTCCCATTTGCTGAAGGGGTTGGCGGCGATAATAATGAGGTTCCCCGACTCGCCTTGCGGAATTCCCAATTAAAACGCGCTTTTGGCTTGGATTGTCCCGTATCGACTGCTAGAATAGCCCAGTCAACATTAACCAAAATTCAAACCGCACATTTTAAATTATGGCCAAGGCCCTTACAAAATCACAAATCGCTGCTGAAATCGCGGAAAAAAACAGTCTGACCAAAAAGCAGGCTGTTGAAATCCTGGAGTTCATTGCGGAATTGGCTTACAAAAACGCCAAGAATTCATTCACCATTCCGGGCCTCGGCAAGCTCGTCCTGGTCAACCGCAAAGCACGGGTCGGGCGCAATCCCGCCACCGGCGAAACCATCCAGATCAAGGCCAAGAAGGTCGTCAAGTTCCGCGTCGCCAAAGCGGCCAAAGACGCCATCCTGGGCGTGAAGAAATAGTTTCTGATTGTTCTCGCAAAGGCACCCTGATCCGACTGGATCCAGGGTGCCTTTGCTTTTGGTCCATTCATTTTTCTGGCTTGGTTTGCCGGCTGGGCGGGACGTGGGGGGGGGCGGACGCGGGCGAAGCGACTGGATAAAAAGAAAGAGGCCGGACACTACTCCGGCCTCTTAACAACACTTTTTAAATTGTCTTTGCTGGGGCACTACTCCCAACGCCCTTAGTCTAGCAGAGCGCCGTTTTTCCGCATGTCACCAGTGCTGGTGACAAACCGGCCGGCTGGGTACCGGGCGAAGATTGGCTGGCGATATGTCAATCAAGCCCATTTCCGGCCCAGGCAGCCGTTGCCGCCGCCGGCGCTCAGGCCAGTAATTCCTGGATCTCGTCCCAGTTCAGCGCGGTGGCAAAGGCTTCCTCGTCGCCGATGGTGGCTTGAATCAGTTCCCGCTTGCGGTTTTGCAGGATCAGGATTTTTTCCTCGATCGTGTCCCGGGTGATGAGTTTATAGCTGGTCACCACCCTGGTTTGCCCGATCCGGTGCGCGCGATCCGTGGCTTGATCTTCCACCGCCGGATTCCACCACGGGTCGAAATGAATCACGGTATCGGCCCCGGTCAGATTCAGGCCCACACCGCCCGCTTTGAGGCTGATCAGAAACACCGGGATCCCGCCATTACTCTGAAAGCGCTCCACCACGGCGGCGCGATCGGTGGTGGAACCATCCAGGTAACAAAAATCAATCTTCTCCTGGGTGAGTTTCTCCTTCAAAAGGGTCAGCATGCCCACAAACTGGCTGAAGACCAGCAGGCGATGGCCGCCGTCAATCACCTCCTCCAGCAGTTCGCCGAACAAATCCAGTTTGCCCGAGGCGTTGGCCGGATTGATGTTGTCCAATTTCAGCAACCGCAGATCGCAGCAAACCTGCCGCAGCCGCAGCAGCGCGGTGAGCACCACCAGCCGGCTCTTGGCAATGCCTTGCGCGCCGACGGCGGCCAGCACTTCCTGGCGGCTCGCTTCGATCACCTGCTGGTAAACCTGCCGCTGATCCGGCGTGAGCTCGCAATAGGAAATCTGCTCGAGCTTGGCCGGCAAATCCGCCGCCACCTCTTTTTTCAGCCGGCGCAGGATGAACGGTTTCAGCCGGCGCGCCAGCCGCGCTTGCGCTCCGGTGTCTTTGGCCTTCGCGATGGGCAGTTCATAGCGCTCGCGGAAATCCTTGGCCGAACCCAGATAGCCCGGCATGAGAAAGTCGAAGATGGACCACAAATCCAGCACGGAATTCTCCAGTGGCGTGCCGCTCAACACGATCCGATGCTGCGCCCGCACGGCCTTCACCGCCTGGGCGTTTTGGGTCTGGCGGTTCTTGATGTGTTGCGCCTCGTCCAGCGCGACCGTGTCGAAGCTGAGCCCGCGGTACTTTGCGGCGTCCCGGCGGATCAGCGCGTAGCTGGTCACCACCAGGTCGCTGGTGGCGATTTCGGCGAAGTGGGCGTGGCGCTCCGGCCCGTGCAGCGCCAGCACCTTCAATTGCGGGGTGAATTTCCTGGCCTCCGCCACCCAGTTGAACACCAGGCTCGTCGGGCACACGATCAGCATGGGGGCCACCGCCGGCTGCGCCTGGCGCACGGAGCGCAGAAACGCCAGCGTTTGCAGGGTCTTGCCCAGGCCCATTTCGTCGGCGAGGATGCCGCCGAACCCGTTCGCGCGCAAAAACTGAAGCCAGGCCACGCCGTGCTTTTGGTAGGGTCGCAGCACGGTTTCCAATTCGCCCAGCGGCGGGCATTCCAGTTTGGCCTCCCCGCTTTGCCGGGCCACTCGGTCGCGCCAGGCGGTCGGCGCCTGGATTTTCCAATCCGCATGCTGGCGCAGCGTGGCTTCGAGAAAGCCGGCCTGCATGTTGCTCATGCGGTAACCGGCCGCGTTTTGCTGCGGCGCGCAATCCAGCAGCACCTCCTGCAATTCCTCCACCGCGCCGGTGTCGATCACGGCCATTTTGCCGTTCTTTAACCGCGTATGGTTCTGTCCGGAGAGGATCAGCCGCTGGATATCCGCCGCCGAAAAGGTTTCCCCGCTGCTCGCCGAGAACACGACGCCCAGGTCGAACCATTGCACCCCGGACGAGGTGATCTGGAACTGCGGCTCCACGCGCTCGAGGTTTTTCAGCGTGCGGTTTTCCAGTTGTTCATCCAGGGTCACGCTCCATTCGCGTTGGAGCTTGGGAAACTCCCGCGCGAGAAAGTTCAGCACGGCATTCTGCCCGGGCAGGTGCAGTTTGCCGTTGTTGTCCGTTTTGGAAAAACCGTGGCGCTGCAGTCGCCCCAGCGCGGCGCCTTCGGCGTTGAAATCGCGCGTGGAATAACGGGTGGGCACCTCCGGATCGGGCAGCCAGATGTTCTCGTCGTCGGCCGTCACGCCCACGGTCATGATGCGCGAGCCATAGGCGCATTGGAGCAGCGCGCTGAGCTGGGTGAGGCCGCCTTTGAGCGCCAGCAGAAAGCGCGGCGCCTGCGGTTGGAGTGAGAAATCCTCCGGCTTGAAGTTGGCTTCCAGTCCGCCTGCTGCCGCGAGTTGCGGCCAGTGCTGGCTCAGGAACTGCGGCACTTGGGTCCGCGGCACGCGCACCGGCGCGCGGAAAATATCCTTTAGCCCGGGCGGCAGGCCGAGCGGTTGCCAGGTGTTGTTTTGCCAGACCCAATCGCCGGCGCGCACCAGGGCGGCGGCTTTTTCCTTTGACGAGAGGATAATCTCGCCGCTTGCGTCCAGCGTGGCGCGGAGCGGCAGTTTGAACGGTGTCTTGGTCACCCTGACCGCGGTGGATTTACCGAGCGTGAGGTGCTCGTGCCCGGCCAGCAAGGGGAGGAGCGCGGCGAAATCCTTCACGTCCATTTGCAGCAGGGCGGGCGTCTCGCCACGTGTCAGCGTTTCGAGCTGGTCGATGATGGCGTTGTCGGCCGCCGAAAAGGCGAACGGCCGGCCTTTCGGCAGCGCGTTGAGCGGACACCGCCCGCCATCCCATTTGGCCTCCAACACCAGCATCAGCTTGCCGCGCCCGATGGCCTGGTCCAGGTTGGGCGGCAGGATGAGGAAAAGCTCCGCCGTTTCACCCGTGGCGGCGCGCACCAGGGACGAAGCTTTCCGGGCCGGCGGGGCGGACACCGCGGCCGTGAGCACCGGGGCGGCGGGCGGCTTTTGCGCGTTCAACCAATGCAGGCCAACGGCCACGCCGTGCGCGCAGATCTTGCCCCATTCGCGCGCCTCGCGGCAGTTGCACAGGTTTTCGATATCAATTGCATTCTGGATCACCAGCGAACCGCGAAAGGTCATGCCATCCGTCTGCACCACGCCGCGCAGCAGCGGCGGCGCCCAATACGAACTGATCACCTGGCCCTGGGCCAGGTAGGCGCGCGCGTGCTTCATCACCTCCCAGCCGGCGGCCTGGGCGAGCAACGATTCTGTGAGTTCAACGGACATCGACGATAGTATGCCGGGGCGCGGTCCCGTTGAGAATTCAGAAACGCCGGGCCGGATTTTTCACCGGGCCATTTCACGAATGAATTCAGGAAGGATATCCTTGCGCCAAACCCGCATCGCTTCGCCGTTAGCGAGGGTTTGGGAGCGCAGTGCTCAGGGGAAATTCTGGTCCGGCGGCCTGGGGAAAAAAGAAAGAGGCCGGACACTACTCCGGCCTCTTAACAACACTTTTTAAATTGTCTTTGCTGGGGCACTACTCCCAACGCCCTTAGTCTAGCAGAGCGGCGTTTTTCCGCATGTCACCAGTGCTGGTGACAAACCGGCTCGGCTGCCACCTGACGTAAAGACACCCCCATGGATGACAAAGGAGGCCCACACGCAAGGCCGGCCCCCCCTTGGCGGTCAACCTGGTCCCTTCACCGTGTTAAACGAATTCAATCCATGGGCTGACCCCGTTTCGAAATCCACCAGACGAAAGCCGGGACGCACTGGTTTAGCCGCAGACCACAAAGGGGGAAAAACTCAACCGCGAATCAACGCGAAAGGGCGGAACTATAGTTTGACTCCTCAGACGAAGTGGACTGGAAGATTTTAACCACAGATGGACACAGATGGACACGGATTCGGAAACAAAAGCGAGAAAGCAGGAATGCGAAAAACAGGAAACACGAAGGGCGCGAATTTTTACCAATCGGGCAGAAGATTTTTGACCACAGAGGCACAGAGACGGACTGATGGACCAAGCTACAGACCCCCGTCGGCGGAAAGCAAA
>CAYTJG010000140.1:0-15395 GCA_964437865.1 uncultured Bifidobacteriaceae bacterium | reverse complement strand
TAATCTTCATCATAAGAACCCATTGCATGAAGATCCAAAACTTGGCAGTCATTTCGGCCGTGCTAGCCGTCGGCGTGGGCAGCCTCCAGGCCCAGACCATCACCGGCAACCTCGGCACCTCGGGTGTGGCGTATGGCAGTCCGCTGGCCGTGCAAACCATCAACACCAGTTTCGGACTCAGTTCCGGCGGCGGCGATGCCACCGGTTCGGAACTGGATGCGGTTTATGGCTCCATCTCCGGCGGGAGTCTTTATTTGTTCGTGGCCGGCAATTTTCAAAACAACGGCAATCACCTGAACCTTTTCCTGGCGGATGGACGAACGGGACAGAGCACGCTGAGCACCACGGTTTCGCCGCTGAGCGCCATGAACGGCTCCCAGTTCAGTTCCGGTTTCAGCGCCACCTATGCGCTTGACCTCAACGACTATCAGGGAACCCTCTACACCAGCACGGCCGACTTGGTGAACAACAACGGCGGGTACCAGGGGGCGGTGACGCTGACCGGCGGCATCGGCAGCGGCACCCTGGGCGATGGCATTTCGGTGGCGCTGAACAATACGCACACTAGCACCATGGGCGCCAGCGGCACGGCCCTGAGCGGCGCCACCAGCGGCGCCAACACCACGACCGGTCTTGAACTGTCCATTCCCCTCAGCCTGCTCGGCAATCCGACGGGGTCCATCGAACTGCTGGCGGCCTTGAACGGCGGCGGTGACACCTATCTCTCCAACCAATTACTGCCTGGCCTGCCGGTGAGTTCCGGCAGTCTGGGGACGGCCACCTTTGATTTCTCATCGACCCCAGGTGAATTTGTGACAATTGCCCCCGTACCCGAACCTTCCACGATGGTGCTGGGCGCAGCCGGAATGGCCACGCTGCTCCGGCTGCGGCGCCGTCGTTAGTCCTCTATCCCGCCCAAGGTCGCCCCGGATTCGCTCCGGGGCTTTTTCTTGCCCGGGCGCGGCGGTCTGGGCCCCTGGCGCATGCGATGAGACAGCACGGCCAGCCCCTCGGCCAAATCTTCCTTCTGGACCACCACGTCGGCGGGCAGTTGCAGCTTGGCGGGCGAGAAATTCCAGATGCCCTTGATGCCGGCCTGCGCCAGCAGTTCAGCCGCGGTCTGGGCGGCCGCCGCCGGCACCGCGAGCACCCCCAGCAAAATTTCGCTCTGCTTGATAAACGGCGCCAACTGGTCCATCGCCTGCACCTTGCGACCGTGAATCCATTGGCCGACGACCCGGGGGTCCTGGTCGAAAGCGCCGATTAACCGGAAGCCAAACGCCTCAAAGCCCTGATACCCCAACAGGGCGGTGCCGAGGCTGCCGGCGCCCACGAGCACCGCCTTGGTCTGGTTGTCCCAGCCGAGGAAACGTTCGATGGCGGCGATGAGTTCCGGGATGGCAAACCCGATGCGCGGGGTGCCCACGGCGCCGGTCATGGCCAGGTCCTTGCGCACGATGACCGGCTCAAGGTTGTGCACGGTGGCTAACACCGTGCCGGAAACATGCTTGCGTCCCTCGGCCTGCAACAGACGCAGGAGCTGGAGATACGAAGGCATGCGTTTCACGCAGGGCAAGCCCGCCTGGCGCAGGCCTTTGGCATGGCGGAGAATACTTTCGGGAAAGGCGGCTTTGGCTCCTGGCGGGGCGGCCGCCGTCGTGGCGGGTCCCCCCACGACCAACCGAGCCGGGCGGATTTGGGCATTCATGTTGAGCGCCAATGAGTAGTGAACAACCCATTCAACCGCCAATCGCCGGGAAAGACGAGGCTTAAGTTGAACATTTTTCCCAAACCGAGCCGTCATCGTGTCGGTGAATTGCCACAGGCGGTCCGCGGCGGCCACGTTCTGGCCACGCTGCCGCTCGCATTGGCAAACACCACCGGCGCATCACCGGCCTCGGCACGACCTTGTTAAACGTGCGCTGCGGAGGCCAGGCCACATCGTTAATGTTAATTGCATTCATAAGCGTTGCGATTACATTTCCTCGTTCGCACCGTCGACGACGCGTCCCCTGCATCATGAAGAACCCCATTCGTTCAGTTCTGGCCGCCGGTTGGGCGGCGGTGGTCCTGGCACCCGCCCTGCCGGCCGCCACGTATGACGCCGGGCCGGGCCAGACCTACACCAACCTGGGCTCGGTGCCCTGGACGGCGCTGGCGCCGGGCGACACGGTAAACATCCATTATCAGGCGGGTGGTTATCACGAGGTGATTTTGCTCGCCAACAGCGGCGTGTCGAATGCCCCCATCACCCTCAACGGCGTTCCGGATCCGGCCACGGGCGCACTGCCGTTACTCGATGGACATAACGCCGTCACCGCCACCAACCAGTTGCTGATCGTGGTGGCGACCTTCACGAACCTGCCCATTCCGACCAATTACCTATTAACGGTGGTCGGCGGCACGGGCGGCGGCGATTATTTGCCGGGAACCACCGTGACCATTACGGCTAACGCGGCGCCCCCAGGGGAAAGTTTCTCCGGCTGGACAGGCTTCGCGGTGGCGGCCACCAATGCCGCCACCACCACGCTGGTAATGCCGGCGGCACCGGTGACGGTGATTGCCGATTTTGTCTCCACCAACTGGGTGGTGACCTCGATTCCGTTTCCCAATCCGAGCCATCCGCGGCTGTGGCTCACCACGAATGATCTGCCACGGTTGCAAGCGTGGGCCACCGCCACCAACCCGGTTTACGCCGCCGCGCTGAACCTGCTGGCCACGAGCATGAACAACTACGACACCCTCTATTTTCCGGGCGGCGTGCAAAACTCCAACTGGCCGGACGATGGGGATGCGCAAGGTTATACCCTGCCGCTCACCGAGGAAGATGCCTTTGCCCTGGCGTTCTTTTCGCTGATCTACCCGGACGCCACGCAGCGGCAGGTGTATGCGCAGCGGGCGGCCAATTTGATCCGCGTGGTCATGCAACAGGCGGCGCTCGGCTCGCTGGCGGGCGCCCCGTTCCGCGACCCAACCTTTGCCGTGTACAATCGCGCCAACGCCACGCTGGAAACCATGCCGCTGGCGGTCGATTGGATCTATGACGCCGTGGGCACGAACGGTCAGCCCGTGCTGAGCGCGGCGGACAAGCTGACAATCCGGAACGGATTCCTGACGTGGGCGGAGCAATGCCGGAACGCGGAAACGGCGGGCGGCGATTCGCCGGTGCCTGGCGTGCTGAACAACCCGGCGGTGCTCCTGCCCGGCAACGCGGCGCATCGCATGGCGGCCAACAATTATTATCTGGGCCACGCGCGCTTGCTCACACTCATGTCGCTGGCCATTGATCCGCAGGACGATCCGCCACTGAATCCGAACCTGGCGGTGTCGGCGCTGACGAATTCGCTGCGCTACTACCTGCTGGATGCCAACGGTGCCTGGCTCTACCAGGAATACGCCATGTTTGGCAATGGACCACAGGTGGCCCAAGACTATGGGCTGCCCGGCGATGGCACCAATTTCGGGCTGGCCGGCGGGGGGATGCCGCCCGAAGGCATGTTGTACGGGCATTCGCTGGGCTTCCTGCTGGGCCAGTTGCTGGCGCTGCAAACGGCCGGCTTCAACCATACCAACGACACCGGCCCGCAAGCCGCGCTCATCGGCGCGCCGCTGTGGGACCACTTTTGTGATTTGTGGCTGAGCATGCTCATGCCCGCCCCCATCCAGTTGTACGATTACGACCCGCCGGCTTACCAATTCTTCGCCTACGGCGACGTCTTGCGTTTATATCTCACCCCGGATTTTACGGCCATGTACGCGGAATTGGCGCTGCTCGACCGGGAAACGGGCAATACCAACCGCACCGCCAAAACCACCTGGCTCGCAGTACAGGCGCCCCAGGGCGGCTATGCGGACCTGCTGAACCGCGTGGCGGTACCGTGGGCGGATTCCGAGGTGAACCAGTACGGCATTCTGCTCTATATGATGTTGGACCCGGCCACGCTGGCGCCGCCCCCGGATCCGCGACCCGGGCTGCCGACGCTGTTCTATGACCAGCCGCAGGGGTCGCTGGTGGGACAGAGCGATTGGACCTCCAACCGCAGCATGGTGCATTGGCGGTGCAGTTGGATTAGCATCAACCATCAGAACGCCGACGCCGGCATGTTCCAATTCTTTCGCAAAGGCGCTTTTCTCACGAAGGAATACACCGGCTACGACGCCAATGGATACGGCCAGGCGAGCCTGTATCATAACACGCTGGCCTTGCAGAATTACTGTCCAGCCGGCACCCCCGGCAACCTGCAATGGTTTGAAGCGGGACTCTGGGCCACCGGCAGCCAGTGGCAGTTGGGCGAATCCGCGGGTGACCCGCAAACGCTGGCCAGCGCCGGCACGAACTACGTGTTTGCCTATGGCGATTTCACCCAGCTCTACAACCGGCCTTCCGTTTATGAACCACAGAACAATGCCGTGGATATTCAGCAGGCCAATCGCTCGCTGTTGTGGCTGAAACCGGATCATCTCATCATCTACGACCGGGCCACCTCACTGCACGCGGGCTTGTTCAAACGCTTCAATCTCTGCCTGCCCACCGCGCCCAGCGTGGCCGCCTTGCCGGGCGGGGGATCGTTCCTCGACGAGACGGTCACCAATGGCGAGCAGTTGTTCGTCACCTCGCTGCTGCCGGCCGACGGAACCGTGGAAATATATCCGCTCACCAACGCGGTCACGTCGGTGGCGGACGGCGAGCCGTGCCATTACCGGCTGGCCATCGAGGACACCAACCATCCCACGGATGTCCGCTTTCTTCACGTGTTGCAGGGCGCCGATCCGGGAGCCACGAGCGATCCGGTGGCCTACCTGGACAGCACCGCCGGGAATTCGTTTGAAGGCGCCGTGACCATTGGCTCGGCAGTTCTTTTCCCGGTCACGCTGCTGAGCAACAATTTCGCCAGCGTGAGTTACCGCGCGCCCGCCGGCGTGACGAATCACTATGTCGCGGGCCTCACGCCGAATGCCCGCTTTGCCGTCACCGTGCAGACCAACGCGGGCCAACTGCTGGTGACCGTGACGCCCGGCGCCCAACTGACGGCGGATGGCGCGGGGCTGCTGGCGTTCAACAACGCCGGCCAATCCCTGCAAGGGGGCGCCTCGCAGTGGCTTTCCATCAACGCCACCAATGGCGCCGTACAGCTCACGGGCGAGGGCGTGCAGTTGGCCGCTTACCAAGTCCAGGCCGCGGCCAGCCTCCAGCCGACCAACTGGACGACCATTGGCACCGCCACGGCCGATGGCGGCGGCCATCTGCAATACACGGACGGCCCGCCGACCAATTCACCGGCGCGCTTTTATCGGCTGGAGCGGTAGCCGCCGGCGAAAACGGGCCACGGCCAGGACTCTCCCGAAGATACGAACGGCCGATGGCGCCCTGTGAAAGGAATTTGTCTTTAATGCCCCGTCGGACCAGCCTTTAGAACATCTTCAGAAAATAGAAGCGCCGGCTTACCGACGGGGAGACGGCATTGGTGAGCGTGACCGAGAAGCTGCCGTTGGCGGTGAGAAGGTTGGTGGCCACGGGCGTCCACCCGGCACGCGCCTGCGTAAGGTTCGTGGTCATCAACACCGTGCAGGTGTCGCCGGCCAATCCGTTGACGGCATTGATCACCAGGTTTCGGCCGGCGAGATTGACACTGCGGATGGCCAAACCGGTCGAAGCGGACGGCAACGTGAGCTTGAAAATGGTGCCATTGCCGTTCGTGCCGCCCAGCCGGGTGGTCCCATACAGCGCATTGTCAAAAAGGACCAAGTTGCCGTTGGGGCTGGCCCCGTCCGTGTTGGTGGAGCCGACGAGCGAGGTGAAGTTGTACCGCGTCTTGAAATCGGTCCCGTTGGTGCCGAGCTCGTAGATCGTCCCCTCACCACCCGCGCCGGCATAGCTGGCGACGCCATAAAGTGTGTCCCCGGCGAGCAGGAAGTCATCAACCGGCTGCTCGCCGTCCACATTGGTACCGTTGGTGCTGACCGCGGAAAAGGTGTGCAGCAGGGTAAAGTTAGTGCCGTTGACGATGGAAAACAGGGTGCCATCGCCATTCGTGCCGCCCACATAGGCGCTGCCGTAAAGGGAGTTGCCGGCCACGATGACACGGCTGTACGGGTTGCCCCCGGTGGAGTTGACATAATTGTCCAGGTAACTAATGGCAGGGAAGGCATAAAGAGGCAGAAGCCAACCGCCATTGTTGGTCATGGCAAACACCACGCCCGCGCCATTGGCGCCGCCGCCGGAGGCGGTGCCATAGAGAGTATTATTGGTGAAAAACAGGCCACCGGACGGATTCGCCCCATCCGCCCCGTTGACCAGATAGCCGGAGGTAAAGGAGTGCAGGGGCACGAAATCCCCATTGGTGGTAAGCCGGAAAACCGTCCCCGACCCGTTGGTGCCGCCGATTTTCGCCGTGCCGTAGAGCACGTCGTCGCCGAGCACCAAGCCGGACGGCCAGGCCCCGTCGTTGTTAACGGTGGGGCTGCCATAGAGCATGTTGGTGAGGAGCAGCGGAAAGGTGTGCAGCACGGTGAAATTGCTGCCGGTCGTGGTGACCGAAAAGACGGTTCCGTTGCCATAGGTGCCGCCGCCGGAACAGAAACCGAAGAGCGTGTTGCCCGATAAGGCGAGCACGCCGGAAGGATCCATGCCGTCCGCATTGGTCAGGGTATAGTTGCCGGCCGCCTCATCCAGATAGCCCAACGGACCGAAGACGTGCAGGATCGTATAATTGGTGCCGGTGAGGCTCTTCGAGAAAATCAGGCCGGCCGCGTTGGGGCCGCCTTGCGTGGCCGCGCCATAAAGGTTGGTGCCGGACAGCAGCAAGCCCTCGGTGGGGTTGGCCCCGTTGGCGTTCACGCCACCTTCACCCGGGTAAGTCGTCGGACCAAACGTGTAAAGCACGGTCAGGGTCTGGGCTTGGAGAACGGCCGAACCCCAAGCCGCCAGCAGCAGGCAGGCCACCCACGAGTTCCATCTGATCATGAAACGCATAACTGACACTATGCCATGCCCCGGACGGTGACAAATGAAAAGCGGACCGGCTCACTTTACAGGTATCCACCGATTGGACCTGATGCGGCGCCTCGAGGCATCGGCAAAGAGAATAGTGTGAGCAGGACCTTGCCAGGCCGGTTCCACGGACCTGGGATGATCGGCCGGGTTCGGTTCCACCAAGAGTCCGCGCCGCCGGCGCCCTCAAGCGAGCACGACCTCCGTCGATGCGGCGCGCGGAACCGCGGCTCCGGGCGGGCGCGTGGCCGCGGCCACCGCCGGGGTGAGCACTTCGCCAAGACATTTGATGCCCGCCAGGATTTCCGGCACCGGGTTTTTCGTGAAGTTGAGCCGCAGGGTGTTGAGGCCCTGACCTTCCAGGTGAAAATCCTGGCCCGGCACAAAGGCCACGTTCCGCTCGAGCGCGCGTGGCAGCAAGTCGGCAGCCGCCACGTCCTTCGGCAGCGTGACGAAAATAAACATGCCGCCTTCGGGCTTGTTCCACTGGCAGCCTGCCGGAAAATGTTCAGCCATCGCCGTCAGCATGGCGTCGCGCCGCTCCCGGTAGGTCTGGCGCAGCACGGGCAGGGATTGTTCCAGGTAACCCCGATGGACCAATTCCAGCGCGACGAATTGGTTGAAGGTGCTGGTGTGCAGATCCACCGCCTGCTTGGCCTTGGCCAATTGCATGATCACTTCCTGGGGGCCAATGGCCCAGCCGATGCGCAGCCCGGGCATGAGCGTCTTGGAGAAGGTGCCCGCCCGAATCACGCGGCCGCCCTGATCGGGCGGCCGGTCCAGTGCCAGCAGCCCGGGCAAAGCCTCGCCCTCGTAACGCAGCTCCTCATACGGGTTGTCCTCCACCAAAACCGTCTCGTGCCGCTGCAACAGCGCGATCAGTCGTTGCCGGCGCTCCCGCGCCAGGGTGACGCCCGTGGGATTGTGAAAGTTGGGCATCACGTAAGCCATCCTGGCCCCTTGCTGCAAGCGGATTTCAAAATCGTCGGGGCGCAATCCCTGGGCATCCATGGCCACCGGCAGAAAACAGGTTTCATAAGCCCGCCACGCCTGCAGCGCCGCCAAATACGTGGGGTTCTCCACGATCACCCGGTCGCGCGCATTCAAAAAGACGCGACCGACCAGATCGATGACCTGCTGGGAACCCGAAGTGATCAGCACGTTTTCGGGCTTGAGCGGCATTTGGGGAGTGGCATAGCGGTGCGCGACCCATTGGCGCAGCTCGGGGATGCCTTCGGTCTCGCCGTACTGCAGCGCGGCGCCACCCACGCGTTGGAAAACGGCGTGCACCGCGCTCTCCACCTGGTCGAGCGCAAAAAGTTCCGCGGCGGGCAAGCCCCCGGCAAAGGAGATCATGCCCGGGCGCGAAAGCAACTTCATCAGTTGCCGCAGGGCGCTTGGTTTGGTGCGCCCGGCGCGGCGGGCGAACAGGTCGTTCCAATGAACGGTGTCAGCGGTCATGGTGCCAAGTTTAGGGTCGTCCGGAAAGGCTGCCCAATACTTCTTCGTTTTCCCCGCCATGCTTTTCCGGCATGATGGCGCCATGGAACTCCGGCATTTGCGCTACTTCGCGGCGGTGGCCGCGGACCTGAATTTCACGCGTGCGGCCGCCCGGCTGCACGTGGCGCAGCCGGCGCTGAGCCGGCAGATCCGGCAACTGGAGGACGAATTGGGCGTGGCCCTGCTCACCCGTTCGCCGCGGGGCGTGCAACTGACGAAAGCCGGCGGCAGTTTTCTGGAGGAGGCGCGGGCGCTGCTCTCGCACAGCGAACGGGTCATGCACACGGCCCGCCGGGAGCCCAACGAGCCGCGCATCAACGTGGGCTACATCTGGGGCCTGTTTCATTCGCTGGTGCCGCCCTGGCTGGAATCGTTTCGGCGCCAGCATCCGGACACCGCCGCGCACCTGTTTGACCTGGCGCCGATGGAGCAGGCCCGGGCGCTGCTGGAGGGCAAGCTGGACGTGGGGTTCATCGGCTTTGCGCTCGAGGCGGATGTGGCCGGCTTGAGCCAGCGCAAGGTGGGCACCTGCCAATTCGTGGCCGCCCTGCCGCGGCGCCATCCGCAAGCCCGTCGGGCCAAGGTGCAACTCGCCAGTCTGGCAAACGACTTTTTTCTGGGCATTTCCGAGCAGACGTATCCCGGCGCGTCGCGCTGCGCGGCGGAAGCGTTTGCCCGGGCCGGATTTCGGCCGAAGTTTGTGCAGATGGTGGAACGCGGCTACACGATTCTGGGGCTGGTGGCCGGCGGTTGCGGCGTGGCGCTGGTGCCTGAGTCGTTGCAAGCCCTCCCCCATGCCGGGGTGGCTTTCCGCCCCCTCGCCCAACCGCCCACCGGCGATCTTTATCTGGCTTGGCGCTCGGGCAACGACTCCTCCGCGCTGCATCAGTTCTTAGACATGCGCCCCGAATAGGCGCCCGCCTCCGGCACGGCCGGCTCGCACCCGGCGCGGACACCGGGGCCTGATTCCATACCGAAATGTCTCCAGCCAAGGAGCCTACCGCACGCTTGGCCGAGCCATCACGGACGGATGAAAACACTGGCTTTCACTTATTATTATCAAGCTGCCGGCTTATACCTTGGTTCGGGGACGTCCATTAGGTTGACATATTCTACAATCGAGATTAAATAGAGAAAGATTTATTGATACGGGAATCTCGATATGAGCAAACGCCCCAGTCTCAACCCGACTGCAGCTCCGAAACGGATCGTTTCGGAGCCCACCCTCAAACGGCTGCCCCTGTATTGTATCCCAACGCGCCACCCGGGACTCCCGACCCGGGGGAGCAGTGGCACTCAAATAATATGACGACCAAATTTCAAGATCCAACGGCCAAGTTCATCAACGAGGAAAAAATCGCGGCCACGCTCGTCCAGGCGCGCCAATCCAGTCCCGCCCGGGTTCGCGAAGTGCTGGCCAAGGCCCGCAAGCTCGAGGGTCTGGAGGCGGCCGAGGTGGCCGTGCTCATGGAGATCCAGGACCCCGGGTTGCTCGAGGAGATGTTTGCCGCGGCCCGGCACGTGAAAAATGAGATTTACGGCAACCGGCTGGTGCTGTTCGCACCGCTGTACATTTCAAACCGGTGCCGGAACGAATGCAGCTATTGCGCCTTTCGCGCGGCCAACCTCGAGTTGAAGCGGCGCGTGCTCACGCAGGAGGAAATCGCCGCCGAGGTCCGCATCCTGATCGAAATGGGCCACAAACGAATCCTGATGGTGGCCGGGGAATCGTATCCCGACGAGGGCTTCAACTACATTCTCGAGTCGATCAAGACCATTTACCAGACCCGGAGCAGCCAGAGCGAGGTGCGCCGGGTGAATGTGAACATTGCGCCGCTGACGGTGGACCAGTTCAAGCAGCTCAAGGACGCGCAGATCGGCACGTACCAGTTGTTTCAAGAAACGTATCATCGCGGCACCTATGCCCAGGTGCATACCGGCGGCCCCAAGAAGAATTTCGACTGGCGGGTGACGGCGTTTGACCGCGCGATGGAAGCGGGGATTGACGACGTGGGCATCGGCGTGCTGTTCGGCCTCTACGACTGGAAGTTCGAGGTGCTGGCCACGCTGCAACACTGCCAGCATCTCGAGGAGCGTTTTGGCGTGGGACCGCACACCATCAGCATGCCGCGCATGGAACCGGCGGTGGGTTCCGAAATGGCGCAGCGCCCGCCGCACGCCGTGTCGGACGCGGATTTCAAGAAGATCGTGGCCCTCACGCGGCTCGCGGTGCCCTACACGGGCATCATCATGTCCACGCGCGAAAACGCGGACACGCGCCGGGCGACGTTTGAGCTGGGCGTATCACAGATTTCGGCGGGCAGCCGGACGGATCCGGGCGGTTACACCGCCGCGGCCGACGGACATTATGCCGAGCAATTCCAACTGGGCGACCACCGGTCGCTCGATGAAGTGGTGCGCGACGTGGCAGCGCTCGGGTACACGCCGTCGTTCTGCACGGCTTGCTACCGGCTGGGCCGCACGGGGGCGGATTTCATGGACCTGGCGAAGCCGGGGCTGATCAAGGAGCATTGCGGTCCCAATGCGCTCTCGAGCTGCACGGAATACCTGCGGGGCTACGCCTCGCCGGAGACGCGCCGCACGGGCGAGCAACTGGTGAACCATGAGTTGGAGACCCTGCCGGCCGGAATCAGCAAGACCGCGCGGGACTTGGTGGAGCGGGTGCGCCGCAACGAGCGCGACGTATTTGTATGAGGTAAGTCATGAACCACACCATTCGCATTGAAGAGGATATCCTGGGTGATCGGTCCGTACCGGCCGGGGTGTTGCATGGCATTCATACGGTCCGGGCGCTGGAGAACTTTCCGCTGGCGCAGCGGCCGGTGCATCCGGAGCTGGCCCGCGCGTATGGCACGGTGAAACTGGCCTGTGCCCGGACCAACCGCGCGCTGGGCGCCTGGGCCAACGACCCCGCCAAGGCCGATGCCATCGAAATGGCCTGCACGGAGCTGGCCGAGGGCCGGCTGGTGGACCAGATCGTGGTGGATGCCTTGCAGGGCGGCGCGGGCACCAGCACCAACATGAATGTGAACGAGGTGCTGGCCAACCGCGCGCTGGAAATCATGGGGCTGCCGCCCGGCAGCTACGACCGCATCTCGCCGCTGGCGGACCTGAATCTCCATCAATCCACCAACGACACCTATCCCACGGCGTTGAAACTGGCGGCCATCCGCCGGTTCCAAGCACTGGAAAAAACGGTGGTGTCGCTGCAGGAATCCTTCCAGACGGCGGAAAAAAAATTCGCGCATATTGTCAAGGTGGGCCGCACCGAGATGCAGGACGCGGTGCTCACCACCCTGGGCCGGGAATTCAGCGCCTACGCCGAGGCCATCAACCGCGACCGCTGGCGCATCTACAAGTGCGAGGAGCGGCTGCGCGTGGTGAACCTCGGCGGCACCGCCATTGGCACCGGCCTGGCCGCCCCGCGGCAGTTCATCTTCCAGGCCGTGGAAGTCCTGCGCGAACTGTCGGGCATTGGCTTCGCCCGGGCGGAAAATCTGGTGGACGCCACGCAGAACGCCGACGTTTTCGTGGAGGTCTCCGGCATCCTCAAGGCCCATGCCGTGTCGCTCCTGAAGATTTGCAACGACTTGCGCCTGCTGGCCTCGGGGCCGCAGGCGGGCTTGGGCGAAATCCGGCTGCCGGCGCGGCAGGCCGGTTCCTCGATCATGCCCGGCAAGGTGAATCCGGTGATTCCCGAAGCCGTCAGCCAGGCCGCCATGCTGGTGCTGGGGTACGACGGGACCATTGCGCAGGCCTGTGCGGCCGGCAGCCTGGAGTTGAATCCCTTCCTGCCGCTGGTGGCCCACTGCCTGCTTGACAGCCTGGACTTGCTGGAGCGGGCGGATGACATCCTGCGCCGCCATTGTGTGGACGGCATTGAAGCTGACGAAGCGCGGTGCCGCGATTACGTGGAGAACTCCACCGCTTCGGCCACGGCCCTGGTATCCGTGCTCGGCTATGAGCACGCGGCGGAAGCCGTGCAGTTGGCCGGGGAGAACAAAACCACCCTCCGCGAAACGGTCGTGGCCCAGGGCTGGTTGACCGGCGGCGAGTTTGATGTTCTGATCAGCCCGGAGAACGTCTGCCGGCTGGGCTCCTCCAAATGACCTCCACCCCCAAAGGATTGCGTCTGCACATCGCCTTCATCGGACGGCGTAACGCAGGCAAATCGTCGCTGATCAACGCCTTGACCCGCCAGCAGGTGTCCATCGTCTCGCCCGTGGCCGGCACCACCACCGACCCGGTGGAGAAGCCCATGGAACTGCTGCCGCTGGGACCGGTGTTGTTCATCGACACGGCGGGCATTGACGATACCGGCGAGTTGGGCGCGTTACGCGTGCAGAAAACGCGGCAGGTCCTGGACCGGACGGACGTGGCGGTGCTCGTGGCCGAGGCGGGCAAGTGGGGCAGTTTCGAAGAGGGAATCGTGCAGGAGCTGGCCGCCCGGAAGACACCGACCGTGGTGGTGCTCAACAAAATCGACACCGCGCCAACCGATGCCCAGACCGAAGCCAAACTGGCCGCCCAGAAGCTGTGCGTGGTCAAGACTTCGAGCGTCACCGGAGCCGGGCTGCTGGATTTGCGCCAGGCCTTGCTGGGCGCTGCGCCGGCGGATTTCATCGACAGTCCCGCCATTTTGGGCGATCTCGTGGGCGCCGGCGAGCTGGCGGTGCTGGTGGTGCCGATTGACAAGGAAGCGCCGAAAGGGCGGCTGATCCTGCCCCAGGTGCAGGCCATCCGGGATTTGCTGGATAGCGACGCGAGCTGCCTGGTGGTCAAGGAGCGCGAGTTGCGCAGCGCGCTGGACCGGCTCAAGACGCCGCCGAAGCTGGTGGTGACCGATTCGCAGGCTTTCCTCAAGGTGGCCGCGGACACACCGCGCAATGTGCCGATGACCAGTTTCTCCATCCTCATGGCGCGCTTCAAGGGCGACCTGCTGGCCCAGGTGCAGGGCACGCTGGCCATCGAGAATCTCGGCCGCAACAGCCGGGTGTTGATTGCCGAGGCCTGCAGCCATCATCCCATCGGCGAGGACATCGGCCGGGTGAAAATCCCGCGCTGGCTCACTTTGTATACCGGGCAGAAACTGGAGTTTGAGCACGTGCAGGGACACGACTTTCCATCCGATCTTTCGCCCTACAAACTGGTGGTGCATTGCGGTGCGTGCGTGGGGAACCGGCGCGAGATGCTGGGCCGCATCCTGCGGTGCCAGCAGGCGGGCGTGCCCATCACCAATTATGGGCTGACCATTGCGTACAGCCTGGGAATTTTTGCGCGGGCGCTGGAACCGTTTCCCGCCGCCCTGGCCGCGTTTCGGCGCCTGGAAAAATCGCCGACGCCCCACGACCAGTTGCGCACGCTGGCGCGGCCCGTGCGCCCGGCCAAAAAGAAGACTTCCCCCGCATGAACACCACTTTGACGAAGCAGGATATACTGCGCTGGCTGCGCGAGACCGACCCGGTCCGCCTGGATGAACTTTGGCGTCTGGCGGATGATACCCGCCACCGGCAGGTGAGCGATGCCGTGTACCTGCGCGGCCTGGTGGAAATTTCCAATTTTTGCGCCCGCCAGTGCGCGTATTGCGGCCTGCGCGCCGGCAACGACCGGCTCCCGCGGTACCGGATGCTGGCGGATGAGATCTTTGAGGCGGCGCAGCAGGCCGTCCGGTTCGGCTACGGCACCGTGGTGTTGCAGGCCGGCGAAGATTACGGTCTGACCGGCCCCTGGGTGGAGGACATCATCCATTGGATCAAAAACGAAACGCCGCTGGCGGTGACCCTGAGCCTGGGCGAACGGCCGGAACGGGAGCTGGCGGCCTGGCGCGAAGCCGGCGCCGACCGGTACCTCCTGCGCTTTGAGACCTCGGACCGGCATCTGTTTGACGAGATTCATCCCCCGCTGGGAAACCGCCGGTGCGATCGGATCGCGATTTTGCACCGCTTGCGGGAGCTCGGCTACGAAATTGGCAGCGGCATCATGGTGGGCATCCCCGGCCAGACGTATGCCAGCGTGGCGAACGACATCGAACTGTTTCGGGAACTGGATCTGGACATGATTGGCGTGGGGCCGTTCATCCCGCATCCAGCCACGCCGTTGGGCAGCGGCTTCAAGGTTTTTCCGCCCGTGAACGGGGAGCAGGTACCCAACACCGAGCTGATGGTCTACAAGGTGATTGCCCTGACGCGTCTGGTGCGGCCGGACGCCAACATCCCCGCCACCACGGCGCTGGCCACGATCAACAAGAAGAACGGGCGCGAGCTGGGGCTGCAGCGGGGTGCGAACGTCTTCATGCCCAACGTGACGCCCCTGAAATACCGGCGCTTGTATGAGATTTATCCAGCCAAGGCCTGCATCGCGGAGACCAGCGTGAAATGCAACGGCTGTCTGACAGCGCGGATCGGCGCACTCGGCCGGCTGATCGGCCGCGGGCCGGGCGGGCGGTGGACCCGCCAAAACTCGACGGCCGTGCCGGTAAAAAGGACCCTGTGCCATGCCTGAGGCGGAGCCAGAGCGGCGGTCCAGGAGCGGGCACGAGAACACGCCACCGCCGCTGACCTCCGTTGAAATCTGCATGGGCAGTTCTTGCTTTTCCCGCGGGAACAGCCGCAATATCGAGGTCGTCCAGGATTTTCTAAAAAAGCAAAACCTGCCGCCCGCGGTCGAATTGCGCGGACATTTGTGTGAGGGCCACTGCCAGGCCGGTCCGAACGTGACCATCAACGGCAAGATGTATCACGAGGTGGACCCCATCGTGATCACCGGTCTGCTGAACCATTATGAGGACCAGGGCCAGCCATGAACTTTCTTGACCCCATCTTTACTGAAAAGCGCGAGTGCCAGGACTGCTACAAATGCGTCCGCAACTGCCCCGTCAAGGCCA
>CAYTJG010000139.1:0-15429 GCA_964437865.1 uncultured Bifidobacteriaceae bacterium | reverse complement strand
CCTGTGTTCGCGCCTTCAGCGGTGTGGCCGCTGATAAGCCGCCGCAGAACAACGACATTATGCGCGGGGCTAGTTTTAGTTATCGCATGCTGTGCGTAAACGCCCCGGTGGCGGCGGCCACCAACGTGATGGCTGGCACCGGCACCAATTTCGCAGTTTTTGACCAGGAACTGGCGGCCAAGCTGCGCGAAATGCGGTTGATGTTCCTGTGGCCGGTGCTGCCCAACTTCAGCGTGGGGCTCAATCATGAACACCAGAATTTCCGGGCCGATGTTGCGGGAACTATGATTTTGACGAATGATTATCCCAATTACAAGGGCATGTGGCTCTATTTTTGCGAACCGCAATCTTTTACCAATACGACGCTAACGCCATGATCACCCGGAGTACATTGACCGGTGACGGTCAGTCGCTGTTTGGGAACCTTGCCAAGCGGGCCTTCTCCATGGTGGAGTTGCTGGTGGCCATGACGTTGCTGTCGCTGATTGTGCTGGTGTTGATGGCGGTGTTTAGCAGCACGCAGCGGGCGTTCCGGGCCAGTGTCACGCAGACAGATGTGCTGGAGGGGGGGCGTTCCACCATGGAACTCATCGCCGCGGATTTGCGTGGCATGGTGCCGTCCTACGGCGTGAGTAATTTCGTTTCCGCCAATAATGTTTCCGGCAATCACGTCTATTATTACGGTGGTGTGAATTTTATGGCCACCAATAATAGTCCGGCGCCGACTCCGGCGGGGAATGACTATTGGCCACTGGCCCAGTCGCTGCCGGCGGCCGAACGCGGGGTGGAACGCACCAACCTGTTGCAATACTTTTTTATTCTCGGCCGGGTGAACACCAAGTGGACAGGCACCGGTTATTATGTGGATTGCAGTTCCGCCAACCCGCTCTACCCGCTCTATCGGTTTTATGCGGAGACCAATATCGATGCCAATCCGGTGACGCTGTACTGGAATTTCATGCACACCGTCTCCTATTCCCAGTGGACGAACATGAGCCATGTGATGGATGGGGTGACGCATCTGGTGGTGCGCGCCTACGATAAAAATGGCTATTGGCTCACGAACGGCTATCCGCAGGTGGCTTCGACCCAGCCGGCTGCGAAACGACCTTTGAATGTCTGGTTCTCGCCGCCGGAATGGGGCGAGGTGGGCTTTTTGTTTTTTAGCAACGCCGTGCCATCCGCCGTGGAGCTGCAGTTGGGTGTGCTGGAAGATCGCACCATCCAGCGGGCGGAGTCGCTGGGCGCGAATGAGGCACCCTCGTTGAACACTCCCCAATGGAAATATTTGCAGGCGCAGTCCGGGCATGTCCAGTTGTTCCGCCAGCGGGTGACGATTCCAAATCTGGATCCCACGGCCTATCCCTGATTTGAAAGAGGTTTTTAACCCTTCCCCAGTGTGAATCAATTTCGTAGTCATGAAGATGAGATTTAAGATTAATAGGCGCCGGCCGGCCGCTGACGCGCAGGAGCGCCCGGCATGCGGCACGTTCGCGCGGCAAAGTGGTATTGCCCTGGTGATCACGCTGATCATGCTCTCTGTCACGCTGATTATGGCCATGGCTTTTCTCGCGGTGGCGCGGCGTGAAACCACCGGGGTCTCCCAGCAGAAGGACAACAAGACGGCCCAACTCGCGGCGGAAACCGCCGTTACCCGCGCGCAGGCGCAAATTGCCGCCAGCATGCTGGCCAGCCTCCGAGGCCAGGTCAGCAGTAACGCCTACAACCTCCACCTGTTTGTCTCCACGAATTTGATCAATCCTAACGGTTTCAGCACCGCCACTCCTGCATTCAACAGCCCGACGAATGTCAACTACTACGACGCCAAGGGAAATTTTCTGACCGGCAACAATTTTTTACAAAATGTCGCTAACCTCATGATTCTGCCTCGGGCACCGGTATTTGTGTCCACCAACCCGGCGGGTTCAAAGCTGGATTTTCGATTTTACTTGGACCTGAACGAGAACGGGAACTTTGAGCCAAATGGCTGGCAAGCGGTTATCAGCAGTAATTCAGCTACTCCGTACTATGACACGAACCGCCAGCCGCAGTCCACGATGGTGCCAGGAAACGTGCTCAGCAATTTCATGGTGGGCGATCCGGAGTGGGTGGGCATCCTGGAGCATCCGGATGAGCCTCATGGGCCAGAAAATCATTTCCTTTCCCGCTATGCCTTTATCGCCCTGCCTTCCGGGAATGCCTTGGATGTCAATTATATCCATAATGAGGCGCTCAGCACCGGGACCAAATTGGGCGAAGGTTATTTGCGCAATCAGGGGGTAGGCTCCTGGGAGTTAAATTTGGCTGCCTTCCTGGCGGATTTGGAGACGAACCAATGGAGCCCGCCGAGGCCTGCGTCAGCGAATTTGTATTATGCCTACGACGAGCCGCTGGGCAGCGTGAACCGGGGCTACGCTTTCGAGGATGCCTTGGCCTTGTTGAAGTATCGTTACAATTCAAACACTCTGCCTTTGGCGAGCCGGTTGTTTAACAATCCGCTTCCTTTGGTGCGCAATAACATTGATAATTTTAGTCGGGGACCGGTGCAGACCAACGTTAATTATTATCGCAACTTTTTTACGCCTTTAGCGAATATTAATGGGTCGTGGTCCGGGGCGGACAGTACCAACCACTACTTCTCGCTGTTCGACTGGCTGGACGGTTCAAAGACTGGCAGCGGAGTGAATAGCTTCACCAACCGTTTGCGCACGGCCGGCGCAAGTGCCATAACAACTTCAAGCGGCATTTTGCACCCCACTTATGATAGCTACGCATTCTACCGGATGTTGGACGAAATGGCCTCGGATTCATCACCGGACGATGGCCGGCTGAATCTCAATTACTCGAATGCCGCGGTCTCGACCGTCAACGGCGTGTTGCACGTTAATATTATTCCCGGGGCAGAGACTAACTTCGTGCGCTGGGAACCAACGAATTTCTTCCTGGCGGCCGCCGACCAGATGCTTCGAACCTATTCCAGCTTTTGGTACAGCCAGAATTCCACTGCCTACACGAATACATTTGCGTTCACTAATTCCAGTTTCGGCATTACGAACATTCCGGTCTGGGTGAGCAACCGGTTCGTGTATACGCCGGCCGTCCATCGCTTGCTGCAATTGGCGGCGAACATTTACGATGCCAGCACCAACGATGGCTATAATTTGCCACATGTTTACCGGCCGCTGTTCCGCTGCGAGCGCAACGCCAATCGTGATATTTATATCGCCGGTTACGTGGCGGTCAACTCGGTTTCGCCCACGGGCGTTGATCCCCAGTTGGCGAGTCCTTATGACATCACCCAGTTGGGGCTGTTGGCCGCTCGCCAGGGTTATGTGACTCCCATCATGAACCCGGCGAACGGAACACCGGTCAACGCCTATGGCGTGCCGTGGATCGTGGGCGCCAAGAAGGGATTGCCCAACTTTAATCAACTGTCGCTTTTGACCTCGGCGAACGTGGTGCGCAAGCTGGAGCTCACCCGCACCTCGCTGGATCCCAAGACGGCCGTTTATGGGACGAATCAGGCTTATATCATGTGGGTGACCAACCAGGTGGGCGTTACCTTCTGGAATTCCTACAGCAATGCGTTCAGCAGTCCTTTGGGACAAACCCGGGTGGTGGTTTCGGACAGTTTGAACATGTGCATGACCAATCCCTGGCACAATTTTAGCACCTGGCCGTTGCATGCCAACTATTCGCCGACAAATTTTTATACGAACGTCTTGATTTCCTCATGGCCTGGCTACTCCTCGCTGAATAACAAATCGTTTTTGTCGTGTAGTTGGCCGGTACTGTACCAGAGTCCGCTGGTTTATAACGACTCCGCCCATAGCTTTGCCGGGGGTACTTTTGAGAAGGTTTCGCAGCTCGATCAGCTTGGCTTGCTGGTCACCAATTACCTGCAGGCCTACATCCTGGTTGGAAACCGGGTGGTTGATTACGTGCAATTGCGTGATCCCATTACGGTCGGCGGCATTAACCAGGCCTTGGCGGATCCTAATTACGGTGTGGCTGGCAATACCTATTATCAATGGAGCACCAATTTGTATGGCAAATCGGCGGGGCCCTATGGAGTCCCCTATGGGGTGGTCAACCAGCTTTGGGTTTCCGGACATCCCAACAGCGCGCCGGCGGTGGGCGGACAGTGGAGCACCGCCGCCACGCCCATGGGGGTTGTCTCGCCGGCGGGGGAGGCTGCTTTCTTTCATGGCTTCTTTACCCGCACGTTTTTGTATAACGGCAAGCTCTACGAAAACAAGGAATTAGCAATCCAGGCGCCCTATACGCCCTATCGAACCGTTTACTCCTCTTATTTGCTGCAGGCGAATGATCCGCTGGTCCATTATTCGGCCAGCGACCTGAATGCGGAGTTCGGCGCGCTGGGAATTTGGGCCAATGGATCCTTTTATAATGGCATTTGGCACCGGAGTGATGACCCTCTCTCGCAGCCCTTGCCGGTACCTCCGCTCAGCCCGGTAGGTGGGCGTTATCAACCGTGGGGCAGCGGCGGGCAGATGGCTGCACTGGGGAGCGTGGATTCCAATCCTTATAATCTGGCCTACCGTGATCCCCTCATGGTGAGCGCCGACCGGTGGGATTTTCCGACCAACCAGTACCCGACCCCGGGCTGGCTGGGCCGCGTGCACCGCGGCACGCCCTGGCAAACGGTTTTTCTGAAATCCACCAACATCTTGAGTGATGTCAACGGCCTCAATACGTGGGCTCATTGGACGGGTAACATTCAAACAAATTACTACGGTTATTTTGACGCCGTCAATTCCGCCCCGAACCAGGATTATTTGTTGTTTGATATTTTCACGACCCGCTACAACGATAATTCGGCGCGGGGAACGTTGCCGGTGAATGTGGGCATGGGACGTTCCGATGGCGGCTTGGCGGCGTGGTCCGCGGTGTTCAGCGGCATGACGGCGCTGACGAATACCCTGCGCTTTCCGCTTGCCTCTACGCCGTTGACCTACGCCAATCATTTTATCAGTCCTGCCGGGGTGGATGTGGCCAACTCGGCGTTGTGGAAAATTGTGAACGGCACGAACGGCATCAATGCCACGCGCGCCAACACGAATTTGTTCCCGCAGCAAGTATTTACCCACCCGGGCCAGATTCTGGCCACGCCCGCGCTCACCGTGGCCTCGCCTTTCCTGAATGCGACGAATTACTCCAATGCTAGATCTTTAACGGGAAATCCATTTGAGTACGGCATCAATGACGAGATGTACGAGTGGTTGCCGCAACAGATGATGGGGTTGGTGCGGGGTACGGAGCAGCGGTATGTGCTGTATTGTTTCGGGCAGACCTTGAAACCGGCGTCCAATGGCAAGGTGCTGAGTGGCACTTTTGCCGGGCTGGTGACCAATTATCAGGTGACGGCCGAGAGCGTTGTGCGCGCGGTGATCCGGGTGGACAACGCCAACACCTCGCACCCGCGTGCGGTGGTGGAGAGCTACAATACATTGCCGCCCTACTGAAGGCGGGCGGCGGAGAATCGGGGCGGGGTGATCGGCCGGATGGGCCGAACAAATCCAAATTTGAATCGAAAACAAGCTATGAAAAGTCGAGTTGGGATGTGGGCCGCCGTGTGTCTGCTGGCGGCGGTGGGGGTGTGGTGGCTGGGGTTCCGCCAGCCCGCGAAGACCGGGTCGGCGGCTGGTCGTGGGGCCGCCAAGGTGGCGGTGAGCACGTCCCTGGCGACCGGGACGGGGACGAATGCCTTGGCCGCGGCGAAGGCGAAATTGCCGACGCTGAACACGAACCCGGTGGCGTACCGGTTATCCAACACCACCAATTCCCTGCGGCAGTTGGCGGCCAAGCCGCATGCGATCCTGCTGGCCAACGCGTTTATCGACACCGACCAGCCGGTGGATCTGAAAATTCCCTCGCAGCTGCGGTCGCAAGGCGATCCGGGGGCGTACATAGTGGAGGCGCGGGGGCCGATCAGCGGGGCGTTTCGGGCGGCGCTGGCGGCGGCGCCGGCGGGGATTGTCTCGTACATCCCCAACAACGCGTATCTGGTGACGATGGATGCGGGCGGGGCGGCGAAGTTGGCGGCGGACGCGACGGTGCAGGTGGTGCTGCCCTACGAGCCGTACTACAAGCTGCAAGCTTCGTTACTGGGGCTGGCGGTGAACCAGGAGGCGCTGCCGCCGGGGCTGGCGCTGACGCTGGGGTTGTTCGGGTCGGACGCGACGGCGTTGGCGGAGGTGGAACAGTTGGGGGCGAAGGTGATTGGGACGGACCAATCGCCGTTTGGGCCGGTGGTGCGGGTGTTGGCGCCGGCGGATTGGACGAGGCTGGTGCAGGCCAAGGCGGTGCAATACGTGGAGCCGGCGTTCAGCCGGCGGCTGGCCAATGATTTATCGCGGGTGGCGCTGGGGATCTCGCCGGATACGACCTCGGCGATCAGCGCCGGGTATGCGGTGAACGGGATGGTGTTGACGGGGAACAAGGTGTTGGTGGCGGTGAACGACACGGGGGTGGACACGAACCATCCGGATTTTACGACGGGGGGCACGGCGGCGGGGGGCCCGGGGGGAGCGCCGGTGCGGGTGAGTGGTTTGACACCCCTGGACCTGGTGGACACCAACGGGCACGGGACGCATGTGGCGGGGATCATTGCGGGCAACGGGGCGATGAGCATCAATCCAGTCAACGTGGGCACGTATGCGGAGGGATCGGTGCCGAATGCGGATTACCGGGGGAAAGCGCCGTCGGCGTGGCTGTTTTCGGTGAACGACGCGCATTACTCGGACTATCAATTGCAGACCAACGCGGCGCGGGTGGGGGCGTTGATTTCGAACAACAGCTGGGATTACGGCAACGGGGATGCGGCCTATGATTTGGCGGCGGCGAGCTACGATTTTGCGACGCGGGATGCGGTGCCGGGGCAGCCGGGGTCGCAGCCGGTGCTGTTTGTGTTTGCGGCGGGCAACGGGGGCGGGGGGGATGATGACGGGACGGGGGGAGGCGGGGACACGATTTTGTCGCCGGGCACGGCGAAGAACGTGATCACGGTGGGGGCGTTGGAGCAGGAGCGGGAGATCACGAATCTGGTGACGACGATCACGTACGATGCGTCGGGCACGCCGACGACCAACCAGACGGCGTATTGGCAGCCCCAGACGGATTCGAGCCAGCAAGTGGCGGCGTATTCGTCGCGGGGCAACGTGGGGATAGGGACGGAGGGGACGGAGGGGCGGTTCAAGCCGGACGTGCTGGCGCCGGGGACATTTGTGGTTTCGACGTCGAGCCAGTTTAATCACGAGTGGGACACCAACGCGTATTACAATCCGACGAATGTGTCGACGACGACGTACACGTACCAGGTGGTGGACACGAATTCGTGGATTGACTACAACGTGGAAGTGCCGGCCAACGCGGTGGGGGTGACCATCAGCATCTATCCGAACGAACTTTCGCCGGTGCCGTTTCCGGACCTGCTGATTTACTGCCAGCAATCGGGGTATCCGGACCCGACGGATCTCAGTGCGATTGATTTGACGACGGACACCAACGGGGTGGTGATTCCGCCGGGGGGAGGCAACTGTAAGATTGCGAACTTGCAGGGGAACGGTTTTGATTTTGCGGTGGGGGTGCCGACGAACCTCACGGTGAACTACGATCTGTCGGTGTCGATCCTGACGACGAACGACGACGGGAATTTATATTCGGTGCTGGAGGGGATGAATGACAGTCTGGGGGGCTACTACCGGTACGAAACGGGGACGAGCCTGGCGGCGGCGGGGATCTCGGGGGTGTTGGCGCTGATCCAGGATTATTTCACGAACCAGTTTTCACCGGCGCTGATTCCGAGTCCGGCGTTGCTGAAGGCGGTGTTGATCAACGGGGCGCGGTCGGTGGGGGATTACCCGATTGCGTTCACCAACGGGCTCAATTACCAGGGCTGGGGGTTGGCGAACATCCAGGACTCGGTGCCGCTGGAGGGGTTGTTCAACCAGGCCGACGGCAGCACGCAGGGGTCGACGTTTTTCGTGGAGCAGAGCACCAACGGGGCGCTGGCCACCGGGGAGAGCCGGACGTTTTTTGTGACGCTCAACACGAATCAAGAGGCGGAGGATTTGTATTTGCAGGCGACGCTGGTGTGGACGGATCCGCCGGGGGATCCGGCGGCGGCGATCAAGCTGGTGAACAACCTGGATTTGATCGTGACGAACCTGGATACGGGAGATGCGAACTACGGGGCGGTGTATCTGGGGAACGACATTCAGCCGAACCTGGGGTACAACCTGCCGTGGGACACGAACACGGCGGGGAATTTCGACACGGTCAACAACGTGGAGAACGTGATTTTGCCGCCGGCGCTGGGCGGGCGGTATTCGGTGACGGTGTTGGGGCGGGGGGTGAACGTGAACGCGGTGAGCGCGCAGAGCAACAACATCGTGCAGGACTTTGCGCTGGTGATTGCGGTGGGGGAGGGGGAGGTGACCAATGCGTTCACGGTGACTGGCGGGAGCGTGGCGGGCAATCCGACGGGGGGCCAGGACGTGACGTATGTGCTGACGACCAATGCGCCGCTGTCGGACCAGTTGGCGGGGGCGAGTTCGCCGCTGCTGGGGACCAACACGCTGAGCTTGGGCCCGGGGACGGAGTGGGGGGCGAACGGGGTGTTCACGATCGGGCAGACCAACCAGTGGCATTTTTATGTGGTGACCAACGACGGCGGATCGGATTACACGAACGCGGCGTTTCTGACGTTTGGGGTGAGCACGCTGTCGCTGCCGCGGATGGGGGTGTACGAGGATACGATTGGGAATGCGACCAAGGCGGAAGCGAACCTGAATTTGTTGGTGTCGCAGGACTCGAACCTGCTGAACCTGAGTCCGGTGGTGCTGTCGAACTGTCTGGCGGGGGCGAACAACTGCCGGGCGGGGGTGGCCAACCAGGGGACGCAGTTTGCGTTCTATACGAATTCGGCGCCGGGGCAGATCTACTATGTGGGGGTGCAGGCGGACGACCAGATGGGGGCGGAGTATTCGTTCATGCCGATTTTCACGGACATTCCCTTCAGCAGCCTGGACCAGAACGGGAACCAGATTGTCAACGGCCTGCTGTTGCCGATGCCGATTCCGACGGGGAACAACACGCATCCGGGGCTGACGAACGTGTTTGCGCTGGCGGTGCTGCCGATGGTGGTGGAGCAGGTGATCGTGACCAACCTGGATGAGCACCAGAATTTCGGGGATTTGTACGGGGCGCTGGAATTTGGGAGCAAGGCGGTGGTGCTGAACAACCATGATGCACTCGGCAATACCTTTGGTAAGAAGCCGATCGTCTATGATGACAGTGTGAACAATCCCGAGGGAACGAGCAGTTCGGATGGGCCGGGGAAATTGACGGATTACCAGGGGCTCTCGGCGTTGGGGCCGTGGATCCTGAGCGTGCTGGACAACTCGGCGGGCGGGTACACGGGGCAGGTGACGCGGTTGACGCTGGTGATCCAGCCGCACCGGAATCTCAAGCAGCCGGGGGTTTACGTGTCGGTGCCGCCGGGGGGCTGGTTTTACGACTGGGTGGATGTGCCGGCGGGGTATACGAACCTGACTTTTTACGGGACGAACGTGACCCCGGGTTTGTCGGCGGGGACGCCGGCGATCCAGATGTATGAGTTGGTGGGGGACGATCCGACGCTGACGGATTATGACCAGGAGGCGTCGCTGACGAACGGGACGCCGCCCGGGAACACGATTTCGGTGGGGCCGCCGCTGGCGATGGGGCGTTATTTTGTGGGTTTGTACAATCCCAACACGACGACGACGATGACGGTGTTCTTGAGCGCGACGCTGGGGATCGGGACGTCGGCCAACGACATCTACACGTACACGTCGGGTGGCTCGCAGGGGTTGGGGGACGATGCGGTGACGCCGGCGCCGGCGCCGACGGATGGGGCGGCGGTGAATGCGGCGGCGGCGGGGGCGACGATTGTGGTGCCGGCGGGGGTGACGAATCTGGTGTCGACGGTGAACGTGGGGATCGTGGTGAACTCGCCGCGGATCTCGGATTATGCGTTTACGCTGGTGAGTCCGGACGGGGTGCGGGTGTTGCTGATGGAGAACCGGGGCGCGCTGACGACCAACGGGGCGGGGAACACCATTGTGTATACGAATGAGCTGAATTCGACGGCGGTGGGCGGGGCGGCGGCGCAGACGAATTATTTGCGGGTGTACCCGAACGTGACGGGGACGAGCGTGCCGCTGACGTGGAATTTCTACACGGTGCCCGACCAGATGACGATTTACAGCACGACCAATGCGGCGGATTTTCTGACCAACAGCGTGTATTGCCTTTACAACACGGGCTTTGCGAGCAACGCGCCCAGTGGGACCGGGGGCGGCTCGCAGGATACGATTCCGTTCATGACGAATCTGGTGGTGCCGGCGGGGGTGACGAATCTGACGATCATCCTGAACCAGTTTGGGAACCCGTATGCGTCGCAGGGCGATGCGTGGGTGTACACGGCGGGGGCGCCGAGCACGAATTATGATTACCTGGTGTTCACGGATGACACGAACCTGACGGATGTGCCGATCAAGTTTGCGCCGACGCCGTTCGGCTTGGAGAACGAGCTCAGCAATTCGGTGTTGTTCAACGTGGATGGCACGGCGGTGGGCGACTACACGCCGGCGGACACGTTGGCGGACTCGGCGAACAACACGTGGACGGTGCTGACCAATGTGGTGAGCGTGGTGACGGATCCGGCGACGACGCTGACCGGGGACACGGGGGGCAGCAATTACCTGGCGCTGGGCAACGGGGCGATTAGCACAACGCTGGCGACGATCCCGGGCCGGCGGTACACGGTGACGTTCTGGTATCGCGGGCCGGACATCGAGGGCTGGTGGCGGGGCGAAGGCGACGCCAACGACAGTTCCGATCCGGAGAACAACAATAATAACGGCCAGTTGATCGGGCGGTTCAACTTCCCGGCGGGGGAAGTGGGGCAGGCGTTTGGGTTCCAGGATGCGGGCGACACGTATGAATTTGCGGGGACCAACACGTACGTGCAGGTGCCGGCGTCGACCTCGCTGAACGTGGGGGCGGGGGGCGGTTTCACAGTGGAGGGGTGGATCAACCCGACGAATTTGTCGTGGCCGCAGCCGTTGGTGGAATGGCTGGCGCCGGTGCCGACCAACCGGGCGACGGCGGACACGAACCTGGCGATCGTGCAGGGGCCGCGGCTGGATCGGGCGACCGGACATTACTATTACCTGCTGGCGGCCACCAACTGGATCACATCGGAATTATGGGCGAGAGAACTGGGGGGGAATTTGGTGACGTTGGAATCGGCGGATGAGGATGAATGGGTCTATGATACGTTTACCGCTTACGGTACGACGAACCGCGATTTGTGGACCGGGCTGAACGATTTGGCGAGCGCGGGGACGTATGTCTGGGCGGGGGGGTCGACCGATTTGACGTACACCAACTGGATTCCCGGCGAACCGGCCGCGGCGTGCGGCAGCGACCGGTTTGTGGCCATCCTGGGGCCGACCAATGCGTATCCGGGATTGTGGCAGTTGCTGAACAATTCGGGCGAGGCGTGTGGCAACCCGCCGACCAACCCGGTTTACGGCGTGGTGGAAGTGGCCACCATTCCCACCAACGGGGTGCAGTTCTGGATCTCGGGCACCAACTGGACCACGACGACCAATACGCTGCAAGGTTGTTTGTTCGCCAACATCGTGGACACCAACTCGGTGTCGCACTGGATCTACTCGGCGCCGGGCCTGCTCTCCAATAATGTCTATCAGCACGTGGCGCTGACGTTCAACCAGGACTCGGGCGTGGCGGCCCTGTATCTCAACGGGACGAACGTGGCGACGAGCAACCTGTATTCCGGCGGGGTGACGTTCGTGCCCAAGACCGGGGGCGATTTGTTGCTGGGCCATGACCTGAGCCTGTACACGAACAACTACTTTGGCGGCGAGTTGGATGAAATGAGTGTGTACGGCCGGGCGCTGTCGCTGGCGGAGATTTCGGCCATCCACCAGGTGTCGGCGCAGAGCACGAACCGGGCGATCGGCAAGTTCGACCCGGCGGCCACGCCGGCGGCGGGGCTGGCGGAGGCGTGGGTGGCCTTCGGGGCAAGCAGCAACCTCATTTATGGGGTGAACGATTTATGGGCGGTGGACAGCTATACCTTCACGGCCACGACCAATGCGCTGCCGCTGACGATCACCGGGGTCGAGCCGGGCATCCTGCTGGATTCGTTCTCGGTGGAGGAATCGCCGCAGACCAATCTGTATTACTTCCCGGAACAGGAGTTGTCCACGCTCAACGGGGCGACGGCGGCGGGCAATTGGACGATGCAGGTGTGGGACAGCCGGGTTGGGGCGTATGTGACGAACGTGAACGCGTTGGTGAGTTGGGAGTTGAACTTTGTGCTGGTCTCCAACGCGTTGATCTCGGCCACGCTGGCGCCGGAAACGCCGCTGGCGAGCACGGTGGAGCCGGGCAACATCGCGTATTATGCCGTGCCGGTGCCCGGTTGGGCGCACGCGGCGACCAATATTCTGGTGTCCTCGTCGCTGCCCGTGGGCCTGTTTTATTACAGTTCAAACAACTCGCCGGCGACGGCCACCGCACCGAGTGCGACGCTCCTGGGCCTGGGCACCAGCGGGGTGGGGTCGCCCATTCTGGCGGAGGCTCCGGCGGGCGGCGAATTGCCGCTGACGCCGTTGACGACCTACTATCTGGCGGTGTCCAACGGCAACAGCCACGCGGCCTCGGTGACGTTGGAAGTGGATTTTGATGTCCAGAACTTGCCGAACGGGACGCCGTTTACGGGGCAGTTGACCAACGAATACAGCGGGGAACGGTATTTTTCCTTTGACGTGAGTTCGAATGCGTATGAGGCGACGTTCCAGTTATTGCAACTGAGCGGGAATGCGGACCTGGTGCTGCGCCAGGGGGCGCCGCTGCCGAGTTTGACCAATACGGACTACGGGAGTTTTAATAATGGCACGGCCGATGAGAATATTTATGTGCTGACGAATTCGTTGCCGGTGCCGCTGACGGCGGGGCGCTGGTACCTGGGGGTGATCAATCGGGACGGCACGAAACTGCAATACAGCGTGCTGGCCAAGGAACTGGATATCAATGATTTGGCGCTGCCCACGAGCGCGATGCCGGCGATCATCAATTTGACGAACGGGGCGCCGGTGTCGTGGACGGCGGGGCCGGGGGCGGACTTGACGAACTTCTTCCATTTCCAGGCCACGAACGTGGTGGTCAATGGGAGCAATGTGCCGCCGACGGGGTTGCGGTTTGAGCTGTACAATTTGAGCGGCAATGGGGATCTGACGGTGCAGACCAACGGGCTGCCCCTGGCGCCGGTGTTTTATCAGAGCAGCCAGAACAGCGGGACGAGCCCGGAACTGGTCTTGGTCTATACCAACAGCGTGCAGACCAACCTGACGGGGGACTGGTATTTGGGAGTACCGAACCGGGAAGTGACCAATATCAGCTACACCATTGTGGCGGAGGTGCTCACCAACGCATACTTCCCGGCCTTCCCAGGCGCGGAAGGAGCCGGTGGTGGGGCGGTCGGCGGCGGGCATGCCGGCGGTAGCGGCACGGTCTATCACGTGACGTCACTGGCGGATTCCGGGGCGAGCACGTTGCGGGATGCCGTCAGCCAGTCGGGCCGCACCGTGGTCTTCGATGTGGCGGGCAATATTGATCTGCAATCGCTGCTGGTGATCACGAATTCCGATTTGACGATCGCGGGCCAATCATCGCCCGGGGGCATCACCGTGGAGGGGAACATGACGACGGTGACCAACGCGCATGACGTGATCATCCGGGATATCCGCTTCCGGCGCGGCTCGGCGGACGATTCGTTCCAATTCTTGGGTGTTTCCAACGCCATTGCCGATCATATCTCCGCGGAATGGACATCGGATAATTTGGTGTCGGTCTTGAATTCGTCCAATGTGACGGTGCAATGGTCGGTCATGGCGGACAGTCTTGAAGGCACCAGCTTCAGCGCCACCAATCCTCCGACGGGCGCGTTGTTGCGGCAGGGCAGCGGGGCGGTGACCTTGCACCACAACCTGTTTGCCGACAACTACACGGGCAGTCCGCGGCTGGGCGACAATTTGACCTTGGATTTTGTAAACAACGTCATCTACAACTGGGGGTTGTTCTCCGGCTTGAGCGATGGCGATGCGGACCAGGCGGATGACAGTCCGAACGGCTCCACCAACCAGTTGAATTATGTGGCAAATTACTTAATTGCGGGCCCGAACACGGCCAGCTACGGGACCAATTACGCCATCACCAACATCGCGTTCTTCGCCGGCGCTACGAATGCCAGGTCGGCCACGTGGATCTTCCAGACCAATAACTTCATCGACAGCGATACCAATGGGGTGTTGAACGGGGCCGACACGGGTTGGGGCATGTTCACCAATGCCTACACGCCGTTCAGCCACGCGTTCCCGACGCTGCCCGTTTCGGTGGACGAAGCTTACCAGGCGTATGAAAAGGTGCTGGACTTTGCCGGCGTGAACCTGGCCCTGCGTGATTTCGTGGATACGAATATCGCCACCAAGGTGCGCTATCAAACCGGCACGTTGATCTCATTCAATCCGTTGAGCGGCATGTTGGCTTGGTGGAGGGGGCAGAACAACTATGTCGATAGTGTGGGGGGCAATAATGGAACTCCGGTAAACGGGACCGGATTCGCGGCCGGAGAAGTCGGAACCGGTTTCCAATTTAACGGGAGCGATCAATACCTGCTCGTCCATCCCAACGCGTCTGATCCCACAAATTTGGATCTGGGAAAAGACGGAGGTCTGACCATCGAGTGCTGGATCAATCCGACGACCGTGACTCCAGATATGTCGATCGCGAAATACGAACGAATCCTTGGATCAGGCAACGGTTCGGATCTTGGTTTCCAATTTTTCATGGATGTTGATCCGATTGATGGAATCTTTCCTCCCGGATGTGTGTCGGCCAACCTAGTGGATACAAGCGGGGCAAGTCACCTTATTTGTTCGCCCGGCAATGTCGTGTCCATAGGGACGTGGCAGCATATCGCGGTGACCTACGACAAAGCGTCGGGCATATCCACTTTGTACGTTAATGGCGTGTCGGTGGAGCAAGCCAATTTGGGTGTCTTTACCACCGAGACAAGTTTTACCAATGTGCTGATTGGCGGTCAGACCACCTTTGCCTCCGCATCCGGACCGACGGATCTCTATTCCGGCTTGATGGATGAAATCAGCTTTTATAAACGTGCCCTTTCGGCCAACGAAATTGCTTCCATCTATCAAGCTGGCAGCGCCGGAAAATTCCAGTCCGCCTACGCGACGCTGCCTTCACCGCTGCCTTATCTGGACACCGACCAGGATGGTCTGCCGGATTTCTGGGAGTATACGTTTACGCCGG
>CAYTJG010000138.1:11312-15470 GCA_964437865.1 uncultured Bifidobacteriaceae bacterium | reverse complement strand
CGCCAGACTTAGGATCTGGTTCCGTAAGGATTGGAGGTTCAAATCCTCTCGCGCGCACCACTTTTGATTTATCTTTTATGAACCCATTGCGTCTGCTGGGTTGTCTCACAGCCCTCCTGCTCACCGGCGTGGCCGCCCGTGGCGATGCCTCCACCGACAAGTTGGCCGCCTTGGTGCCCGGCGCCGTTCAATTGCTCAGCGTGCCGGTGGATCATTGGCGGTTTCACCAGCCGGATCTCGCCGGCGGGGAGCAGATCGACTTCGATGACAGTGCGTGGCCGGTGGTGGCACCGGGGTATTCGTGGTCGGGCGAGAACACCAAAGTGTGGTTCCGGGCCACGGTCACCCTGCCGGATAGGGTGGCGGGGCAATCCGTGGAAGGCCTGCCCGTGCGACTGGACGTGGGCATGGATGACGACGGCGAGTTGTATGTGGATGGCCAGCTCAAAGAGGCCTTTCATTGGGATGAAGGCCACTACACGCTCACGGAGCACGCGCACGCGGGCCAGACGTTTCATCTGGCCGTGCGGGGCATCAACGGTCCCGGCAGCGGCCAGCTTCATTTCGCCCGTCTGTATTTCAACGCCTTGCCGGAGTTGGGCCGGTATCTCGATGCCGCCAAATTCGTCGAATTGCTGGCGGGGCAAGTCGCCGGTGATGAACGCGCGACGCTGGCAGCCGATCTGCACGCCAGCGAGGCGGAAATCCATTTCGACAACCTCACCTCGACCAACCTCGCCACTGTCCGCGCCCAATTGACGGCGGCCCAGGCCGCGTTGGCTCCGGCGGCCACCTTCACGCGGAAGTACGATGTCTATTACGTGGGCCATGCGCATATCGATATGAATTGGCTCTGGCCGTGGAGCGAGACAATCGACGTGTGCCAGCGCACCTGGAACAGCGCCATGAACCTGATGGATGAATTCCCACAATTCCGTTTTGTGCAGAGCCAGCCGGGCGCGTACGTGCCCATCGAAGCGCAGTTCCCGGCGGAATTCGCGCGGATGCAGGCCATGGCCGCCCGCGGACAGTGGGAGCCGGTCGGCGGCTTGTGGAATGAATCCGATACCGACCTGCCCGGCGGCGAGGGCCTGGCGCAATCGATCGCGCTGGGACAGCGTTATTTCAAGGCCAAGTTCGGCAAGTACGCCGTCACGGGCTGGCTGCCGGATTCCTTTGGCCATACCTGGCAACTGCCGCAAATCATGCGGCAAGCGGGCATCCGCTATTTTTATCACACCCGCTGCGGGAATACCCAGGGCATCACCTGGTGGGAAGCGCCGGATGGATCGCGGGTGCTCAAGGTGAATACCGCGGATTATGACGAGGACGTGAAATTGGAGCAGTTGGCGGTGCCCGCCGTGAACGAGCAGCGGTTGAATCTGCCGCAGTCGCTGGTGGTGTTCGGTGTGGGCGATCACGGCGGCGGCCCCACGCGTGAGCACCTTCTGCGCCTCCAGTCGTTCCAGGATAACCCCATCCTGCCGCACGTCCATTTTGCAGGCGCGGACGATTATTTTGCCCAACTTGAACGGCAGCCCGCCGCCGCGGCGTTGCCGGTGGTGGACACGGACCTGCAATACACATTCGAGGGCTGTTACACTTCGCACGGAGACATCAAGAAAGCGCTGCGGAGCCACGAAAACAATCTCTACACGGCCCAGGTGTTGGCGTCGCTGGCTGCGCTGCGCGGCCGGTCCTATCCGGTCGCGGAATTCGACGAGGCGTGGAAGCCGGTGAGCTTCGCGCAGTTCCATGACATTGCCTGCGGCACGGCGATGCATGCCACCTATGACTGGATGCAGGAGCAATTGGCGCCGGCGTTCCGGTTCGAGACGAATCAGATCGACGCCTGCCTGGATTTTCTGACGGCACAGGCCGATACGCGCGGTCCGGGCGGCCCGGCCCTGGTAGTGTGGAACACGCTCTCGTTCGCGCGCGACGACGTGGTGCGGGTGCCCCTCGATGGCGCCGGACAATTTCATTCCGTGGTGGATCTGGACGGTCATCGCTTCCCGGCCCAGGCCACCAGCGGCAGCCTGCTTGTCTTCGTGGCCCGGAACGTGCCCGCCTTCGGCCACGCCGTCTATTTCCCGGCCACCAACACCTGCCCGGCGGATGGCATCACGCTCCGCGACAACGGAGAGACCTACGCGGTGGAAACGCCCAGCCTGTCGTTCCAGATCGACAAGGCCGGCGGCGCCATGACCCAACTCTTATCAAGACCGGCAGCGTGGGACGTATTCGGTTCGGCGGCCGGCGGGAATGTCTGGCAGTTGTTGGGCGATATGGGCAACGCCTGGGACATCAAGTACACCGGCACCAACCGGACTTTGGCGGCCGAGGGCGCCTCCGTTCAATTGCTGGATGATGGTCCGGTGTTTACGCGACTTCGGGTTACGCACGCCTTGGGGCGCTCGACTTATACGCAGGACATCGTGGCCTATGGTGCCTTGCCACGCATCGACGTGCCCACCACGGTGGACTGGCAGGAGGAGCACACCACCTTGAAGGTGCGGTTCCCCTTGAACGCCACGAATCTCGACGCGCAGGCCGAAATCCCCTTTGGCAGCATTGGCCGGCCGGTCTCGGGCCAGGAATGTCCGGGCCAGCGATGGATGGATGTGAGCGAGGATGCGCCGGCGACGGTGCTGGCGGCCACGCCCCTGGATCTGTCAGCATGCTTCAATGCGCGGGCGGCGGAGAACTTCGACGGTGAGGGCAACGCCTACGCAGCCGACTTGCTCCCAGCCGCGGGCCGCTATCGTTTGGGACCTGAACAAGTGACCTTTGACCTGCCGGGCAGTGCGTCCAACCGGCTCGATTCCATCACGGCGGCCGGCCAGCGCATTCCGCTGCCGGCGGCAGTGGAGGGCGATACGGTTTATTTGCTCGCGGCGTGCGTAAATCGGGGGCGCTGGACTGATCTGGGCTTTCAGCTGGCAGACGGCGCGGTGCAATCCCGGGCGTTCCAAATCAGTGATTGGGTGGTCAACGATGCCCCGGACAATCAGGCGGGGTTCACTTTTGCTTACCGACAATCCGCGGCCGGCAAGCAGACCGACGTGCCGGCCCATTGGTGGGTGATCGGCGTGCCCCGGCCCAAGGGCGCCACGAGCCTGATCCTGCCCCGCGACGGCGAGGTGCGCGTGTTTGCCGCGACGCTGGCCACCCGGCCCGCCCGGACGGCGCGGTTTGGCCTGAGCATTTTGAACGACTGCAAATACGGATTTGACGTGACCAACAACGTTTTCCGACTGACGGCGTTGCGTTCCGCCACCGAGCCCGACCCGCATCCGGACCAAGGTTTGCAAAGCTTCACGTACAGCCTTTATCCGCATGCCGGCGGCTGGCGGGAGGCGCGGTCGGATCGCCAGGCGCTGGCGTTGAATCTGCCGCTGCTCGCCCGGGTCACCATGCCCCATGCGCCAGCCGGCGAACTGCCCACGCTGTCGCTGACGAACATCGGCGGCGCGGGAAACGTGGTGGTCAGCGCGCTGAAGCACAGCGAAGACGGCAGCGGCTATGTGTTGCGATTCTATGAAACCGATGGTGCGGATACCCGGGCCCGGATTCAATTCGACCGGGACATGCAGGTGCAAGAGACCGATCTATTGGAGCAGCCCGTGACCAATCACGTGCTGTCCGTGGAACGGAATGCAGTCAGCCTGCCGGTGGGCCACAACCAGATTATCAGCCTGCGACTGGAGCCGGTGGTCCGATGACAACAAAATGAGCTGGCTAACCTCAAGATGCCTTGCCTCATTTGACGATATGCCCGGTGCCAGTGCGGGTTTCGATCACGATTCGCTCATCCACGGCGTCCCGTTGCGGCAAGGTCGTCCCGGCGCCTTGCAACACATGCTCAAAGGCGGCCAACGCTATTCTGCCAGCAGCTTGGCCACCTTCCCTTGCAGGTCCTCGCGGGCATTGGTTTCCCGCAAATCCCCCTTGTTGTCCACCAGCCACATCGCCGGTATGCTGCGGATGCAATATTGGACGCCATATTGGTTTTTCCAGCCTTGGCCGTCAAAAAATCGGTTTAAAAAGTGCATAGTGAAGGGTGGCAAAAATCGGGCTCTTGGCCAATGTTCTTACAAGGGTTATCTTTCCCCAGCACAGCCAGTTATTGCATGCGGGTGGCCGCTTCGGCCGGCC
>CAYTJG010000138.1:0-11212 GCA_964437865.1 uncultured Bifidobacteriaceae bacterium | reverse complement strand
GCGGGTGGCCGCTTCGGCCGGCCTCGAATTCAACGCGCTTCCGCCCGATTCATCACCAGCCTTCAACCATTGCAAGACCGGTTTGGCCAGGTCGTCGAAATGATACGTCAAGGTCTCGTGAGTGCTGTCGTGGACGATGATCAACTGACTGCCCGGAGCGGCCAGCGCCTCCAATCCGGCCACCTCGTTGGTGGGGGCAATCGTATCGCCGTCGGCCGTGATGAACAGCGCTTTGACCGGATAACGGGAGAGCGGCGTGGTGGTATCCAATTCGCTGGCGGTGGTGTTCAGCACCGCCGGCAGGTGTCTCAGTCCGGCCCGGATCCAGGACTGCGGCACCCAATCGGCGTACTCGGACTGCAGGTTCAAAACGCTGTTGGACAGACAGCCGTATGGAGCGATGGCCACCACCAAGTGCACGCGCGGCTCCACCGTTTTCCAGCGCAGGGCCAGGGCCGCGCCATAGGATTCGCCCACCGCGGCCACGGGTTTGCTTAACTGGCCGGATTGTCCCAGGTGATCCAGCAATTGGCTGAGGTCGTGCACTTCTTCGAGACCATAATAGATCTTCTTGCCCGAGGACCGGCCGTGTCCGCGCAGATCCACCAGCACGCAGCGCCAGCCGTCCTGGGCCAACTGCAGCGCCCAGGGCATCATCGAGAACTGTGCCAGCGCGTAGCCGTGCAGCAGCACCACTGTACCGCGCGGATGCGCCGTCCACGCATTCGTCGGAGCCGGCATATCCGCCCGAAAATCAAACTCCGTCCGCGGGGAAGCGCCCTCCATCCAATTGGTGGTGGCCACGGTGAACCGGTAATCCGCCGGCTCAATGAGGCGATAGCACAACTTTGCCGGGGGCGATCCCACCGTAACGTATTGCCGGGGAAAGTTGGTCATGAAGTTGGGATGAAAGTCCAGCAGCACCGGTGCTTCCGGGGCAAACCAAGTCGGGTAAGTATTGGGCGCCTGCACCATCCGGTGCGCCATGAAACTGCCGCAGCCCACCGTGCCCAGAAATAAAAGCACCGCCAGGAACAACAGGGACCACGATCGTTTTTTCACCTCCCTTCATTAACTGCTTTTCCGCACTTTGCCAAAACTATTCGATCGCTGCCGGCCGTGGCGTAAACGAAACCCGGCCAGAGGCATCGCCGGCCGACCGCGCACGATCACTTGCCCGGGCTGGCCGGGGTCAGCAGTTTCCGCACATCCACGGCTTCCATGCCGGCGGAGCGGATGGCTTGCAGGCCCAGCTCGGTATCCTCGTAGGCGCGGCAGAACCGGGGTTCCACGCCGATGCGGCGGGCGGCTTCGAGGAAAATATCCGGCGCCGGCTTTTGATTTTTCACCATCTCGCTCGTCACAATCGCTTGGAAGAGCGACCGGATTTTTAAGTGCTCAAGCACCTGCGTGATGATGGATTGGGTGCCGCCGGAGGCCACGGCCAGGGGAATCTTGCCGTAATTGGCCCGGGCAATGTCCACCACGACGTGAATGGGTTCAACCTCGCCCATCAGCGGCAGATAGACGCTTTCCTTCTCGTGCGCCACGGCGATGTGATCCAACGAACGCCCCTGTTCCTGCGAGAGCAGCTTCAGAATGTCGCGTGAGGGCACGCCCCCCAGCGCGTAAAAGCGGTCCTCAGGCAAATACAAGCCATACCGCCGGGTCACCATCTGCCACGCGCGCCAATGCAGGGGCATGGTGTCCGCCAGGGTGCCATCACAGTCAAATATCAGGCCTTTGATTTCTTTCATGTCTCGGGTGCAACGCGGAGGCCCCAAGGCGCGCTACGCCTGGGTCTGGCCCGGTTGGAAATGATCCGGCGGGTTACGTCTGCACCGCCGCCAGTTTCTCCTCCATGTCGTGCGTGATCAACGGGTCGATCAACCCGTCCAATTCGCCCTCGATGACACTCGATAGATTATAAAGTGTCAATTCAATGCGGTGATCGGTCACGCGGTTCTGCGGAAAATTGTAGGTGCGGATTTTCTCGTTGCGCTCGCCGGTGCCCACCTGCTGTTTGCGGTGGGCGGCGTATTTCGCATTTTCGGCGGCGATCTTGGCCTCGAGCAGACGCGACCGCAGGATGGTCATGGCCTTGGCCCGGTTCTTGATCTGGGATCGCTCATCGGCGATGCGCACGATCATGCCGGTGGGCTTGTGCTGGATTTGCACGGCCGAGTCCGTGGTGTTCACGCCCTGGCCGCCCTTGCCGGAGGCGCGGCAGACCGTTACCTCAATCTCGTCCGGCTTGATTTCCACGTCCACTTCCTCCGCCTCGGGCAGCACGGCCACGGTGCAGGTGCTGGTATGGATGCGTCCCTGCGCCTCAGTGGCCGGCACGCGCTGGACCCGGTGCACGCCGCTCTCGTACTTGAGCCGCTTGAACACATCGGTGCCGTTGATCTGAAAAACGATTTCCTTGAACCCGCCGAGATCGGAGGCATTGCAATCGAGCGCTTCGATCTTCCAGCCGCGGGTTTCCGCGTAGCGACAGTACATCCGGTAAAGATCGGCGGCGAACAGGGCCGATTCATTGCCGCCCGCGCCGGCGCGGATTTCCATGATGGTATTGCGGGAATCCGTGAGGTCCGGCGGCACCAGCCCGAATTGGATTTGCTGGCCGAGCTTGCGTTCCTCGGCTTCCAGCCGGGCGATTTCCTCGCGGGCCATGAGCGCCAGCTCGGATTCAGCAGGTTCGGCCTTGAGCAGCCCCCGGTTTTCCTCCAGGTCGGCCACCGTCTTGACGTAGGCGTTGCCGGCGACCAGGAGCTCCTTGAGCCGCGCGTATTCGCGCGACAGCTCCTGCGCGATTTGCGGACGGTCGAATACCTTGGCATCACTCAGCAAGGCTTCAACCTCGGCAAAGCGTCGGCGGAAGTTCTCGATGTGGGGCACCAGATTCATGGGCCGGTCGTCAGGCTGCGCTGCGGGTCAAAATCACGAACAGGCAGGCGCCGATAGCCGGGGCCGCCGGCGGGCGCTGCGAAAAAGCAAGCCGCCCGCCACCCCGGAATCTCCGGTGCGGCGGGCGGCTGGACGTCAAAATCTAAACCTTTTTCTTCTTCTTGTTGGCCTGCTCGGCTTGCGCGGCCTGAGTCTTGGCCAGGCGTTGTTGGAACTTGTCCACGCGGCCGGCGGTATCCACAAATTTCTGCTGGCCCGTATAAAAGGGATGGCAGACATTGCAAATGCCCACGATGATGGTCTGCCGCGTAGAACGCGTCTTGATCACGTTGCCACAGGCGCAACGGATTTCGGCGTCCGTATATTTCGGATGGATGTCCGTCTTCATAAAAAGGGCGCTAATCATACCAAGAAAACACGGGATGACAAGAGGGAATATTGAGCGAATTTTCGCCCCTTCCCCCGGCCGACTGGCCGCCGACATCGGAACGGCCTCACAACGACCAGCCGGCGCGGTAATTGGCGCGCACAAAGCGGTTGGCCTCCGGCAGGTTGGTCACTTTCATGGCGTCGGCATCCCATTCGATTTTGGCATCCACGCGGGTGGCGATATTCCCGAGCAGGCAGATTTCCGTGAGCGGGCCGGAGTACGCGAAAGGCGCGCCCGGCTGGGTCCCGGCCTTGCACGCGCGCACCCAATCCATTTCGTGCGAGTCCTTCACGCGGGGGATGGTCTTGGGCGGACGTTTGTATTCCCGCATCAGTTTCTCAGGGAAGAGCCGGGGGCTATCGCCATAGACGTCGCACATGAGCTGGCCTTTGGAACCGATGAAGAGTGCACCGCCTTCGGTTCCGCCCAACAGGACGCCGTCCTCCGCCGCGGCTGGCCGGGGCGGGCGGGTGCCCTCGTACCAAGTGAGCTTGACCGGCGGCCGGTCGCCGCGCGCCGGAAACTGGAAGGTGACGATGGCCGAAAGCGGATGAGTTTCCTCGGTCATGCCGCAGGAGGTGGCTTCGATGCTGGTCGGTGCCCCGAGCTTGAGCGCGGAGACCACGGAATCGAGGGTGTGGGCCCCGCGGTCCCCCATCATGCCATTGCCAAAATCCCACCAACAGCGCCAGACACCGGGGTGGTAGGCCGGATGATAGGGCCGGGCTGCTGCCGGTCCGAGCCACAGATCCCAATTCATGCCGGCGGGCGCCGCCGGCGTATCGGTCGGACGGCCCGCGCCGCCCCATTGGGAGCTCCAGGGCGCATGACCCCACGGATAATAGGACAGGCTGCACCAGGCATCCACCTCGCGGATCTCGCCAATGGCCCCGTCGGCAATCCATTCGCAGATGAGGCGGAATCCTTCGCCGCTGTGGCCCTGGATGCCCATTTGGGTGGCCACCTTCGATTCCTTGGCCGCCCGGGCCAGTTGGCGCGCTTCGTAGATGTCATGGCAGAGCGGCTTTTGGCAGTAAACGTGTTTGCCGGACTGGATCGCCGCCATCGCGATCACGGCGTGGGTGTGGTCCGGGGTGGCGATGACAACCGCGTCAATGTCCTTTTGCCGGTCGAGCATTTCGCGGTAATCGGTGTAGAGCTTCGCGCCCGGATAGCGTTTGATGACGGGCGCGGCGTAATGGTGATCCACGTCGCACAAGGCCACGATGTTCTCGCTCTCGAGATTACTGAGATTATTGCCGCCCATCCCGCCGAAACCGATGCCGGCAACGTTGAGCCTTTCGCTGGGCGGGGTTGTGCCGGAGCCGGCCAGGAGCCGGCGCGGGAGGATCAGCGCCGAGGAGGCCAGGGTTGAAACCTTCAAAAAGTCGCGGCGATTCAGGGAGCGAGTCATGGTTGTGGAGCGGTTTGCGGGTGAAGTGGGAGTCCGGCCAGGCGACCCGCGGTCCTGGATCGCGGCGGCCACGGGTGGATGGACGATTGGGGCATGCCCTAGTATTGCCGATTTGACGCGCGCCGGCTTGTAACACCGGATCTAATTTTTGTATTTTTCACGCATGAAGGTGGAAACTTTTCGCCGGCATTTTCTTGGCCAAGTCGCCGACCTGACGACCGTGGGCCAACTCCTGGATCTCCTGCCGGACGTGGCGTTTTTCTTGAAGGACCGGCAAGGGCGGTTTGTCATGCTCAACCGCCGCGGGATTGACGACTGCGGCGTGGCCACGGAACACGAGGCGATTGGCCGGCGGGACCACGATTTTTTCCCCAAGGAACGGGCCGATCTCTATGTGGCGAGCGATCGGCAAGTCATCCGCTCCGGCGTACCCATCTTGAATGCCATCGACCCGGCGCCGGAGGGGACGGGCTCCGACAAGCTCATCGTGTATAGCAAGGTACCGGTGCGCAACCGGCAGGGGCGCATCATCGGCGTGGCCGGCATCTACCGGGAACTCGAGGGGCTGAGATTCGCGCCACCGACGCACCACCGGCTGGCGCAGGTGGTGCGACACCTCCAGACCCGTTACGCGGACCGGTGGACCACGCCGCAACTGGCCCGGATGGTCGGCTTGTCCAGCAGCCAGTTTGATCGGCAATTCCGCCGGCTCTTCAACACCACAGTCCGCCAGTATCTGCTGCGAATCCGGGTCCAGGCGGCGAGCCGCCTCCTGGCGCAAACCGACCAAGCCGTGACCGAAGTGGCCTTGGCGACGGGTTTCTATGATCACGCCCACCTGACGCGCACCTTTTCACGCCTCCTGGGCATGGCACCGCTGGCTTATCGCAAGCAGCACTGCCCGGCGTGAACCTCGCTTGCCACCCCCATCGACTTGGGTAACCGGCCCTAACTGTGGGCATAAATTTAGTTGCTTGTCAGTTCCACCTTGCAATCATTTGGCCATGCGCATTGCCAAGTTGCTGCTTTTGCCAGTCCTCGCCGCCGGGACCGGCGCGTGGGGGGCGAACATCACTTATCCCGTCACCCGCACCACCAACCAAGTGGATATTTACCATGGCGTCTCCGTGGCGGATCCATACCGGTGGCTGGAGGACGACAACTCGGCCGAGACCAAGGCCTGGGTGGCCGCGCAAAACCAGGTCACTTTCGATTACCTCAAGCAAATTCCCGAGCGGGACGCCATCCACCGGCGACTGGAGCAATTATGGAACTTCGAACGCTACAGCGTGCCGTTCCAGGAGGGCGGCGTCTATTTTTTCACGCGGAATGACGGTCTACAGAACCAGAGCGTGCTGTACAAGCTGTCGTCCCTGGACGACCAGCCGCGGCTACTGCTGGACCCCAACCGGCTTTCCAGCGACGGCACGGCGGCCCTGGCTGGCTTGGCGGTCAGCCACGACGGCCGATACCTCGCCTACGGCGTTTCCGCCGCCGGATCGGACTGGGAGGAATGGAAAATCCGCGACGTGAGCACCGGTGAGGACACCACTGACGACTTGAAATGGATCAAGTTCTCCGGAGCGTCCTGGACCAAAGACGGCAGCGGCTTCTTTTATTGCCGTTATGACGAACCCACCGACGCCACTAAAATGACGGCGGTCAATTATTACCAAAAGCTCTATTTTCACCGCCTCGGCACGCCCCAATCGGCAGACAAGCTGATCTACCACCGGGACGACTTCAAAGATTGGGGCTTCGGCGGCCAGGTGACGGATGACGGCCACTATCTCATTCTCTCGGTGTCCCAAGGCACCGATCAGCGGAACCGGGTGTTCTACCTGGACCTCACCACGCCCGGCGCGGCCGTGGTGGAACTGCTCAATGATTTCGATGCGCAATACTCCTTCCTGGACAACGACGGCCCGGTCTTCTGGTTTCGCACGGATTTGGCCGCGCCGCGGGGACGGATTGTGGCCGTTGACACCACCCGCCCGCAGCGCGCCAACTGGCGCGAGTTGGTGCCGCAGGCGGCGGAAACGCTCACCGAGGTGAGCGTGGTGAACAATTCGTTCGTCTGCGCGTACCTCAAGGATGCCCATAGCCAAGTGAAGGTGTTTTCGCCGGACGGCAAATTCCTGTACCAGATCGCCCTGCCCGGGATCGGCACCGCCGGCGGCTTTGGCGGCAAACGCAGCGATACCGAGACGTTTTATTCCTTCACCAGCTTCACCTCGCCGGGGGTGGTTTACCGGTACGACCTGGTGGCGCGCACCAACTCGGTCTTCCGCGCACCCAAGGTGGATTTCAACCCGGCGGATTATGAAACCAAGCAGGTGTTTTACCGAAGCAAGGATGGCACGCGCGTGCCGATGTTCATCAGCCGTAAAAAAACTTCACCCAAGGGACCGGCGCCCACGCTGCTGTACGCCTACGGCGGCTTCGATATCAGCATCACGCCCGCGTTCAGCGTGGCCAACTTGGTATGGATGGAAATGGGCGGCACCTATGCCGTGGCCAACCTGCGCGGCGGCGGCGAGTATGGCGAGGCCTGGCATCAAGCCGGCATGAAGTTGAAAAAACAAACGGTGTTCGACGATTTCATATCCGCCGCCGAATGGCTGACGGCCAAGGGCTACACCACGCGGCCGAAGCTGGCGATTTCCGGGGCCAGCAATGGCGGCCTGTTGATCGGCGCGTGTGAGACGGAACGGCCAGACTTGTATGGCGCGTGCCTGCCGCAGGTGGGTGTCATGGACATGCTGCGCTTCAACCGGTTTACGATCGGCTGGGCTTGGATGAGCGAGTACGGGTCGCCGGATAACGCGGAGGAATTTGCCGCGCTACGCGCCTATTCGCCACTCCACAATGTGCGACCCGGGACGAAATATCCGCCCACGCTGGTCCTGACCGGCGACCATGACGACCGCGTGGTGCCGGCGCACAGCTTCAAGTTTGCGGCCACGATGCAGGCGGACCAGGCCGGCGACGCACCGGTGCTGATTCGGGTGGAGACCCGCGCCGGCCACGGCGCCGGCAAGCCCACCGCCAAGATCATCGACGAAGCGGCGGACAAATGGGCCTTTCTTGTAAAGTCCCTGGGCATGCATCCCAGCCTGCCGGCCTCCGGAAGCGCTGCGGCTGCCGGCCAGTGAGGTCTGGCTGCGGATTCAGTCAAACGGTTGCGGGCTGAGATAGAGCCGGTAATCCTTGATGCGCCCGTTGGGCGAATCCTGGCGCGGCAGGAGCCGCACGCCGGTGATTTCCTGTTCCGCGCCGAAGTCTATGACCAGCGTGTGCGGATGCACCGGATGCGACTCGCTCCACAACGTGTGCCAAAACGTTTCCGGTTGGCCGTCAAACACATTCTCGGCCCGGTCGGATTCCGTGGATGTTTCCTCGCTGTCCACATAAAGCACCTTCCAGCCATCGTGCGAAACTGGTTTGCCGGCGGCATTCAGCGCGTCCAATTCCGCCAAAGTGGTGAAGTCATCGCCGTTTTGCGATGAGAGCGCCTGCAAACAAAGGTAGCGCGCCGTGGTGGCGGCAAACGTAATATCCTGCGCCGCCGCCTCGTCAGCCAGACTGCCGGTCTTCACCGGCGCCGCCGCGCCCAACTTCGGCGCCTTCATTGCCGGGCGCGACGCGGGTGCGTTTTCGTCCGGGTTGAGCTGGTTCAGGATCGAGTTGGTTAGGCCGGCGATGCCGGAGACAGCGTCCTTCAACTGCTCAAACACCACGATTTCGTTGCGGCCCGTCTTGAGCCACACACCCGGACAATAGAGCGTCTGTTGCGGTCCGATATGCCAGTAACGGCCCAGATTGTGGCCGTTGATGAACACGATTCCTTTGCTCCCGCCGGTCAGGTCCAGGAAGGTGTCGCCCACTTGGGACAATTTGAACGTGCCGCGATAGATCGCCGGCGCCGCCGCGGTGGGCGCGGACTTGAATTTCAGCCCTGACACGCGGTCGAACGGGAGCCGATACATCTCCCAGCCGGTCAACTCGCGGTCTCCCAAGGTCACCGATTCCGTAATGCCCTGGCGGTTGTCGCGCAATTGCCCGCCGTAGTTGATACGCCCGCCGTTCTCCACCAGAATATCGAGCGTGGCCGACGCGGCATCGATCTGGAGCAGGGTGGAATCCTGCCGGTAGCGGCGATCCAGCACGGCCACGCGTTTGCCATCCACGTAAACCGTGGCGTAGTCGCGCAGCTCCTTGATTTTCAACAGCCCCTTGGCCGGGCCGGCGATTTTGGTGCGGTACAACACATAGCCGTAACCCTGGTCCAGGTCTTCGAAACTCTGCGGCTCGCGCGACGTCACCGGCCGTCCCAAATTGTCGAAGAGGCTCGCCGACTCCGTGAGGTTGATGGACGGGATGGCGATCAACGGGGTGGTGGCGGGAACCTCCGGCAGGGTTTCGCCGGGGGCGAGATGGCGAGCCAACACCTGGCGCAGGGCAAAGAATTTCGCGGTGGGCCGGCCCATTTCATCCATGGGCGAATCGTAATCGTAACTGGTGGGTTGGGGCTGATAATGGCCGCCGTAGTTGGCACCGTTCATGAAGCCAAATGACGTGCCGCCGTAGATCATGTAATAGCAGAACGAAACATGGTTGGTCAGTTTCCACTCGGTTTCCTCGGTCAACCCCTCGATGCCCACCTGCGCGTGGGGTTCGCCCCAGTGGTCCAGCCAGCCGGGATAGAATTCAGGCACCAACCACGGTCCCGTGGGACGGTAATGGCCAACCTCTTTCATGATGTCCGGGCCGCTGCCGCCATTCAGCCCCGGGAGGGCCTCGGGCAGGCTGCCGCCGGCCATCATGCTGCCGCCGCCATCGGCGGTGAAGAACGGCACCTCGAATCCCGCCGCCCGGTCGAGCTCCAGGATCTTATGCATGTAGTCGTGATCATGGCCGAAGCTGCCATATTCGTTTTCCACCTGCACCATGATGATGGGGCCGCCGTGCGTGACTTGGAGCGGCGCGAGCTGTTGACCGAGTTTCTTGAGGTAGGTTCCCGCCGCCGCCAGAAAGCGCGGATCCTGGCTGCGGACTTTCAGATCATGCGACTTTAGCAGCCACCAGGGGTAGCCGCCAAACTCCCATTCCGCGCAACAATAGGGGCCGGGCCGCAGGATCACCCACAGACCTTCCTTTTGTGCCAGCCGCACAAACTCCGCCACGTCCGCATCGCCGGAGAAATTGAACTTGCCCTCCTGCGGCTCGTGCTGGTTCCAGAAAACATAAATCGAGACCGTGTTCAACCCCATGGCATGCGCCATCCGCAAGCGGTCGGCCCAATACTGATGCGGCACGCGGGCTGGGTGCATTTCCCCGGCCTTGATTTGAAACGGCTGGCCGTTGAGCAGGAAATCCTTGTCGCCAACGGTAAAGGTGGCCGCTTCCGCGGCGGCCGCGGCCAGGAAGAGTGTGGCGGCCAGGGCCAAGGCCTGCCGCCAGGTCGGGACAGTCGGTTTCTTCATATCGGTTTTGCTTACCATATCGGATTGCGCGCCCGGCCGGATATACCACAAATGGGTGGCTGGACACTGAACTCACCAGACCTTGATCAGTGAGCCGTTCTTCCCAACCCATCCCTTGCTCCGCATCGGTTTACCTGTGTCCGCCGGTGGTTCAATTGAAAACTTACGGCTGCTTCAACCGCGAGGCTTCACTGACCGGCACCGCCTTCACCTCCAGCCGGGCCGACTTCAAGCCCCTGGCGGTGGCCCGCAACGAGACCTTGCCGGGCGTCAACCCGGTGGAGCGGATCAAGACGGTGGCCACGCCCGCCTCGGCGTTGACGTGGAACGGACTCACCAGTTGCGCCGGACCACTGACGGTGAAGTCGACGGCGTTGGTGGCGTCGACCACGGGATAACCGTGGGTGTCGTACACGGTGGCGCGAATGAAAACCGCGTCCGCCCCATCGGCAGCCAGCGGGCGGTTTTGCAAGTCCGCTTCGAGCTTTAACCTGGCTGGCTGGCCTGGCGTATGGCGGAGGTCAGTGGTCACCGGCAGGCCGTCCACATAGCCCACGGCCTTCAATTCGCCAGGCGCGTAGTCCACCGGCACAAAGGTGAACGGCGGGTGGCTCAGGTACTGGCAATTGCCGCCATCAAACATGGCGCGCCGATCGTCATCATGCGGCTGGCTCAGCGCGGCAGCGGTGGCCTTTTCATCGTCCAGCACCGATTTGTTGGCGAGCATGTAGAGCGGGTCGGCTTCGGGATGCCACACGCCATAGTCGGTGTCGGGCCCATGATCCGGCTTTTGCCGTCCCACGGACTTGCCGTTCACAAACAACTCGACTTCCTGGCAATTGGAAAAAACCACCACCTTGCCGTGGGCAGGTCGGGGCGTCCAATAGTTGGCGAGGAAGATTTGTGGTGCGCCGGTCTCACTCTGACTCCGGAAAAAGTAATAGGAGAACTTGGGCAGCCGAAGGTAATCCA
>CAYTJG010000137.1:0-15480 GCA_964437865.1 uncultured Bifidobacteriaceae bacterium | reverse complement strand
CGAGTCCTTCCTCTGGAGCCAATCTCCTTGGCTCATGTACTGGGTTTACATTCTCCAGAATCCGACGGGCCGTTTTTACATTGGTCAAACCGACAACCTGTCGATCCGCCTCGCCAACCCGAAGGGGGCGCTCCAAGGAGCGGCCAAGGGAGGCACGCGCCAACCAGAAAAGTCCGTAAACCACACAAATAAACAATAAAAAACACTAATTAACACTAAAACACACAATATTAAAAAATATGGAACCAACGAAAAATTTCATCTTACGCTCCGCCCAAACCGCCAAGTGAACCGCCTTGTCAGCCGGGCGTTCTGCGATTACCTTTCGCACCACTTTATGGAAAAAGTTGTCATCATTGGTTCCGGCCCGGCCGGGTGGACGGCAGCGCTTTACACGGCGCGCGCGCAACTGGCCCCACTGGTCCTCACCGGCCAGCAACCGGGCGGCTTGCTCACCACCACGACCATCGTGGAAAATTTCCCCGGGTTCCCCGAGGGCATCGACGGTTATGAGCTCATGACCCGCATGCAAAAACAGGCCGAGCGCTTCGGCGCCAAAACCAGCTTCGGCAGCGTGGAAGCCATCGACTTTTCCCGGCGGCCCTTCACGTTGGTGGTGGAGGGCGAAACCATCACCGCCCAAACCGTGATTATCGCCACCGGCGCCAGCCACCGGCATCTCGGCTCGCCGGGCGAACATGAGCTGGAAAACAAGGGGGTGACCTATTGCGCCACCTGCGACGGCGCCCTGCCCGTCTTCCGCAATCAACCGTTGGTGGTGGTGGGCGGCGGCGATTCCGCCTGCGAAGAGGCGCTTTACCTGACCCGGTTCGGCTCGGAGGTCTTCCTGGTGCACCGACGCGACAGCCTGCGCGCCTCGCGGATCATGACCGAGCGCACGCTGGCCAATCCCAAGATCAAGCCGGTGTGGGATTCGGTGGTCACCGAGGTCCTCGAGGTGGCCCAAGGCAAGGTCACGGGCGTGAAACTCAAGAACCTCAAGACCGGCGCCGAGACGGTGCAACCTTGCGCGGGCGTGTTCATCGCCATCGGCCACCTGCCGAACACCAAGCTTTTCAGCCCGCCAATCACCACCGATGAAAACGGTTTCGTGGTGCCGCAACAAGGCACCATGACCAACGTGCCCGGCGTGTTCGTGGCGGGCGATTGCGCGGACCATGTGTATCGCCAGGCGATCACCGCGGCGGGTTCGGGCTGCGCGGCCGCCATCGACGCCGAACGGTTTCTGACCGCCAACCCCTGAAACAGCCATGCTGGAACCACTGACCAACGCGCAAATCCGCAAGTTCAAGGCGGCCGCACAGTTGATGGAACCCATGTTGAAGGTCGGCAAAGCCGGCCTGAGCGAAGGGTTTGTACGCTCGGTTTCCGAGGCCTTGGATAAGCACGAACTGGTGAAGATCAAATTCGCCGAGTTCAAGGAACAAAAGAAGGAACTGGCGCCACTGCTGGCCACCCAGACCCAAAGTCACCTGGTGATGCGGGTGGGGAATGTGATGGTGTTGCACCGGCCAAAGGCGGAGCCGGCACCACCGCCAGCGGAAGCCTCCGCCCCGGTGCCCCCGGAACCATAAGCCGTAGCCAGGGTAAAAAAAAGCCGTCATGCGGGGAAAGGAAAACAAGGCCGCATAACGACTTAGGTCCCCGTCCCGGGTTGGCGGTTAGAATTGACTGTCTTTCTGGTGACTAAAGGGGACAGCATTTCTACCAACCCGCTTACGCGGAGCTATGGAAAAATTTAAGCAGAAAGACCAGCCGGCAGTCAACTGAAACCTCCAGAATGGCAATAAATCATCCCAAAATGGCAAAATCGGGTTGGATGAGCGCCATTCCTCCGGGGGCGCCGAAGCCTTTGGACAGTCGCCAATAGGTGCCGTCAGGTTCAACGCACAGGTCATTGGTCATTGAGCATTGGCCATTTTCCATTGGCCCCGCCACGATGCCGGCCGGGGTAAGTTTCTCAACTCGTCAGTAGCAACTTCCCAAAGGGCGAAAACCACGTGAGCCACCCCCTCCGCGACTGTCATATAAAGCACCAAGCCCCCATGCAACCGCCGCTCCCAATCGCCGAATTCACCATGACCGAATCATCCCCCGGCCGGAACCGCACCCCGGCCACCGGGCCATCCCACCCCCGGCTCGATTTTGTCCCGGCCCTCAACGGTCTGCGCGGCATCGCCATCCTCCTCGTTCTGGGCAATCACATTCCCCTCCGCAAATATCAGTCCCTCCTGCCGGGCGGATTCGACGGCGTGGACATGTTTTTTGTTCTTAGCGGATTTCTGATTACCACCCTCCTCCTGCAAGAATTTGCCAAGACCGGCGGCATTTCCCTGCGGAATTTCTATATCCGGCGCGTGCTTCGGCTGGGTCCAGCATTCGTGGTCATGCTCATCGTCGTTTGCGCCCTGGGATTCCTAATCTTCGAGCCGTCGCGCGCCCGCCAAAACTGTCTTTACGCCTTGATCGCGCTCTTCTATGCCTCCAACTGGGTCAAAGCGCTCACCACCAATGGGCTCGGGGTCGTCGCACAAACCTGGTCGCTATCCGCCGAAGAACAGTTCTACGCCATCTGGCCGTTTCTTTTATGGGCGCTGCTCCGGGCCACCGGCAGCCATCGTCGTCTCTTCGCCACGGCCGCGGTCCTCGCCTTGCTCTCGTGGGGACAAGGCATCTTATTGGGGTTGAAAGATGCCCCGTTTACCCGCGTCATTTTCGGTTTGGACAGCCACGGGGAGTCGCTGATGATGGGTTGCCTGCTGGGTATTGTGCTTCATGCCGGCTGGATCTCAGAAAAGGGGCAGCGCCGGATTGAGATTCCCCTGCTGGTCTTTGCCCCGCTCGCCCTGCTCGCGTTGATCACCTTCTCCATCACCGGCAATTTCCTCGGCAAAGGGCTGTATTATTACGGGTTCGGCGCCATCGCCCTCCTGACGTCCGCCGTCATCGTCGACGTCATGGTGAATCCCCGGAGCCTGGTGCGAAAGCTGATGGAGGTCAAATGGCTTGTGTGGCTTGGGTCTGTTTCGTACGGGCTCTACCTCTGGCACTGGCCGTTGTTTTACACCATGAGTTATGTCTACCACTGGAGCGGATGGCGGGTAATCGCCATCGGAATGCCGCTGGCCCTGGCCGCCACGGTGCTCTCCTACTACGGCATGGAGAAACCCATCTTGAAATTCAAAACCCGCTTTGCTGCGAAAAGCTAACGAGACAGACCCAAGGCTCATTCAGCCCACCGTCGCGCGACAAAGTTGACCTGTTGGCATTGAAGGCCGGCCGAAAAAAGTCCTCTCTTTCGGAGCGTGATTGTGCAGCCCAAGCAAAAACTAAAAACTTGACCTGCCTGCCAAAGATTTTGAGGTTCAAGGACTCTAGGGGGTCTTCTTGCTGTCGGAATTGGCCGCGAGCCAGAAGCGGATATCCGTGGCGTGCGGGTTATCGGGCTGCAAGGCCAACACCCGCACATAGTGCAACCGCGCCTGGGCCACGTCATGGAGCGATTGCGCGTAAAGGTTGGCCAGGGCCAGATGCGCGCGCACTTCGTTTGGTTTGGCGGCCAGAACCTTCTTCAATTGATCCGCCGCGTCGAACACATAGCCGGCGGCCCGGAGCGCCTGGGCGAAGTTATAGCGGGCATCCGCGGAATCGGGCTGGATGGCCAGGGCCAGCTCGTAGCGGGGCAGCGCCGCGGCATACTGGCGGAGCTGGTGGGCCACGATGCCGGCATTGTATTGCGCTTCAAACCACGAGGGATCCAGGTCCGCCGCCTTTTGATACCCTTGCTCAGCCGCCGGCCAATTCTCATCCTGCTCCGCCTGGCGCGCCCGGGTAAATTCCCCTTGCGCCCCCTGACGGTCACCGGGCGGCGGTTTGGCGGGCGAAGTGTAGGCGTAGCGCGGCCGGTTGAGGGCGGGCGGCGGCCCCGGTTTGGCCCCGGCGACCTCCTCGTTGGGCGCGGCTCCGGAGGGAGAGGTGCTGGCGGCGGGAGAAACAGAAGCGGAGGCGGGGGAAGCGGGGGAAGCGGAGTGGGCATCGGAAACAGACGTTGGGGCCGGCGTGGCCTCGGGAGGGGGAATCGGCGCCGAAGTGTCCTCTCGAAAACGCTTGGCCGAAGGGGTGCCGGAGGGATTGTCGCCTTGAAAGAGTCGGTGCCAGAAGCCCGCCCGCGGCGGTTCTTCCCCGGCCACTTGGACCTCCAACGGCTCGGTGGCGGCCACCACATTGGTCGCCGTGGGTTTGGCCATCATCGTGGATTTCGGCCGGCTCCCGGCCACGATCGCGGGCTGGCCGGAGCGATTGGTCTTGGGCGAAACCACCAGGGCCGGTTCCGGACGCACCGTCACCGTTTGCGTGGGCAACGGCACCACCCACTCAGACGTCGTGCCCGCCTGCGCCACTCGCGGCGCCCCGTGCCCGGCCGGCGATTCCTCGGTCGAGGAGGAACGCGCCGGCGCCGGCGCAACCGCCTTGGGCTTGGGCGCCGGCGGCGGCGCCGAAGTCTTCATCAAGGCTGGAACCGCCAGCCCGGCGGCCGGCATTTCGCTTTGGGTGAGGCTGGTGACGAGGTTTCTGACCTCGTTATAATTGGCCGGGCGCGGGGCCAGATTGAGGTAGGCTTGGAAAGCGGCGAGCGCGGACTTGTTGTCATGCAAATATTGCAGATCGACGGTGGCCAGGTTTTGCAGCGCCGCCGCGAAATTCGGCCGGGCCTGTACCGCGGCGGCAAAAAACTGGGCCGCATCGTGGGCTTTCCCGGCTTGCAGCCGCGACAGCCCCAATCCGTTGTAAGCCTCGGCGTCATCCGTCTTGAGGGCCAGCACGGTGGCAAAACTCCGCTCCGCAGTGGGCAGGTCGCCCCCGCGCAGCAGCGCATAGCCCAGCTTCAGCCAACCCCGGGCATCGTTGGGCCGACGGAGAGTATAGGCGGTCAACTCGTTTTTCGCCCAATCCGGCCGGTTTTGCTCGAGGCACAGGACCCCCAGATTGTAGTGGGCTTCCGCCAGATCGCGGTCGAGCCGCAGGGCGTTCTGGTAGGCGTTGGCGGCGGCGTCAGCCTGGCCGGCGCGCTGGCAGGCGACGCCCAGATAGTTCCAAGCATTGGCATTGGCGGGCAGCAGGGCGGTGGCCCGCTGAAATTGAACCACGGCAGCCGCCACCTCCCCCCGATCCAGGCACCGTTTCCCCTTCATCAAAGCGCGGGGTCCCGCCGGGGTGCAACCACACCACAGCGCCAGCACCATGATGAACAGTGCACTGCGAACATATTTTATTTTGGCCAGCATCGGCGATGGTGGTAACATCAGCGCTTGCAAGTGTCAAGAAACGCAAGATTCAAATGGTTAATTCCCGGGTTGCTACCCGCCCTGCTGGCCGGGGTGATTTCGACCCGGGCACAGGAGAACTATGCCCCCACGGGGACGAATGGTGCCGGGCGCATTGTGGTGGTTCAGGACGAACATCTGCTGAACGCCTTCCTGCCGGATCAGGCGCGGGTGGAGGCGGCCTTCAACTGCGGGTTGACCCTGCTCACGGAGCAACCCAATGCCAGCGCCGCCTGGCTCAGCCTCGTCTCAACCAACGACACCGTGGGCATCAAGGTATTCTCCACCCCCGGTCCGGTGACCGGCACGCGTCCCGCTGTAGTGGCGGCCATCATTCGCGGCCTGCTCACGGCCGGTCTGCCGCCGGACCATGTCATCATTTGGGACAAGCATCTAACCGATCTCAGCGCCGCCGGCTTCACCCAACTGGGCAGCCAGTTGGGCGTGCGAGTGGCGGGTGCCATGGACGAAGGCTACGACCCCAACACCTTTTACCTGCCCGATTCCCCAGTGATCGGCCAACTGCTCTGGGGCGATCTCGAATTCGGCCGAACGAACAAGGATTTCAATTTGGGCAAGAAATCCTATGTTTCCAAGCTGGTCAGCCAACAGATGACCAAGATCATCTCGGTGACGCCGTTGATGAATGAGAATTCCGCTGGTGTGTGCGGCCATTTCTTCAGCCTGACGCTGGGCAGCGTGGACAATACACGCCGGTTTGAGGGCAATCCGGAACGCCAAGCGGTGGCGTTGCCGGAAATCTACGCCCTGCCCTCGATTGGCGACCACGTGGTGCTGCTCGTCACCGACGCACTGTTGCTGCAATACGAAGGCGGTCCGCAGGGATACCTCCAGTTTTCGCAGGTGCGTAACGAGTTGTGGTTCAGCCACGATCCCGTGGCCCTCGACGTCACCAGCGTGCGGGAATTGGCGAAACAACGCCACTTCATGGACACGCCCACCATGCCCAGCAACTTCGCCATCTACACCAATGCCGTCCTGCTCCAACTGGGCATCGACGATCCCATGCGTATCGGGATCGAAAAAGCGTCGGGATCGACTCCTTGAGGCTCCCTGAGTCGGGGTGGTCGGGAACTGCCGCGATAGATCAAAGAAAAACGCGCCGGAAATGAACCGGCGCGTTTGGCTTGAAATCAATTCGAATCAGGCGTGCTTGCGGCGAGCCAGAAAGGTCATGGCCGCCAAACCGAGGGCGCTCAGCGCAAGGGTGGACGGCTCGGGGCTGGTGGGCGTATTCGGCCGCGCGGGATCGAAACCCGAACCCGCATTCGCAACGCCCGTTCCCGCGGTGGCGAGGCCATTGTCGATCGCTGCCGTGGAACTGGTTCCCAGGGCGATAGCAACGTCATCGCTCATATTCACCGCCAGACGATTGTCGAAGCCCAACTCCGCAGCTAGAGCGGCGCGGCCGCCGCCGACTTCCAACCCGAGGCTTGCGCTTGGAGTAAGCACCAGCGCGGAATCGGTTTGCGAGTTGGGGATGTTCAGCAAAGAAATGGAGTCCCCGGCGTCACTCGCATGGGATAGCGCCTGTGCGACCAATAGCGAACCTGCCAGTACGGCAGGAAAAAGGTACGTTTTCATAGCCACGCCTAATCTACATAATGATTATTAATATTTTTGCCTGGAAGACAAGCAAAAAGCGGCAACCCGTTTTAGATCATTTGGTTGAAAAAAACACCGAAAAAGCCCCTGGCAAACCAGGAAGCGCCCCCCAAAATGACGTTGGCGGCCGACGACGGCCGCTGGAAAGAGTTTTTATGACCCGTCGTAAGAAGCCGAAATCTCCCGCAGCCTGAGGCCCCAAGGCGCACGAATCGAATTCCTCCGTTCCAGTTGAACGCTGGGGCGGGCGCGCTCACTTGAATCCAGGAGATCCGCGCAAATTCCTATTTCTGAGCCGCCGCCAGCTCCGCCTTGACCTCGTCAAAATCCTGTTGGAAGGCGTCGTTCTTCTTGAACTGCTTGGCAATGGCGAGCGCCAGCGTGCGCCCGGCAAATATATCGCTCGGATAATGCCGCGCAATCTGCACGCGATGCCAACCAATCTGCCGAGCATGGGCGAGAATGGCCTCGCGTTTGTCCGGGATCAAGTCCGCCAGCACCAGCGCCAGCACCATCGATTCAGTAGAGTGGCCGCTCGGATAACTGAAGCTCTTTTCCAACTTGCCGTTGGCCAGACTCGGATCGGTGACGAAGGGACGCGGACGTTTGAAGAAGTCCTTGCCGTGATCCGTAATCGTGGCAGCATCCGACTGCACTTTGGCAAAAAAGGCCGCCGTCTTGGGCAGATTGGTGGCCGAGAAGAACGGCCCCACCGCGGCGGCATAATTGAACACGGAAAACGACTTCTCCGCCACCGCCGCCGCCTGATCGGCCGCGCTCGCCCCGTGATAGACCGCCCGCACCTCGTCCAACTCCGCGAGTTGCTCGGCTGAGTCCGGCAAGGGCGGCGGCGCCAGCAGCGCGGCGGCATCCAGCTTGCCTTCCTTGAGATAATGGAGCGCCGAGTCCTTGGCCAACCCACCCGTAACGGTGCCGGTAAAAACCGCCGCGATGAGGATCGCGCGCGACCACAATTTGGGAATCGCAATGAATTTCATGCCAGGCGTCGAATAGAAAAATCCCAGAATGAGGTCCAAAGGCGGAACCGTCAATTGATTACGCGGCTGCCGTCACAATCCCAATTGATGTCCGCCCGCCCCGGATCATGGCCGGCAGTGAGGGAGGGATCCGTCACCCCATCCGCCACCACGTAGGAATACTTGTAATAGGCGGCGTGCCCGTCGCTGAAAGTGAGGTTGCCCCCCGTGTTGTGGCGGGAGGAGAAGCGCGTGGTGTAGCCATGCGGCGTGGCCAGGTCGATGGAATTGCCGCTCGGATATTGGTTCCCGGACGCCGCAAAATAAGGCGTTTCGGCCGACCGGTTGCGCACGTCCGAATACAGTACGAACGCAGCCGGATGCACCACCATGGTGGTCTTGAGCTTGACGTCCGTGGAACTGATGTCTTGGTTGGCCACCGACTTGGAGTTCATCGCGTAGCTGAAGAGCGGGCGCGACGCCGCATTCATATTACCATGGCTGGCGCTGGCATCCGTACTGTCGATCCCCTGGGAATTGGCCGTGGGACAGACGTAGATGGACCGGGCCGCCGTAAAGCCATTGGGATTCTGAGCCCAGTCGTACAAGGGTTTATTGGCCACGTACGCCGGCAGGGCATTAAACCACACGTCATCGCCCTCGGATGGTTTCACGTCAAAATGAAACCCATAAATTTCCAGCCACTGGGGATTATCCTGCTGGGCCGACGTGGCATAATGCTCATAACGCGGCCAGGGAAAAACCTGGTTATTGTCCTCCACGTACATGGAATCCGCCAAACCCCATTGTTTCAGGTTGCCCAGGCAAACCGCCTGCTGCGCCTTGGCCTTGGCCTTGGCCAGAGCCGGCAAAAGCAGGGCGGCCAGAATGGCGATGATCGCTATGACCACCAGCAATTCAATTAAGGTAAATCCGCGCTCTTGGTTGTGATACGACTTCATGTCTCGATTTAAATAGCCTCAATGTAAAAACTGACCGGCACGATCATAATGCCCCCTAAATGTTACGATCAGATGGCGGCGACGTCACATTTGGGCGACATACCACAGGCCCCCAAGGCCCTTTTGTTCACACGCGCTCCGCCGCGAAAACAGCCCCTCCTGTCACCTGTTTGTAACTTGTTCGTCACTCGGCTGTCGTTGAAAGTTGGCCGGTCACTGCTAGGCTAAACCCTCGATTATTGAAGTTGATTCAAGATCGGAGGCCCGTTTCAACAAAACCAGACAAGAAAAAAACTCACCTACGCAAACTAGCATGATGAAAACCAAGACCATGATGTCCCTGGCAGCCCTGCTGCTGGCCGCCCTCCCGGCGGCCCACGCGCAGTCCACGATTGCCGCCTGGACCTTCGACAACGACACCGTAGCCACCAATAATAGTCCGGCCACCTCAACCGGTACGGGCACGGCTGCCGTGCTGGGCATGAACAATGCCTATAATAATACCAACAGCATCGCCTACGCGGATGTGCAATCCAAGAGCGGCAGCTCCTCAGGCGGCGCGAATTGCTGGCGGATCCGCGGCGGCAGCCTGGCCGGCGGCGGCGGTACCCCCGACGGGTGGTCCACCAACGCCCCCATCGGCACCCAGGGCGCCCAGTCTGCGGCGAGCACCGCGGGCTATTACCGGATCGGCGTCTCCTTTGATGTGAACGACACCTCGGCGGGCGAGGCCAATTTGCAGGTGGAATACACCCTCGATGGCACCAACTGGGTCAACGCCGACATCACCTCCGTCGGCACCCTGGCCACCCTCAAGACCAATATCACCAGCGCGAACACGGTGCTGGGCACCTACGTGGCGCTCGCCAGTTCCGGCACCGGCTGGAACAACCAGATCACCGTGGACTTGAGCGGGATCGTGGGAGCGAACAATAATACCAACTTCGCCATCCGCGTCGTCAACGCCTCCACCGGTCCGGACTGCATCAATTCCAGCGGCAAGACTTACAACAACTCTTCCGGCAACTGGAGCTTGGATAACGTCGTGGTCAGCGGCTATACGGTGCTGCCGATCACGGCCTGGACGTTTGAGAATTATTCAAACACCACCGCGGCGGACCCGGTCATTCAAAACCCGGCGCCCTCGACCGGCGCCGGCACGGCCTCGGCCCTGGGATTCGATAACGATTACAGCTTCGCCGACGGCAGCGTGGGCAGCACCAACGCGCCCGATTGCCTGATCCAATCCGGCAGTTCCACCGGCACCACCCAGCCCACCTGCTGGCGCGTTCGCGGCGCCGATCCCGCCACCGACACCTGGAACGAACACAACGGCTGGAATTCCGCCGCGCCCATCGGCACCCAAGGAGCCGAATTCGACGTCAGCACCATCAATTACTCCACCATTCTCCTGACCTTTGACTTGTACATCACCACCCAGGGCGAAGCGAAACTGCAGGTGGAATACACTACCGACGGCACGGACTGGACCAATGCCTCCACGCTTGAGTATCCGAACAATCCCACCTATATCCAGACCAACGGGACAGTGAACTTGGGCGGCAGCGCCAGCACCGTTACCGGTACGTATTTCTATCAGACCAACGGCCAGGGCTGGTACAACCACATCACCGTGGACCTGACCGGGCTTCCCGAGGCGACCAACAACCCGAATTTCGGCGTGCGCGTCGTCAATGCCGCCACCGGTTCCGATTGCGTGAACTTCACCGGTGGGCCCTACAACAATTCCTCCGGCAACTGGCGTTTTGACAACGTTGTGGTCAGCGGCGCTTACGCCGGCCCGTCTGCGCCCACGCTGGTGGCCGCCACCAATGCCACCGTGGACCAGCCGTTCACCGTTACCTTGAGCACCAACGCAGCCTGGCAGTTCAACCTTACCAACGTTACCGTAAACGGCGTCAGCCTCCCGGCAGCGGCGTATGCGACCAATGTGCTCGGGGCCATCACCTTTACCCCCGCGGCGTCGGCGTTGCTCCAGAGCAGCGGCACCAAGACGATTGTGTTTGAAGCGATTGATTACGTGGCGGACGCGTTGAGCCAGGCCATCGGCGCGGGTGCGGCCACCCAGATCGCCTTGCTGACCGAACCAGCCGGCCCCACGGGCAACGGCGGTACCTTGATCGCTCAGCCCAGCTTGGCGGTGGTGGATCAATACGGCAACGGCACCACCAATCCCTATGCCAACGTCACCTTCACGGCGGCCGCCAGCACCGGCTGGACGCTCGGCGGCGCGCTTATCCAAGTGGCCAGCAACGGCATCGCCTCCTTCACCAACCTGTCCGCCACGGTCAACGGTGCCACGGCGGTTTCCGGCGCCACCATCACCTTTACCGTCAGCGGTACCAGCCTGCCGGTAACCTCCACCAATTCCGCCAGCTTCACCATCAGTGCGCCGGCCACTCCGTTCACCGCTGGCCATCTGGCCGCGCTCCAAATTGACACCATCGCCCTAAACACCACCTTCAGCATTCTGGAACTGGACCCCTCGGCCGCGAATCAAACCGCACCGGTCAATGTCGTCCCGATCAGTGCCACCGATGGCACCAACTCACTCCGCCTGAGTTCCTCCGGCAGCACTGGTCGTCTGGCGGTCAGCGATGACGGCACGCTGCTCTGCTTCGCCGGCTTCCTGGATGGCAGTTCGGCCACCGTCGACGAAACCTACGTGCTCACGCGGGCCGCCGGCACCCTGAATTACACGGATGCCCTCACTGCCCCCATTCAGTATGACGTGACCGTGGGTTCCAGCCAGGCACGGGCCGCCTGCACCGTGGATGACACCGATTTCGTCATCGCGGACAAGAACGGCATTTTCGTCGACGATTATAATTGGGCGCCGGACAATACCCGGGCCGTCAAATGCTTCGGTGGCACCAACTACGTGATGTCCGCCACCTCGCCCAAGCCGGCCGTCTATGCCCTCTCCGATTCCACAGCGGCCGCCACGGCCGTCATTCTGCCCGGCGTGCTCACGGACACCAAGGCGCAGGATTTCTACCTGCTGGCCTCTGGCAACACGACCAACTTGGTCGATACCCTGTACATTCTGGATGCCGTCAGCGCCACGGAGGCCATCATCAACAAGTATTCGTGTGTCAGCGGCACGTGGAATGCCAATGGCACGTTTACCACCGCCAACGGCGGCGACGGTCTGTATGCCGTCACCAACGGCAACGGCGGCGTTTACCTGTACTACACCACCGGCGGCGGCGGCACGGCAGGCAACAGCATCGTCCGGCTGACCGACGTGGGCGGGTTCAATAACAGCATCACCATCACCGCCACGAACACCATCTATACGGCCCCGGCCACGGTGTCATTGAAGGGATTGGCGCCAGTGCCGCAAGCCACGGCTTATGCCGGGCAGCCCGTGCCGCCGCCCATCCTCCTCGCTGCGAGCAACGTGACCGCTGGCACCTCGTTCAGCGTCGCGCTCAGCCCGGAAAACGCGGCCTGGCGCGCGGCCATCACCGGTATCACGGTCAATGGCTCCGCCCTACCGCCCTCGGCGTATAACACCACGCAAGCCGGGGTGATCGTGTTCAACGGCACCGCCTCGGCCTGGTTGCAAACCGCGGGTGCCAAGACCATTGTGATCAGTGCCACGGGCTATGTGGCCGATACGGTGGTTCAAACCTTGGGGGCGCCGGTCTCCACGCCGGTACTGGGTGGCGTTTCCGTGAGCAGTGGTCAATTGACCTTCAGTTTCACCAACGTTACTGGGCTCACCTTCTTGATTCTGGCGACTAATGACATCACCGCCCCGTTGACCCGCTGGCCGGTGATTGGCACGGCCGTCGAGAGTCCCACCGGCTCGGGCAGCTACCAGTTCACCGACCCGACCCCGGCCACGAACGCCAGCCTCTTCTACCTGCTCCGCCAGCAGTAAGCGGCTGCGATCTGACTATCGAGCGGGCGGGTTCCCCCGGGAACCCGCCCGCTTTTTTAGGGTCGCCGGGAGAACACGGTGAATAACTCGTCGGTTTCGCGGCGAATGGAGGTTAATTTGAAGTTCGCGGCCTCCGCCAATTTGTGCCGCCCCAGCCCGTCCGCCAGTGTCGGCGCCAGGCGCCCGCCAAAGACCTGGGGACAAAAGGTCAGATGAATCTCATCCACCAGCCCAGCCCGGAATAAGGCATCGTTTAATTCCCCGCCGCCTTCGCACAAAAGACGCCGCACGTTCCATTCCTTCCGCAGCCAGCGCAACGCGCCCCGCAAGTCCCCTTCGCGGCCGCCCATAATCTTGACCACTTGCGCCAGCTTGCGCAGCCGCTCCACGCTCCTGGCCGGGGCGCGCCGGGTCGTCAAAACGATGATCGGTGAAAAATGTTTTTGAAAAATCCTCGCTTCGGGATCCAGCGAGCCGCCGCCGCTCACCACGATGCGCAAAGGAAATTCCGCCAGCCCGTTTCGGCGGCGGCGGCGCCGGAACCGCTCGCTGCCGTTGCCCAGGGTGGCCTCCGAAATCTCCACCGTCCGCGCCCCGCACATCACCGCATCCGCCGTGGCGCGTAATTCATACAAATGCTCCAGGTCCCGCGCGCTGCCGAAGGAATGCACCGCCCGGTTGGCGGTGGCAATTTTGCCATCCGCGGAAACCGCCATATTGATGAACACAAAGGGCAGTTCGGAGCGCGGCGCCGGGGTGGCTGGTTTCATAGGATGAGCATCGCATCGCCGAAACTGAAGAACCGGTAACGTTCGCGAACGGCCTCGGCATAGGCGGCCAGAATAAGTTCGCGGCCGGCCGTTTCCGATCCGGGCGCGGCGAACGCGCTCACCAGCATCAGCAGCGTGGATTCGGGCAGATGGAAATTGGTCAGCAAGGCATCGACGATCTGAAACGTCGCGGGCGGATAAACAAAGAGATTGGTCTTGCCCGTATAAACATTGAGTTTTCCATCGTTCCGGCGCGCGACGGATTCCAACGCGCGCGTGGCGGTGGTGCCCACGGCGATCACGCGCCGGCCCGCCGCCTTGGCGGCATTCACGGCGGCCACGGTGGCCGGCCCGATCACAAATCGTTCGGAATGCATCTGGTGGTCGTTGATGTTTTCCACCTTCACGGGCAAGAAAGTGCCCGCGCCCACATGCAGAGTGATGAAGCAAACGATCACGCCCCGGGCCCGGATTTCCGCCAGCAATTCCTGCGTGAAATGCAGACCCGCCGTGGGTGCCGCCACGGATCCGGCCGGCTCCGCGTAAACGGTCTGGTACCGCTCCCGGTCCTCAGGCTGTTCGCCGTGCCGTTCGATGTAGGGCGGCAACGGCATTTCTCCCAGCGCATCGAGCTGATCCTGGAGATCGTTGCCTCCGGAAAATTTCAGGCGCCGATGCCCCGCGGCGTTGAATTCCATCACCTCGGCCTGGAGACCTGTTGCGTGACCGGCTTTGTCCAACAGCGTGATCCGCGTCCCCGCCCGCGCCCGCTTTCCCGGCCGCATCATGGCCCACCAGTCGTTCGGGGCGTTCTCCTCCAACAGCAGGATTTCGAACTTGCCGCCCGTCCGGGGATTGAGCCCGTGCAGGCGGGCGGGAATCACGCGGGAATTGTTCAAAACCAGCACGTCACCGGCGCGCAAAAAGCCCGGCAAATCCTTGAATTGGCAATGGTCCACCCGCCGCTCCGCACGCCGCAGCACCAGCAGGCGGGAAGCATCACGGCGGGCCGCCGGCTGTTGCGCAATCAGCTCCGGCGGCAACTCAAAATGAAAGTCAGCGGTTCGCACTTGGCCAACATAGCCATTCCCGGATAAAATGGACAGTTTCTGCTGTTGTCAACCAGTTGTGAATAACTTCTGAATAAGGGCGAGTTTTCCACTGGTTCACACCCCTGCCCGTCAGGCCGTCAACCCGCCCGCCCCGCCCCATCACCCGAATATAGAATCCATAATAAAACCGGTCAGTTTGGGGTTGGCAATTCCTGGAATTCCCGTATCGTGACTGGAGAAACGTTCTCCTGATCATGCCTAAAAAGAAGACAATCAAGCAGTCCGGCGGACCGATTTCGCGGTTCATCCAGCATCATTTCCGCCATTTCAATGCCGCGTCGCTGGTGGATGCGGCCAACGGGTACGTGGCTCATCTAGACCGGGGCGGCCGCATGATGATTACCCTGGGGGGAGCCATGAGCACGGCCGAACTCGGCCTTTCGCTGGCCGAAATGATCCGTAGCGACAAGGTGCACCTCATCACCTGCACCGGCGCCAACCTCGAGGAGGACGTTTTCAACCTGGTGGCACACGATTACTACGAGCGCGTGCCGCATTATCGCCACCTGAGCCCTGAGGACGAACAAGACCTGCTGAACCACCACATGAACCGGGTCACCGACACGTGCATCCCGGAGGGCGAAGCGATGCGCCGCATGGAAAAAGCCATGCTCGACGTCTGGACCCGGGCCGACCAGCAGGGTGAACGCTTTTTCCCGCATGAGTTTTTCTACCAGGTGCTCCTGAGCGGCAAGTATAAGAAATACTACCAGATTGATCCGCGGGATTCCTGGATGCTGGCCGCCGCCGAAAAGAATCTGCCCATCGTCGTGCCCGG
>CAYTJG010000136.1:0-15489 GCA_964437865.1 uncultured Bifidobacteriaceae bacterium | reverse complement strand
GGCCACCATCGGCATGTTTGTGGATCTACCCAAGGAATTCAAGGGCACGCACATGAGCCGCTTCGTCGAGGTGCTCAACGCCCACGGCAACATCGTCCACGTGGAGAACATCTCCGACATCCTGTTCTCGCTGAAAAAAAAGGTGAACTCGGCCACGTCCCACCTGGAGATCGAGTTCCCCTATTTCATGTCCAAGCGCTCGCCGGTCTCGCGCAAGGACAGCCTCATGGATTATCTCGTCCAGTTTACCGCCTCGGCCTGCGGGGAGGAGACGGATTTTGTGCTCACGGTGAAAGTGAACGTGACCACCCTCTGCCCCTGCTCCAAGGCCATCGCCCGCTACGGCGCCCACAACCAGCGCGGCGAGGTGACGGTGGCCCTACGGTTCAAGCAGATCGTCTGGATCGAGGAGGTCATCGAAATGGTGGAGGCTTCGGCCAGTTCCGAATTGTACGCCCTGCTCAAGCGGCAGGACGAAAAGCACGTGACCGAACGCGCGTACGACAATCCGGTCTTCGTGGAGGATCTGGTACGCAATGTGGCGCTGCGGCTGAACGCCCATCCGCGCGTGACCTGGTATCAGGTGGAGGCGGAGAATTTTGAAAGTATTCACAACCACAACGCCTACGCCTGCATTGTGAAGCGGGAAAAGCCGACCGCTGGCCGGGCTCGACGGTGATGCCTTAATTTGGTACACCAAGCGAGTGACCACGGGCGGAAACGAAACAGGACCAGCCATATGGGCGCAATCCAAAAGGCTGGAAGGCATCCAGTTAAGCCTGCGGGAAAGACGGTGGGAAAAAAAGCGAAAATTTTAGTGGTAAAATCCAGCCGCTTTGTTACATTCCCGCCCCCTTTGGTGATATAATGGTTGGTCGTGAACCGGTTTCGGCCGGGTTGTTAAACTGTGATGGACAAGAACTGTGATGGACAAGAATAAAGACATTGTGAAAAAGGCGGTCCCCCGCCCCAAGGGCGCCATCGCCACCACATCCTCAATCCTCGGCCGGCCTAGCGTCAAGCAAGCCTTGGCCGGGCCGGACTTGAAGAAGGTGAAGCCGGAATGGCAGAAATTCTATGCGCACCTGCTGGAATTGCGCGAGCAATTGGTGCGGCAGATGAACGGCCTCGCCAAGGAATCCGCCCAAGAACTCGCCGGCTACAGCCTGCACATGGCGGATTCAGGCACCGATAATTTTGATCGCGACTTTGCGCTCAGCCTCCTATCCTCCGACCAGGACGCGGTTTACGAGATCGAGGAGGCGCTCAAGCGGATCGAAAAGAAGACCTACGGGATCTGCGAGCTCACGGGCAAGCCGATTCCGCGCGCCCGGCTGGAGGCCATACCGTGGACCCGCTTCACGGTGGAAGCCCAAGCCCAGCTCGAACGCGAAGGCGCCCTCAAATCACGCCGCTTGGGGCAGTTGGGCACCATCGATTCAGTCGCCACTCCTGTCGAGGGCGAATCCGACGATGCCGAGGAAGGCGAGGAGGCCAAACCCAAAGAGAAAGAATGATTATTTATGTCGCGAGAAGTCATCACTATTGAATGCACCGAAGCGCGCAAGGAAGGCAAATCGCCCTCGCGCTATACCACCACCCGCAACAAAAAGCTGCAGACCGAAAAGCTGGAGGTCAAGAAGTACAATCCAGCTCTCCGCCGGCATACGTTGCATAAGGAGATCAAGTAATTATGCCCCGCAAGACCAATACTGAGAAGTCCGACAAACGTGGCAACCGCACCCGCGAGGCCCGCGCCCCGCGCCCGAAGCCCAAGATCGACTTTACCATCGACGCGCTGGACTACAAGAACACCACTCTGCTCAAGCAGTTTGTCACCGACGCAGGCCGCATTCTGCCGCGCAAATACACCGGGCTGCCCGCTCATTATCAGCGGCGCATGACCACGGCCATCAAGCGCGCCCGCCAGATGCTGCTCATGAAGTAATTTTCCCCGCCCGGCCGGATATGTCTGGCCGGGCTCTTTCTTTCGCGCCCGCCGCCCGCTCTTTACCACGGGTCGGCGATTTTTGTCGCCTACGGCCAGGATTTCGGCCGCTTGCTTGTCGTCCGAAAAACCGTTTTCCTCACGCGGCTCATTTCATCACCACTGGCCAGCCCTCGCCGACCGGTTCCGCCAACCCGCCCGGAGTAACGGGGAAAAAGTCCCCCAACCTGACCTTTCCCCTCTTTGCAGGGTCACTCATCTCCTTCCTCCATCCCGACATGAAAAAGGCGGCGATTGAATCGCCGCCTGCTCAATTTATGCCATGCCTTCAGTTAAATCTTCGCCTGCCCAATCGCCAATTTGGAGGAACTCTCTGATCTTGCGCCGCTCATGGCGGTTTTTTAAGGATTTTTTGGAATGATGCTGACTTTTGCGGAACGGGTGTTTGGGATTGCGGATCGCTTCACCCATGACTTCGAATGTTTTCATCATAGCATGTCCTTTCAATACTTCTCACTAGCCTAAATGATGCCAAGCCGCTTACGTCGTAAAAACTACTGGCATTCATCAAATAATCTGACCCGGCTGGGTTCCGGTCTGTTCAATTTTTTTCAGGCAAAACAAAAAGCGCCAGAACACCACTCGTTTTGTGTTTGGCTGGAGCATAACTTCATTTGCATATCGGCATAGGCCCGGCGGACTTCAGTAAATTCTGCGGCCAAAATTCCGGCCAATACCAGCCGCCCCCCCGGCTTCACCTGCCGTACTATCCGCTGCCGCTCGGCGACCAGCAGCGTGGAGATCAGATTGGCGCACACCAGGTTATACTGCCGCGCCGGCCGCAGCGGCAGCTTCGTAACGTCCCCGCGCACCGGCCGCAACCGGTCCGCCACGCCATTCCGCCGGGCATTTTCCCGCGCCACCCGCACCGCCTCCGGATCAAAATCCAAGGCCGCCACCGGCGCGTACCCCAACTTCGCCGCGGCAATCGCCAGAATCCCCGAACCAGTGCCCAAGTCCAAAAATGAACACGGCTCGCCCGCCGCTCGAAATCCCACCAGCTCCCGCAGGCAAAACGAAGTCGTGGGATGCTGGCCCGTGCCAAAACTCAACCCCGGGTCCAGAATCACGACCGCCTGATTTTTCACCGGCTTTTTCCGACTCCAGCTTGGCTTTACCAACAACGAGCAAGCCCCCCGCGAGCGCCGGGCGCCTTGGTCGTCGCCCCCGCGTATCACCATCGGCTTGAAGTGTCGCTTCCACGATTCAGCCCAGTCCTCGCGCCGTACCCGCGCGATTTCAATCGCCGCCCGCCCCGTCGCCAAGCCGCAACTGCGGATATGCGCCAACCCGGACGCGATTTCTTTTCGCGCCGCCGAGCGATTCAAATTGTTCTCCTCCAAGAAAGCGCTTACCTGGCTGATCTGGCTGTCACAATGGAAATACGCCACGGCCGCCACCCCGGTCACCCGGGATACCAATTCGCTCACGGCGTCCTCGGCCTCCGCCGTGGTCGCCACCGAGATCCGCCAAAGCGGTTTCTTCGACTTCATGATTTTTTTCACACGCCCGAGGCCGGTCTGGTTTAGCCCACCAAATCCCGCCATGGGGTAAAATTCAACAGCTCCACTTCCGCCATATGGGGATGCAGCGCCACCTGCGTGACGCCGGCATACTCGATGTCAAAATGGTTTGTCTTGGGCAGCGGCAGTTTCAGCAAGATGGCCAGGATCATGCGAATGACGCCGCCATGACAGAACACCGCCACGTTCTGCCCCGGATGCCGGGCCAGGATTTCCTGCAGGCAAGGCTCCACCCGTCGGCGAAACGTCTTCCCGCATTCACCGTTCGGCGCACCCCGCAGCTCAATTTCGTCCAGCCATTCGTGGGAAACGAATTTGAACCGGTCTTCCACCTCCTGCCAACCCAGCCCGGTCCAGTCGCCAAAATCGATTTCCCGCAGGCCCTCCAGAATGGTCTGGCCATGATTGTTGAATTTGAGCGTCGCGGCCAACGTCTGCTGCACCCGTTTCATGGGGCTGGCGTAAATCGCATCGATGGTCTTGTGCCGCAGATAATCGGCAAGAATTCCCGCCTGCCCCAGGCCATTGGGCGACAGGTTCATGTCGATCCGGCCGCCGAACTTTTTCTGGTACCGCAGTTCAACTTCGGCGTGCCGTACCAGCAACAGCCGCGTGGCGGCAGCCACCGGCAACAAACGACGCGCTTTCTGGGAAGCAGCCATGGGGTTCAGCCTTGCGCGACGGCGTTTTGCTGGGCGGCCAACAGCTCACGTACGCCGGCCTTGCCCAGCGCCAGCAGTTCCGCCAGTTGGGCGTCGGTGAAGGTGGCTTCCTCCCCGGTGCCCTGCAGCTCAATGAATTCGCCCTGCCCATTCATCACCAAATTCATGTCCACGCTGGCCGCCACGTCCTCCACGTAACACAGATCCAGCAGGGCCGTGCCGCTGACCACGCCCACACTCACCGCCGCCACGGGTGACAACAGCGGGCTGGCGGCAAGCTTGTTTTCCGCCAGCAGCTTTTTCACCGCCAGCGAGAGGGCCACATAGGATCCCGTGATGGCCGCCGTGCGCGTGCCCCCATCCGCCTGCAACACGTCACAGTCCACACAAATGGTCCGGGCACCCACTTTTTCCAGGTCCACCGCCGCGCGCATGGCCCGGCCGATGAGCCGCTGGATCTCCGACGAGCGTCCGTCCAGTCTGCCCTTGGAGATGTCCCGCGGTTTGCGGCCCAGCGTGGAATACGGCAGCATGGAATATTCGGCGGTCAGCCACCCGCCCTCGACCTTCTGCTCCTTCATCCAGCGCGGCACCGTCTCCTCGATCGTGACGGCGCAGATCACGCGCGTATGCCCCCATTCGATCAGCGTGGAGCCGGCGGCATTCGGGGCAATGTGGTTCTGGAAGCGAACGGGCCGCAAGTGATTGGCGGAACGTCCATCGGCACGGATAAAATCAGGCATGCCGCCATCCTACTAGGAGCGGCCGGCATCGTAAATTAGGAATCGCCGCCCCCCGGCGCCCGCCGCTCCCGGCCAGAGGCATTTCAGCCGCAGCGGCATCGCGGAACACCCGCCCCCAGCCGCCTCCACTGCCTGGCGAGACTTTCCGGCCGCCTCCCCTGCCTGGTAGGCTATGGACTTTAATGGCCCCATGGCTAAACTCGTGGTCATGCACGCAACGTCTCCCCATTACCCTGGCGGGCACCGGCTTCGGTTGCTGGCGGGGCTGGTGTTGGGCGTGCTGCTGGCGTCTTGGCCGGCGCGCGGAACCATTTTGTGGAGCCATCCGGAAACCATCCAAGTCTGTAACAACGGCGCGGGCGTGGACATCCTGCACGGGGCCATTGCGCCGCAGGATTCCAATGCCCAGCGAACGCTCTACTTCCGAATCCGTGTGGACCCCGTGGCGGACTCGGTGATCAAATCCATCGGCCCGTTGGAAGCCGGCTTCATGTTCGTGGAGAAAGGTCAGGAACATCTCGGCATTGGCAACAGCCTGGGGGCTTGGGCCTATTGTGCGATGAACGTGCCCAAAAACAAAAAGGGCTATGAAGATTTCAATTCGGCGACCCCGGAGCCAACCCACAATTGGGAATATATGCGGGCCGGCGTGCCCAAGTACATCGCCTTCAAAATTGCATACCGGCCGGCGCAGGATGCGCGGGTCACCGTGTGGTTGAATCCCGATCTCTCCGGCGCCGCCAACGAGCTGAACCAGCCCACGAATATCATTACCCGCTTCGAAACCACCGCCACGTTCGATGAAATCCGCCTGGTGCACCGGGGGGAAGGAGCCGGTTGGAGATTTAGCGAGATGGTGGCCGGCACGTCCTTCGACGATCTGCTGCTGGTGCCCTTGTGGCAGCGCGGCTGGTTTATCGCCCTGGCGGGCGGGAGCTCCCTGGTCGGCGTCGCGGGGATGGTGCATTGGTTGGAGCGGCGCCGGTCGCGGCGGCAGATCCTGCGTCTGGAACAAGAGCGAACGGTGGCGGCGGAACGCGCCCGGATTGCCCGCGACATCCATGATGAACTGGGTGCCAGCCTCACCAAGATATTCAAGCTGGCGGAAATCATGAACGGGAATCCAACCGCGGCCGCCACCCAGGCCGTCCCCCAGACGATCGCGCAAACCGCGCGGGAGGCCATCCAGACCATGGATGAAATTGTCTGGGCGGTGAACCCCAAGAACGACACCTTGGGCGAGCTGGCGGATTATTTGGTTTATTTCACCGACGATTTCTTGCGGCCGGCGGGCATTGCCTGCGTGCTGGAAGTACCGTTGAAGCTGCCCGCCACGCCCATTACGGCGGAGGTGCGGCACACGCTGTTGATGTTGGTGAAAGAGGCGCTCAACAATGTGGTGAAGCATGCCGGCGCCCGACAGGTCCGCTTTGGGATGGAATTTGCCACCCAACAATTGACCGTGGAAATCGCCGATGATGGCTGCGGCCTCCCTCCGGAAGGACGGCCAGCCGGCCGCCACGGGTTGGAGAATATGCGCCGCCGGACGAGCGCGATTGGCGGAGAAATCAGTTGGCGGAGCCGTCCGGGCGGGGGCACCACCGTCAAGCTGAGGGTCCCGCTGCCCGAGCACAAAACCACCACCGGATGAAGGAAACGCTGACCAACCAGGCTCCGCCGCCGGTCGTCAAGGTGGTGGTCGTCGAAGATGAATCATGGTTGCGGGATAACCTGATCCAAGAGATCAATGGGGCTCCGGGCCTGCGCTGTGTCAATAGTTACGGCACGGCGGAAGAGGCGCTCCAAGGCATACCGGCCGACCGGCCGGACGTGGTGCTCATGGACGTCAACCTGCCGGGCATGGACGGGGTGGAATGCATCCGGCGGCTGCGGGGCCTGCTGCCCGAGCTGCGTTGTCTCATGCTCACGGTTTACGAGGAGAGCGAGAAGATTTTCAATTCCCTGGTGGCCGGCGCCAGCGGCTACCTGCTCAAACGCTCCGGCACGGCCGAATTGCTGGACGCGATCCGGCAGGTGGCGGACGGGGGCTCGCCCATGTCCAGCAGCATTGCCCGGAAGGTGGTGGCCTATTTCAATGAGTTGGGCGGGGAGAAAACCGACACCTCGGCGCTGTCGCCGCGCGAGCAGCAAGTGCTCGAGTTATTGGCCGGGGGTGCCTCCTATAAGGCGATTGCCGACCGACTTTCGCTTAGCCTCGAGACGATTCGCATGAATGTGAAGCATATCTACGCCAAGCTGCACGTGCATTCTCGCGGAGAGGCGACCGCCAAATTCATGCAACGATCCCAGTTTCCCGGCGGGCGGCACACCTCCTTTTCCAAGCAGCAGACTTGATCCCCACGGCCGGGGCAAAACTTGTCCATCCCCGGTGACTACCCATATTCATGTGTATTGTTGGATTGCGGGCGGTGGCTATGCTTTCTGCGTCCAACCATGAAAGAACTGAACCGTCCCGAGCCATGCCTGTCTTGAGCTAACTCGCGACGTCGAAGTGACAACCACAGGCACATTGGAACCAAAAAATGAAAAATCCACTCAACGATATTATTCTTTCCTCCCGGCCGGCGGCCGTTTGGGGAATTGCCGCCGGGACCGGGCTGTTGCTCCTGGCGCAGGCGGCCACCGCCCAGACCACTAATGCCCTTGATTTTGCCTCCGACCCGGCCTACGACAACGACGGCGCGCCCAATGGATTGTCGCCGGGCGGACAAAATGGCGGCTATGGTTTTGGCGCCTGGACCTTTACGGTCAATAGCACAGGCGGCGCCTTCATCCAGACCTACGGTCCCAGCGGCGATTCGTTCGACCTCTGGAACAACAGTTACAACGCCACCACCTTTGCCATTCGCCCCTTCAATTCCGCCTTGTCCGCCGGCCAGTCGTTCTCGGTCCAGCTGCGGCTAAACAATCTGGACGGCACGGCCAACACGAACCAACTGGCCCTCGAAAACGCGGCCGGTCAGATCCTCTTCAGCTATTACCACCTGGGGGGAGATAATGCCAACGGGCATTACACGGATGCCAACACGAGCAACGGCTCGGCGGTCAATTTCCCGTACGACTACCAACAATTCGATTCCTTTACGTTCACGTTGAACAGTGCCACCAGCTATACCTTCACCGACAACACCAGCGGCGGCAGCGTCAGCGGCGTCATTGCCGGCGGGCCCATCACCCAGGTGGCGTTCATCCGGGGCAATGGCTTGGAAGCACCGAGCAACGGGCAGGATTTCCAATTTGACGCCTTGCAGATCACGACCACGGCCGGGCCGGTGGCACCGCCCGGCTTTGCCGATGTCAATCCCACCCCGGGGACCTTCAGCGTGCCCACGACCAATGCCGTAAGCGTGCAGATCGTTCCCGGAGGCGCCGCGATCAGCGCCAGCGGCGTGACGCTCAAGGTGGACGGCAGCGCCGTGTCCCCCACCGTCACGAGCGGCACCGGCGGCGTGCTCAACCTCAACTACCAGCCGGCCTCCCCATTCTCTCCCGGCGCCACCCACGGCGCGCAGGTGGTGGTGGTGGACGGAAACAACCATGCGTACACCAATGCCTGGACCTTTACCACCGCCTTTGCCGCCTTGCCGGCCACTTTGGCGGGCCCCATTACGGTCAGCAACGGGTTGGACGTCACCATTTTCACCGCTGCCGGGGATGCGTGGCTGGGAACCAATTATCAGAGCGGTTCGAGCCTGACTCTCTATGCCCGCGCCTCGATGGACATTCTGGATAATGCCGGGGAAACCGGCAGTGGTGGTTTCTACTGCGGGTTTCACTTCTTCGAGGGCGGCACCGAGCGATTGCTGTTCGGCAACAACTGGCCGTCCACCAACTGGAGCGTGGATGCCAAGGAAGCCGGGGAATTCGATTTGACGCCGGTGACACCCATCATTTTGGACCAATGGCACACGCTCGTCGCCCGGGTGGACCTGGTTCCGGGCCAGGACGCCAACGTAAAAGTCTGGCTGGATCCGGATTTCACCCAGACCGAGGCCAATCAGCCGAGTGCGCCGTTCGAAACCTCCCTGATCAACACCTTCGATAACATCCGGCTGCGCTGCGGCAACGGCACCAACGCGATCACCGAATTCAGCAACGTGGTGGTGGCCGCCACGGGGCCGGGCGTCGGTTTTGCCCAGCCGGCCTCGCCCCAGTTCCGGGGGCTGTTCCCCAGTGGCGGGGCGGTGGATATCGCGGCCACCACGCCCATCGAGGGGCAAGTGGTGCCGGGCGGTTCAGCCATCGCCAACAACGCGGTGGTGCTCTCCGTGGACGGCGTGGTGGTGGCGCCGACGGTGACGGCTTCAGCGGGTGTTATTTCCGTGAGTTACACTCCCCAGCCGGCCCTGGGCGCCGGGGCGGTCCATGTGGCCCAGCTCGTCGTGACCGATGCGAGCAATGTGACTTACACCAATACGTGGAGTTTTACCACTGCTTTTGCCTCGCTGCCGGCGGCGTTACCCGGTCCCTTCAGCACCAGCAACTCGTTGGATGTGGTGGTCTTTTCCACCAACGACGTCTGGCTGGGAACGAATTATGACAGCGATTCGGACAAAACGCTGTATGTGCGTTTTGCGATGGAATTCAACAGCACCAACGATACGAGCAGTGTCAATACGTGGGGCGGACTGGATTTCTTTCAGGACGGCAACGAAAAATTGCTGGTGGGCAAGAATGGTGACTCGCCCAATTGGAGCGTGGCGTATGACGGAACCGCCGATGGCGACGTGCCGTCCGGGGTATTGGTGGTGACGAACCAATGGCACACTTTCGTGGTGCGGTTGGACTATGCACCCGGCAGCGACGCCACGGCCAACGTTTGGCTGGATCCGGACCTGACGCAACCCGAGGTCAGCCAGCCGGTTTCCCCGCTCACGCTGAGGATCGACAACACCTTCAACAACATCCGGCTGCGCGGTGGCTTTAATGACGCCAGCGATACTTTTTCAAACGTCGTGGTCAGTGCGACCAGTCCGTTTGCCAAAGGCGGGCCGGCCACGTTCCAGGAATACCTGCCGGCCCAAAACGCCAGCTCTACCCCGGTGGATAGTCCCATTAGCGTGGAAATCGTCTTGGGCTCCTACGGGATCAGCACCGGCAACATAACCATGAATTTGGATGGCACCAACGTGGCGCCCGCGTTTGCCGTTACCGCCACCTCGGTCACCGCCAATTATCAGCCAACGAATCCGTTTGCGCCCGGGTCCAGCCATGCCGTAACGGTGAGCGCCACCGATTCCAATGGCACCTCCTATTCCACCTCTTGGTCGTTCACGGCCGACCAGTATCCATCGCTGCCGCTGACCCAGGCGGGACCTTTCGATGTCAGCGGCGGCCAGGATGTCATCCTTTATGATTCCCAGAACGAATGGATCGGCGGCAACTACGGGTCCGCTGCCACCGCCACTTTGTATACCCGGTTCAGCCTGGAGTTTCTTGATTTGAACGGCGAAACGGGGCAAGGCGGGGGCTTTGGCGGCTTGGAATTCTACGAGGGCACCACTGAACGACTGTTGATTGGCAATAATTGGATCTCCACCAATTGGAGCACCGGCGGGGCCAATGCCGCCAACGGCCAGTTGCCCAACGCCGATATCCCGCCGGTCACGCCCATCGTGCTCGGCGAATGGCATACGCTGCTCGTCAAGTGCGCCTATGCCGGCACCAACGATGCCGTCAAGGTCTGGTTGGACCCCGATTTCACTGTCAGCGAGGACAGCCAACCCAATGCTCCGCTCTCCTTCAGCATGGACAATACCTTCGACAATATCCACCTGCGGGCCGGCAACGGCACCGCCGAGGCGGAATTCACCAATATCGTCTTTGCGGTGAGTGCCCAAGGCGTCGGCCTGCCGGCCGCCGCGTCACCGGCGGTGCTGAGCCTCGGCCCGGTGGGCGGCAAGCTCCAACTCTCCTGGACTGGCAGCGGCACGTTGCAAGTGGCGGCCGCCCTCGCGGGCCCCTGGTCGAACGCGGCCAACCAATCCAACCCGCAGACCATCGCCGCCACCAATGCGGTCTGGTTCTTCCGGCTGGAACAATGACGCATCCCCCGAACGCCGGGCAGCCTCAAGCAGCCTGATACCCATGAACATCGTCGCCCGGGCCGGTTCGCCAGCCCGGGCGGATTTTCATATTTTGCGACAGTTTATCGGGCGGACGCTCAATTGGCTTTGACGCGGTAGAACTTCTGCGGACCGCTGGGGGCGACGATGTAGGGCGACTGGGCGGCGGAGTTTGTGACCCAAACGCCACCCCCGGTCAGATTGGTGGCCTCCAGTAAAAGACCCGCCGGCCAGGTCAAGATCAGGTTCGGAGCCGCAAATTGCGCGGACAACGTGGGCTGGGCACCCGCCCACAACGCGGTCGGGCAGCCGTCAAAGGTGGTCCCCCACCCGGTGGTTCCCGCCCGGTAATATACGGTGGGGGCAGTGTATTGGTTGAAAGCCCAATCGCCACTGGGGGCATTGCCTTGGAAATAGATGCCGGTCAGGTTCGTGCACCAACCGAAGGCGCTGAACCCGAGGTTGGTGACGCTGTCGCCGATCACCACATTGGTTAGGTCGCTGCAATCCGAGAACGCGCCGTCGCCAATGCCGGTCACGCTGTTGGGAATCGTGATACGGGTCAGGTGGGAGCAAAATGAGAACGTGTTGGCCCCAATGTCGGTGACGTTGCTGCCAATCACGGCTTCGCCCAAGTCGGCACAGCCAAAAAACACATCGCCGCCGAGGCTGATGACGCTATTGGGGATGGTGACGCTGGCGAGGCCGAGGCAACCACAAAACGCATTGTCAGCGATGTTGGTGACTCCGCTGGGAATGACCACATTGGTCAAACTGGAGCAATACCCGAACGCGAAGTATTCAAGGCTGGTAACGGTACTGGGAATGCTATAGGTGGGGGCAAACTTGCCGGCCGGAAATTGAATGAGCCGGGTCAGACTGCGGTTGAACAAAACGCCTTCAATGCTGGCATACGCGGGATTGCCGGAACTGACCGTTATCGCCGTCAAACCCAAACAACCCACAAACGGAGCGCTGCCGATGCTGGTGACACTGTCGGGTATGGAGACGCTGGCCAACGGGTAGCAAAACTCGAACGCGCCGTCGCCGATGTTGGTGACGCTGTCGCCGAGCACGAGATTGGTTGGGCTGGAGCAATTCTCGAAGGCCGAATTGCCGATGCTGGTGACGCTGTTGGGGATGACGTACGCAGGCTCATGTTTCCCAGCCGGGAATTCGACCAGGGTGGTCAGACCGACGTTGAACACGACTCCATTGACATTGGTATAGACGGGATTGCCGGAACTTACGGCAATAGTGGTCAAGTTACCACAACCGGCAAATGCACCGTCACCGAGGTTGGTGACGCTGTCGCCGATCACGACCGCACTCAATCGGGAGCAATCATCGAACGCCCAATCTCCAATCTGGGCGACGTGGTCGCCAAACACGACGTTGGTCAAACCGGAGCACTCTCCAAACGCCTCCTCACCGATGAGCATGACACTATTGGGGATCGTCACCGTGGTCAGGCTGGAACAATCCAGAAACGCGTCCTCGCCGATGTTCGTGACCTGGTCGCTGATCACAATATTGGTTAGCCCGCTGCACTCAAAAAAGGCGAGGTCGCCGATGCTGGTGACGCTGTTGGGAATAGTGACACTGGTCAGGTCGGAGCTATTGAAGAACGCGTCGTCACCAATACCGGTCACCGTCAAACCATTAATATTGCCCGGGATCGTCAGCGCTCCGCCGTCGCCAATATAGCCCGTGATCGTAACCGAGATGCCATCGGTGTTGGGGGCCACCAGAAAAGGCGAAGTGGTCGCGACAATTGGCGGGCCGTAGCCCGGGACCGCCACTCCCTCCTCATCGGTCACCATCAGGCTGGGACTGTAGGTTCCGATATTAGTGTAAGTATGGGTTGGATTTTGGTTCGTGCTCGTGGAGCCATCGCCGAAGGACCAAGACCATTGCCGGATGGGGTTGCTTGTTCCATCCAAGCCCGGCGCGGTAAAGGCAACCGTCAGCGGTGCGGCGCCGTTGGTCGGGCTGGCGTCAAAGGAAAATTGAGTCCCGGTCGTAAAGGTCCCCAGAACCGATTTCGAGCCACCGCCCGCAAAGGCCACCACCCCCGTGACCGTGCCCGAGTAGACATTCGTATAGGTGAGCCGCAGCGTGGATACATCCTCAAAATCACTGTCCGACTCCAAATTCGTCAGCGTCAATTGGCCGCCATTGCCGTTCACCTTGCTCCACAAGTAAATGCCGTAGTCGGTGTTGGTCCCCAAATCGGCAAAAGTCTGGCCGCCAAACAGGGTGGGAACGGTCGCCACGTGCGGCTCGGTGGTGGTGAAAACGATGGTCTGCCCAGCGATGGAGCCGGAAGCCAGATTCGTTGAAGACGCCGTCATGGTCACGGTCACGTCACCGATGGCGAATCGATTGCCGGCGGAACCGGCGGCGCGCTCGAACCCATTGAAATCAATCGCCTTCACCACATTGGTAAAGTAGGGTCCCAAGGGCAAGGTGGCCAGGGTCTGACCGTTCAGTGAATAGGCGAAGGTGTGGTTGGGATAATCCAGGGTCAACACATTGGTCATGATGGTACGCGCCCGCGGGCTCCATTTGCCGATCGAGAGCAGCGCACCGGGCCGGTTGGTCACCGGCCCATTGGTCTGGGCCGCAATGATGCCCGTATCCATAAAGGCAATCGGCGGATTGTAATTGGCCGCCGGATCGCGGGTGGGAACCGAGATCATGAACATGCCCGGGCCGGTGTTCGTCGCCTGAATCCACATTTTCCAGGCTATTTGCAATGGTTGATTCACCGGCATCGCCGATAACCAGCCCTCGTATCGGTTCTCATTGGTCGCCACGGAATTGTCAAACAGCGCCCAGGTGCGGCCGAGGAAATTGGTGGCGTGCATGCTGGGCGAGCCATTTTGAACCGAAGTCATGACGGAAGCACCGCCCGGTCCGGAGGCGGGTGTGTAAACGGCGCTGGTCAAATCCGCGCCATTGGTGAATTGCTCAAAATCATCCAGGAACAGGATGGGTGACGCCGCCCTGCCGGCGAAACAAATAAACAGAGCGAGCGTTAGGCAGGCTGGGACAAAAAGCGCCCGCCGATTGGAAATCGGTTTTTCTTGTTTCATACCTTGGGTCCTGGATGAGTTTAAGCCTCCATGCGAGGCTCGACCGACCGATGGTGCGCAGTTTGAACCCAAACAAAGAACAGTCAATGGTTACTTGAACCCTGGGGAGAAAACCATGAAGTCCAGAAATCACTCTTCAATATAATTCTCAAGTCATCGTGCCGGGTGCGGGCGCCGCGTCGGGAATTGGGCGCCTCCAGAATTCGCGCGCGTTGGCAATCCGTTTCGAGTTTTCCATCCGCTGGAGCTCCCCCCCCGGCCTCACTTCTTGCCCGGCTCCAGGCCCGTAAACAGGCTTTCCAGACTGTTCAGGTCGCCGCGGATCGGCTGGGGGTTAAGCGCTTTTTTCACAAAATCGATGCCGTCTTCAATGGTGCGCACCGACCGCGGCAGGATGGCGCCGGAGGCGTTCGCATGGCCGCCGCCCTGAAACTTCACCGCCACCGGCAGCGCCTCACCGTTGCGACTGCGGAAACTGGCAAAAATGCAATTCGCCCGCCGGAACAGCGTCATCAGCACCTGGTATTTCGTGGTGTCCGATTCAAGCAGTTGATGCACAATCTGGTTGCTGCTCCCGATCACCGTATCCACGAACCCCACGGTCGGCGAAAGCTCCACGATATGCCGCCGGCTCCATTCCAAACCAATGGGATCCTCCACGCGGCGCTTGGCAGCCATGACCTCCAGCAGCGGATGATCCAGCAACTTCTCAAGCTCGCCCCCCAGCACCGTATGCAGATTCCAAAACTGATAGGCCTTGACGAGGCTCGCATAGTCGCCCGCCACCGCAAAATCCGGGTCCTTGTCCAAAAACAAATCCGACACATCATTGAAATGGACCAGCCGATCCAGCGTGGGCGACCCGAGATTATGTTGCTGGCACAGCTCATAGGCCAGCAGGCCCGCGGATTTGGTCACGTCATGAATGAACAACGCCTGCTTGGGCGCCACTTCGGTCACGTGATGGTCCACCACCACCCAATCCGGCCGGTCCATGCGCGTTTCCAAAGTGAAGTCCGACACCCAGGCGGAGCGCTCGCGCAATTCGCGCTGCTTCCAAAAATTGTAGTGATACGCCTCGAGCCGCACCGTTTCGCCAAACAGATGCTTCGCCAGTCGCTGCAAGAGCAGGCCGGATAAAAATCCGTCCAGATCGCTTTCGTGCGTGATGATTACGTCGGGCTTGGGCAATGCCATCATCAGTCTAGGTTAGTGAATGCCCCCGCCGAAAGCGAGCGCGAACGGCTCGATTGCTCGACTGCGGGCCTGCGACAAAATTCTCTTGGTTCAATATTTTTTAACATTGTGTTTTTGTGTGTTTCTTTGTGTTTCTTTGTGTTTTACGGCCTTTTTTGATTGGTGCGTGCCC
>CAYTJG010000135.1:0-15522 GCA_964437865.1 uncultured Bifidobacteriaceae bacterium | reverse complement strand
TGAGCGCCGCCACGGTGGCGGTTAATTTTGGAATCATCATTTTCATAATCTTAATAAACATGGTTTAATTATCAGTTGCGAATATTTTCAGGATAAATTTCCTGGCGGATGCAGTCGTTTCCAGCGTTCGGCAAACAGGAAGAACACGGCGGGACCGAACGCAAAGAGCATTACCGAAACGCCCATCGTCAGGCCTAAGAAAGTCAGATAGCCGGCGCAGCAGAGGTGGCGGTGCCGCGCAACGATATGGGTGGGCACGGCGATCAATAATTCCAGGACACTCCCCTTGAGCAGGCTGCGGCATTGGCGACCGGCAACGTTCTCCGGTCCATTCACCCGGCTGTCCCGGAGAAAGACCACCGTCCAGGAACCCCAGGCCAAAAGACTCAGAAAGATGACGAGCCAGAAATTCCACCGGGCGATCTCCGCGGTGCGCATCCAGCATTCACTGAGAGAAAGCAAAGCCCCGGCAACCAACGCACCCGCCATGAAACCGCCGGCCAAAACGGTTCGCCACACCGGACCGCGACTTACCGGCCGCAGTCCGGCCACGCGCACCGGCACGGCCAGCAGGAACATTTGCGCAAGGAACATCAGGACCAGCCAAAGCCAACAAGGTGGCCACAACAAGGCAAACACTGCCTCAGTCGCCTTTGTGTCCGGTGCGAAGGCAGCCATAATGCCAGGCACAGCCAAAACGGCCAGCACGGCGATGTACAGCGCCGCTACCGCCCACGCCCAACGTTTCATAGTGATCCTTTCATCGTTAATGCCAGCGCCACGCCCGGCGCCCCTTCACTTCTTTCAAGCGAAATCCGGGACTGAAACGGATCAATTCTTTTTTGCGCTGGCTGATGCCGGTGCGGATGATAAAGTCACTGCCGGCTTCCGCGCCCAATGGACCAACCTGCTTCCAATGCCGAAAATGTGTTTGCCCGGGCCAGTGACTTGCCGCCCGGACCCGCCCGCGAGGAGTTGCTCGCCCGCCTGTGCGCCCAAGATTCCGCCCTCCGCGGCGAGGTGGAAAGTCTGCTGCAAGCCCATGATGCCGCGGGTGACTTCCTGCGTGGACCAACCGACCGCCAGCCGGCCGGTCCCCTGGCCGCCCGTCCGGGCGAGCCGACGACTGTCCTCGCCGCCGCCGCGCAGGCCAAAGCCTTTCTGGACACCACCGACGGCAGTCCGGCATCCCTCATTGGTTATTTGGCCGCCCTCCCGGAATCGCTCCGGGCGGAAACCCGCCAGCGCATCGAAGCCGGCCTCCGCGCCCGCCAGTGGCGCTGTCAACCGCCGGCCGAGGCGTCTCCAACCGACACCCTGCTACCGGTCGTGGCCGGTTACCGGCTGGAGCGCAAACTCGGCGAAGGCAGCTTGGGCGCCGTCTATGAGGCGCAGGACGAAAAACTCAACCGCCGCGTGGCACTCAAGGTACTGCACCGGCGGGCCGAAGACAGCATCCGACGCCGCGTATTGGACGAAGCCCGCAAAGCCGCTGGTCTGAACGACCCCGCCATTGTCACCATCTTTTCCGTGCTCGACGAAGCGGAGCCGCCGGCCATTGTCATGGAATTGGTCGAGGGTTTTTCGCTGGACCGTTTTGCCGCGGAATTGAATTTTGAACAAAAAGCGCGCTTGCTGCGCGAAGTGGCCCGCGGTCTCGCCGTGGCCCATGTTCACGGGGTCATCCATCGCGATCTCAAGCCGGACAACGTCATGGTGGGGCCCGACCTCCGCCCGCGCATCCTCGATTTTGGTCTGGCGCTCTCGTTCGATGAAGCGCTGCAGCCGGGCTCCGGCTTCGAGGGCACTCCGCTATACGCATCGCCGGAACAAGTGCGCGGCCAGCCACTGACGCCGGCATCGGACGTCTTCTCGCTGGGCAGCCTGATGTTCAAGGTGCTTACCGGGCGGCCGCCCTTCTTCGGCGAAACCGCCGGTCAAACGCTCGAAGCCATCGCCACCACGGCCCCACCGTTCTTGCGCGATGTGGCAGTGGGGGTGCCGGAAGACTTGCAGGCGATCTGTCTGGCCTGCCTGGCCTGGCGACCCGAAGACCGTCCCTCGGCTGCGGAAGTGGCCACCGAGTTGGGGCGCTTTCTGGTGGGCGAACCCGTGCGGCTCCGGCCCAAGCTCTACGGCGACCTGCTGCGGCGCAGCATCAGCGAATACTCCGGCCAGGCCCGCGCCTGGGCCAGTCAGAACATCATTTCCCGGGACGAACGTGATGCCCTGGAAGTGGTGCATCGCCGGTTGCTCGCCGATGAGGACCACTGGATCGTGGACGCGCGGCGCATCACCCCGCTGCAAACCATTCTCTCGGCCGCCACCTGGCTGGCCGTGGTGGCCACGGTGCTGATGGTTTGGATGCTGCGCAACGATCTGGCTCCGCTGTGGCGCTGGCTGCTGCCCACCTATTTCACCGCCACGCTGTTGATTGCCGGCCAAGTCGCCCGCCGCCAGCGCGAACCGCTCGCCGCCGCCACCTTCCTGGCCGGAGCGGTGCTGGCCATCGCGCCTTGCACGCTCGCGTTGCTCGCCGAATTGCACCTCCTGTCCGCCCCGGCCCCCCACATCAAACAACTCTTCGCCGGCACATTCACCAACCAGCAAGTCCTGGCCGCCGCGGGGACGGCGCTGACCGTTTCCGTCTTTGGTTTGTGGCGGCTGAAAATGACCGGCTTCGCCTGGACGTCCGCAATCCTGGGCGCACTCAGTTATGTGAGCCTGTTGCAGCTCTTTAACTGGCTGGACCAAAAACCGGAAATCCAGGCCTTGTGGTGTCTTCCGCTCGTGGCGCTGGAACCGGTGGCGCTGTGGCTGGAACGGCGGGGACGCGTGCGCTGGACGTTGCCATTTCACCTGGTAGCCATGCTCACACTGGTCGTTGGCCTGGACGTCATCGCGCTCAACGGGCCCACCTTGAAAATGCTCGGTGTCAACGCCGGCCGCTGGTCCTATTTCGACGCCCAGCGGCTGGAGTCCTGCTCCATTGTTCTGAACGGCATCGTGTTTCTGGGCCTCATGCTCTTGACCGAGCGCGCCGCCAGTCTGGATCTCCGCCGCGCGAGCAAACTGCTCGAGGTGCTGGCCATCGTTCACACCTTGACGGCGCTGTTTGCCAACGCCATGAGCCACCGGAACGATGCCCATGTGCGGGCAGATGTCTGGCTGTACTTGGCGGCGACGGGGTTGTTCATGGTCCTGGCGCCATTTCGCTCGCGCTGGCGCTTGCTGGTGGGGGGGCTTGCGGGTTGCGGACTCGGCAGCTATTTGCTTGTGGAATTGGGCATTGTGAACCGTCAATCGTTCATCGTCGGCCTGGGTTTCACCGGTTTGGTGGCGGCGCTCGGCACCTACGCCTACGTCCGCCGCCGCGAACAAAGCAAGCGTCCGTAGCCGCCCTCTGATGCGCCGCCATCTAAACCTGCCGTCCCCAGGTCAACCGGTCAACGGGTCACCAGCCAGCACTCCTGACTCCATTTTGCCCGTCTAAGGCCCTGTCTCAGTAGCTAGTCAAAATGGATAATCCCGCGTTGCGCGGCGGTGACGACGGCTTGCGTGCGATCGATGACGTTGAGCTTGTCGAAAATGTTTTTGACGTGGATCTTCACGGTGGGCTCGGCAATGCCCAACTGGGCGCCGATTTCCTTGTTGCGCAGCCCCTTGGCAATCAATTTTAGCACCTCCAGTTCGCGGCCGCTCAGGGCCGCGCGGGGCAGATGTTCCGCCAGGCGGGACGAGACCGCCGGGGGAATGTAACGGTGACCGGCGTGAACCTCGCGAATGACGGTCAACAAATTTTCCCCGAACATCTCCTTGAGCACGTACGCCTGTGCCCCGGCCTCCAGCGCCCGGTAAATATCCTCGTCCCCTTCATAGGTGGTGAGCACGACGATGCGGGCCGCCGGGAATTCACGGCGAATGCAGGCGGTCGCCTCCACGCCCCCCATGCCCGGCAGCCGGAGGTCCATCAGAACAACATCGGGCCGGTGCCGGCGAAATTGCTCAATGGCGGCCCGGCCGTTTTCCGCCTCAGCCACAATGGTCATGTCACTCTGGGTGCCGATCACCGCCGCCAATCCCTCCCGCATGATGGGATGATCGTCCACCGACATGATGCGGATCGGTGCGGGTCGCGGCGCGGTTGGTTCCATTTGAAAAATTCTAGGGCCGTTCGCGTGGGTGGCAAGACTTCCCTGCGGCGGCTCAGGCAGGGACGGTGATCTGGAGTTCCGTGGATTGGCCGGGCCGACTGCGAATAGTCAATGTGCCGCCCAAGAGCTTGACCCGGTCACGAATCCCCGCCAGGCCCTGGTGTTCCCTCTGGGCCACGCGCGCGCGCTCGGGATCAAAACCGCGGCCATCATCGTTGACTTGCAACACCACCTTGCGTTCTTCGAACCGGATTTGCACCTCAATCCGGCGCGCGGCCGAATGTTTGACCGCATTGGTGACGGCTTCCTCGCCGATGCGCAGCAGATTGGACTCCACTATGCCGGAAAGCTTGCGCGGCGCGCCCACCACTTGGAAATGCAACTCCATCTGCGTGCCGGCGACCACTTGCGCCGCCGCCTGGGAAAGCGCGGTGCCCAGATCCTCCGCGTCCTCCAACCGCGGCGAGCGCAACGCCCACACCGAGCTGCGCGACTCAGTCAGGCACTGGTCCGTTTGCCGGATCACATTGTTCAACTGCTCCTTGGCGGGAGCCACGGATGCCGGCAATTGGTGGGCTATGGCCCAGAGTTTCAAGCGGACCCCGGTGAAGCCTTGCAGCAGGGTGTCATGCAATTCCTGGGCGATTCGCTTCCGCTCGTCCATTTGCGCTTCCATCCACGTGTGCATGCGCGCCTCCGCCCGGGCGGTCACGCGGGCCATGTGCCAGCGATACACGCCCCACAACCCAACGAGAAAACAGCCGGCGGCGAGCGCAAAGAACCAACGGGTTTGATACACCGCCGGACGAATTGAAAATCGCCACGCAGCCCCCGCCTCTGCCCAAACCCCGTCATTATTGCAAGCCGTGACGTGGAAGCAATAGGACCCGGGTCGTAAATTCGCGTACGAGGCCTGGCGCAAGGTGGAGGCATCGTACCAGTTCTCATCATAGCCTTCGAGATAGCAGCGAAAACGAACCCGCTCCGCGTCCACCAGGCTCAAGGCCGTGTATTCGATCTTCACCTCCTTGGTGCCGGCGGGAAATGGCCGGTCGGGCACCGTCTCCACGGCTTGATCGTTCACGATGGCGTGTACAATGTGCACCGGAGGCGGATTGAGGTTCTGTCGGAAATGGTCGGGATCAATCACGGCCAGACCGGCCGTGGTGGCGAACCAGAGCCGGCCATCCGTCCCCTTGGTGGCGATGGGAAACGGGCGGCCCTGACGCGGCACCCCGCGCAAACCCTCGCCCACACCGTAAACCTCCGTTTGGATGAGATGCGACGGATTCGCCCTGGCTTGGTCCAGTTCCCGGGGATCCACCCGGATGATGGCGGAGTGGCCGGCCAGCCAGAAAATCCCGTGGTTATCCTCGACGAGGCCGCTCAGTTGGGTGCTGGGCAGGCCATTTTGAACCGTGAAGGTTTCAAAATGGTCCTGGTCGTAGCCACTCAGTCCGCCCAACCCGGCCACCCATACCCGGCCCTGACGGTCACACATCATGGCCATGACGCTTTGCGGTACGGCCTGGCGATGAAATTGGCCTTTTTCATAAACACTCACGCTGCCGTCCTGAAAACCCAGCCAGACCCGCCCCTGCGCGTCCGTAAGGGCGGCATTGACCACGGTGGCGGGGAGTTGGGCGTTCGCGGGAAAGATTCTGGGCTTGCCATTGGCCACCCGGCAGACGCCCCGCAGTTGGTCGCAGAGCCAGAGACCATCCGCCTGATCCAAGGTTATGGCCGTGACGTTGTTCAGCTCCAACCCCCCATCAATCTCCACCGGCGCATGCTCTCCCCGCTTGAGACACCCCACTCCATTTTGGGCGCCAATCCAGACCCGACCGGATTTTTCCGCATAAAAACTGTAGACACCGCTGACCCAACCCGGACCAATCCAGTCCAGACCGAGGGTATCAATCTGCCGCCCGTGGATCCGTTGCAGTCCTTGTTCCGATCCGGTCCAGATGGCGCCGTCCGGATCTGTTGCCAGCATTAATCGCTGATCAAAATTCAAGCCTTCGCGAACCGAATAACTGGCGACCCGGTTGTCGCGGAACCGCTCCAAGCCACCCGCGGACCCCAGCCACAAGGTGCCTTCGCAATCTTCAAAGGCGCAGGAAATGAAATCGCTCGATAGTCCGTCCTTTTCGGTGAAAGTATCGCCGAAATGTTGAAACTCCGTCTCACTCGATAGCAGCTTCCCGGAATCGCTGAAGCGAAGCAGTCCTCCTCTCACCGTGCAAATCCAAACGGTGCCGTCCCGATCGAACAGGATGTCCCGCGCCCGGACACCCAGTCCGGGAGACAAGATTTTCGGCTTGCCTTGCACCATCGCCAAAGGCCGGACCGCGCCGGTGGCCTCGGCCATCCAGAGCTGGCCGTCAGGCGCGGCGCACACTTTGGCAACCGTGCCCAGATGTTCGGGTAGCAAATCAATCCGCGTTTCTCGCGGCCGCAGCGTTCCCAACAGCGTGCCGCCTGCCACCGAGGGGTCATCGGTGGCGAGCCAGAGCGTTCCTTGCCGGTCCTCGCATTCAACACTTACGTGGCCCTCCGGCAGACCATTTTCCGGTCCCAGGGATGACCAGCGTCCGCCGGCAAATTTGCCCAACCCTTTCGTGGTGGCCACCCATACGGTACCGTGCCGATCCTGAAGGATGGAAGTGACTTCGCCCGGCGGCAACCCGTCCGTGGATAGGTAGTTCGTAAGCACCCCAGCGTGCAGACAGCTCACGCCCTCATCGAATCCCACCCATAGGCTGCCGTCGCCGCCGGCGCAGAGGACGGTGACGCTTGTCCCGGGCATCTTCTCACCCGGCTTGGGTTGCCAGCGGTAAAAACTGACGCCGTCAAAGCGAAACAATCCCTCCGGGGTGCCCAGCCAGAGGTAACCGTCCTGCGTTTGGGTGATGGCCACCACATTGGCGATGCCTTGCCGCGGTCCCCAGGCGGCATGGGCCAACTGGGTCATGGTCTCCTGCGGCGCCAGCCCCCAGGCCGGCGCGCCCCAACCCAATAGCAGCACCACTGCCAGCCGGGCCATCCCTGCGCCACGCCATGATTTTCCCCGCCGACCCGAAGGAAAAATAGTGGCCGAGAGGGGCGCGGCGGGCTTGATCCCGTGTTTCGAAAGGCGGTTCACCGAGGTGCTTTCCTCAAGGAGCATTCGCGGCATTGGTGCTGGCCGTCGCCAGCACAAATACCTGCAAGGTTTTTATGGTGTAATCCGAAGCGTTGCCGGCAAAGGTCCAGTCCGGATTGCGGCCGGGGCTGTTGCCGATGCCCAGATCGATCGCTCTCGCCTGGCCGGTAGCCCAGTGATTGAAGGCAAAAATCGTTTGCGCCGCCTCCACGTTATGCACCTGCATGGAGCCGCAGTCGCCGACCTTGGCCTGGTCGCCGAAATCATAGAGGAGGCTGCTGGCATTGGGCACGTTGGCGGCATTATCGGGCGCATAACTCACCGGCCAGAATTCCAAATACCCGCCTTTCAGTCCCTGGCCATTCACCACGCCACGGACACTGCACAGTACATTTAGATTGGTGACATATTGTTGAAAGAAAGCCCCCGTTCCGGCCGCCGGCACGCCAATCTTCGCCGGGTCGTCCGAAAACGCGTTCATGGAAACCCAGACGAACTGTGGCGGATCGTCCTCCTGCTGGAGCTCCAGATAATAAGCGATGCGGGAAAAGGCGTGAATAGCGCGATGGTTGTCCACATCGTAGGGTATGCCGGTGGCATTATAACGGGCGTAGTTGGGCAGGCTCAGCGAGTAAACCAGGGTGTAATTGGTGGCCTCAGGCACATTATTGAACACGCCGAGGGTGGGCGCCGAGAGAAAAGCGGCCGTGGAACCCGGAACGATCGCCCGGTGTGACGGCGTAACATCGCAAATATTGCTCGCGGTGACCTGATACAAATAGCTGGGGGTCTGCGGGCTGGTGGTCAGGGTCACCTCCCGCTGAGAGACGGGATCGAGGGCGGCGCCGAGAACGCGCACGCCCCCGCTCACGGTAAAATTGGCGGGCGCGGCCGCGGCGGGCAGGACCGGCTTGCTGAAGGAGACCACGAGATTGGTCCAGTCGGCGCCACCGGTCACATCGGCGATGACCGGCGGGTTGGTGGTGCCCCACGGGGAGATGAGATTGGTGATGGCATTGAACCAGCATGCGGCCAGTTTGTCGTAGCCGGATTGATTGGGATGCAGGCCTTCCTGCAGGTCCGAACTTTCCAGGGCGGCGTCGAGCGGCAGAAAATAAACCTGCTGACCCAAAGCCGCGTGGCGAGCCACAATGGCCGGCACAAACGGATTGAAGTTCGTTTGGATCATTCGATTAACATCCGGGTAATCGGTGCGGAGGAACAAATCCGCCACCATCAGCTTGGCGGTGGGCCGATTCGACGTGATTCGCGAAATCAGGTGGTCCAACCGGTTCGCGGTAGAGGTGACATCCTCATTTTGGGCGAAGTCGTTGACGCCGATCAGCAACAGGATGATGTCGGGATCAGGATCCGCGTTGGCCCAGGCGGAAAACCCCGCATCAATCTGCTCAATCCGATAGCCCGTATGCCCTTCATGACGCAGCTCCGCCTGGTTCGGCGCCCCGTTGCCTGTGAGCGTGCCCACAAAGGCCACCGTGTATCCGGCGTTGGTCAGCATTTGGTATAATGGCGCCCGGTAGCCGCCGGGAATAAACGACCCCAGCGTAATGGAATCGCCCAGCGGCATAATGCGCACCGGGGGCGGTGCCGCCGGCAGCGGCGAAACCAAAAGCGCTCCGAGCAGGCTCACCAGCCAGCCCATGAACAAAAAGCGAGGCAGGCGCAAAAAGAAACACATGAGGTTCGACCGGCTAAAATCTCCGCTCCGGGCAGATTTTGGCTCCCGGAAGTAATTGATCTGATATCAAGCGTTTGTTTAGCACGTTCGATCAGGTGAAGCAATACCGGAGTCAAGGCCGGTGGCGCGGGGGGAGAGACGAAATTCTTCTTTGTCCAACCGCGCAGCGGACCAATTGAGTAAGGAATGCGGAATGCAGGCGCGAGAACGCGCTCGCGCTGGTAAATATGCTCTACCGGCGGCGAAGGCGGTTGGGTAGTCCAAAAGAACTATCCCGCCATAATCCGGCTGGAACATTGTTCCATCGCCGGCCATGCGATAACGTTACGGCCCAAATCACCCATGAAAAAGTCAACCAACTGCGGTCCCAGCCGCCGCCTCGTCTTTTTGGTCATTCTGTCCATCCTGGGACCGTTTTTTTTGCCGGCCATGGGCTGGGCCGCTGGAGGGGTGGTGGCCTATTGGGCTAGTGTCAGCGGCCCAAGCGGAGCCGCCGCGAACAACTCCGGCCTCAACATCGGGCACACCTTCACGGCCAAACACGCCGGCATCCGAATCGATGACCTGGGCGTCTATGATTATCTGGGGGACGGCTTGACCGCTCCGCATCTGGTGATTCTCTTCAGCAATACCGTCAATGTGGCCTCGGTGACCGTCCCCGCTGGCACGGGCGCGCCGATCATCAACGGTTGCCGGTTCATGCCGCTGGCCGTTCCCATCCTGCTCTCGGCGGGCAATTATTCCGTGGTGGCCTGCCAAATGAATGGCGGCTCGACCAGCGACCCCTATAGCGACTTCGGCGGCTCAAACAATTCATTCGACGGCAGCGCCGATTTCACCGACGGCGGCAGCATCTATGAATTTACCAGCAACGGCAGCGCCTACCCCGGCCAAGGCGGTGGTTCCCTGGGCACCAGCACCTCGGATCTCGGCAGCGCTTCGTTCATTTACGACGTCCCAACCTACAATCCCAGCTACCAGGTCAACCGCACCAATGACACCTATGGTACCAGCGGCGACAACACGGGTTTGAATATTGGCCATGAGTTCACGGTGATGACCAACGCCATACAGATCTTCAACCTGGGCGTTTTCGACTTCGGCGGCGATGGACTTAACGCGGCCCACACGGTCACGCTCTTTACCAACTCCGCGGGAACCTATGTTCCCCTCGCGGGCGGATCAACTACGGTGCCAGCCGGAGCCAACGCGCCGTTGGCCGGCGGCTTCCGCTTTGCGCCTTTGCCAGCCGCGTTGACGCTGCCCGTCGGCAACTACGCCGTGATTGCCTATCAAATGAACGGTTATAACGGCAGCAACTCCAGTGACCCTTATGGCGAAGCCAACGCCACCAGCTTCAATGGCGATGGTTATGTCGCGGACACGGGCTTCAGTCCTTACCAGTTTACCACCGCCGCCAGTCCTAATTACCCCAATTCCGGCGCCAACGTCAACCTGGCCAGCGCTTCGTTCGACTATGCGCCCGTTCCCGCCGCTGGTGGTCAGACGGTGGCCTTTACCGCCAGCACCACCGGCCCCTATGGTCAAGCGGGGAACAATTCCGGCCTGAATATCGGCAACGAATTCACGGTCGTCGGCACCAACCTGCTGGTGTCCAGCCTGGGCGTTTATGATTTCGCCGGTAACGGACTGGCCGCGGCACACACCGTTTCTCTTTTTGTCCAGTTGGGCGCCACTTATGCCCCCATCACCGGTGGTTCCGTGGTAGTGCCAGCCGGTACCAACACCGTGTTGCTGGACGCCTATCGATTCGCGCCACTCGCCGCTCCCATCGCGCTGCCGCCGGGAAATTATGCGGTCATCGCCTATCAAATGAATGGAGGGACCAGCAGCGACGCGTACGGCGACATCACCGGCAACAACACCGGATTCAACGGGGGAACCCAGCTCTTCAACGGCGGCAGTATTTACGAGTTTACCACCGCTGGCAGCCCGGCCTTTCCCGGCACCGGCGGGGGCACCAGCGGTACCACCACCGTTAATTTTGGCTGTGCGTCGTTGCTTTACTCGCTGGTGTCAACGTCCTCCGTGGCAGTGGGGGCGCCGAGTCTTTCGCCCGCGTTGACCTACTTTAATCCCGGACAATCGGTTTCCCTCACCGCGACCGCCTTCGGCAGTTCCCCCATCAGTTACCAGTGGTATTATGGCAGCGCCCACACGCCTATTCCCGGTGCCACCAACGCCGTTTTGACCCTGACCAACCTCCAGCCTGTGCACCACCTGGGCAATGCCGGCAGCTATGCGGCCTCCGCTCAAAACGCCCTGGCTGGACCGATCATGAGCACTAATCCAACACAGATCGCGGTTGCCGCCATTCCCCCGGTGACGCCCATCAAAATCATGCCGTTGGGCGATTCCATCACCTACGGGTTGTATGCTCCCGGGGGATACCGTGCGCCCCTGTACCAGCAGTTGGCCAATGCCAATTATAACGTCAATTTCGTCGGCACCCAAAACAACAATCCAGCCTCTTGGCTGCCATCCATTGATCATGAGGGCCATTCCGGCTACCGCATCGACCAAATCGCTTCGGGATTCCTGAGCTGGGTCAATGCCGTTCCCTCCCCCGACATCATCCTTTTGCTGATCGGCACCAACGATTACGGGCAGCAATATAACACGGCCAGCGCCACCAATCGGTTGGATCAGCTTATTTCGCTCATCGCCACCAACCGGCCAAACGCCAGGCTGGTGGTCGCCAATTTGACTTTGCGCACTGACAACTCAACGTATGAAAGCCAGATCGAAACCACGTTCAACCCCTTCATCCCGGGCATCGTGGCCGGCCACGCTGCCCGGGGACAGCACGTGTCCTTTGTCGATTTACATTCCGCGCTGGGGGCGGCCGATCTCACCGATGGCCTGCATCCTAATCAATCCGGCTATGACAAAATGGCAGCCGCCTGGTACGCGGCGATCACCGCACTGGTGCCACCGCCGGGAAGCACCAACGCCACCGCCCGGCTGAGCGCCACCAACTGCGTCTTAACCTACCAGGGCATACCGGAATATCAGTACGTCACGCAACGTTCCACCAATCTGACGTCGGGAGCCTGGCGATCGATCAGCACGAACACCGCGCCGGTCGGCGGCCAAGTCAATGTGAGTGATGGCTTCATGGACCTGCAAGGGGCGTTGCCCAGCGCGGCGTTCTACCGGCTGGTGGCCCAGTGAGCGGGCGGCGATCGAAAGCTCTAATCCTAAAGTACTACTCAGCGCTAAGCCAGTTGACAGGTTGCATCGCCACCCGAACCTGCCATCATTCGCCAACCACTCACCAATAATTGAGCCAGAATGATTCATCGCATTAACGACCGGGCGTAGGACGATGGTTTAAATTTCCGAAGCTAACTTGCTGAGATTCGAACAAAACAACCTATATCAAAATGAAAAAACTGTTTTTTACCATGGCAACTTTGGCTGCCTCCCTCTGGTCAGGCACCGTTGCCGAGGCGCAGACGGCCGCCTATTTTGCCAGCGCCAGCGGTCCGTACGGCGCCGCCGGCAACAATAGCGGTCTGAATATTGGCCAGGAATTCACGGTGGCCAACACCAACATTCAAGTTTTCAGTCTGGGAGTTTATGACTTCGGCGGGGACGGACTGAAGGCCGCCCACAATGTGATTCTCTTCAGCAACCAAACCGTCCTGGCCTCGGTGACCGTTCCGGCCGGTACCAACACCACGCTGACCAAGGGTTTTCGCTTCGTGCCGCTGACCAACCCCGTCACCCTTTCGCCGGGAACCTATTCGGTGGTGGCCTACCAGATGAATGGCACCGCCAACAACAGCGACGGCTATGGCGATACCGCCACCGCCACCCACAACGGCTTCGAAGGCACGTTTAATCTCCAACATGTGCAGACCATTTTTGAATTCACGACCAGCACCAGCGCCTACCCGGGAACCGGCGGCGGCGGTCTGGGCACCAGCGCCGCCAATCTCGCCGGCGCCTCCTTCACTTACAGCGATCCCGGTGCCACCACCATCGCCTATACGGCCGACCCGAATTCAGCCGAACTGGGCAGCGCGGCCAATAATAGCGGGCTCAACATTGGCCACACTTTCACGGTCAGCGGCGCCGGCATTACCGTGTTTCAACTCGGGGTCTTCGATTACCAGGGCAACGGCTTGGCTGCGGCGCATGACGTCACCCTCTTTACCAACCAGACTGCCTTGGCCTCGGTAAACGTTCCGGCGGGGACGGCCGCGCCGTTGGGCAACGGTTTTCGTTTCGCCCCGCTGGCCACGCCCCTCACACTACCCGCAGGGAATTATTCCATCATTGTCTACCAAATGAACGGTGGCTCCACCAGTGATCCATACTGCGAGGGAAATGTGAGCGGCTTCAACGCCGGCGGCAATGTCTCGGACGCCGGTTACAGCCCGTACGTGTTCGACGGCAACGGCACTCCGGAATATCCGACCGGGGGCGCCCTCGAAAACTTTGCCGTCTGCTCATTCACTTATACCAACGTCTTTTCGCCCCCATTGGTGACGGAACAGTCCGTGACGAACGTGACGGTGTTTGCCGGAGTCGCGCCCACCTTCAGCGTGGTGGTCGCCGGCTTCCCGTCGGTCTTCACCTACCAGTGGTATCTCAACGGATCCACGCTCATCGCCGGGGCCACCAACGCCACTTATACGCCCGGCACGGTCGCCCTGGCTGATTCGGGCAAGGAGTTTTCTTGCACGGTGGCCAACGGGGGCGGCCTCACCAACACCACTCCCATTAAACTGACGGTCATGGCGGCGCCAACCCAAAAATACCCAACCACGATCATCGCCGACCATCCGCTGAATTACTGGCGGCTGGACGAAGGTCCCGATAATGGGGCGGGAAACGACGGCGTGATCTGCAACGACTATTTGGGCGGAGCTGACGGCATCTATACGAACACGGTCCTCGACCAACCCGGTTGCCTTGCCAATGACCCGGATACGGCGGCCACCTTCGGCTCCGTTTCCGCCGGCGTTGGTTACGTGGGCAACATCTACGCTGTCGACTTTGCCACCACCGGCGATGCCGCCTTCTCCGTGGAGGCGTGGGTCAACGGAGTTGCCGGCCAGGCGGACACCGGCATCGTTTGTAAAGGCTACGGCCTGCAAGAGCAGTTTTGTTTGGATACCGGCGGCACGGGTGATGCCTTCCGTTTCTATGTCCGCGACGCCGGCGGGACCGCTCATCTCGCCAGCGGAACCAACGCCCCGGATGGCAACTGGCATCACTTGATCGGCGTTTGCGATACCGCCAATGGCCACGTGACGCTGTATGTGGACGGCAATTTGAGCGGCTCCGGCTCCATCACTCCGCATGCCGGGATCGAAAGCACCGCCGTGCCCATGGCGATCGGCGCCCGGCAATCCGGCAACAACACCGCGTTCGACTGGCAATTCGCCGGCAGCATCGATGAAGTGGCGATCTATGGCACCGCCTTGAGTTCCAACCAGGTGCTGAATCATTACTATGCCGCCGGCATTGCCGCGACCATTCCCCAATCGCCCACGAACACGACGGCCTCTGAGGGCGGTTCCGCCACCTTCTCGGCCGTCGCCGCCGGCACGCCCCCGCTTTCGTATCAGTGGTATGATGTGACGGCCGGCACTCCCGGCACACCTTTGAATGCGGCCACAAACGCCACGCTGGTGCTGAACAATACGACCACGGGCCAAAGTGGCAACGAGTATTTGGTGGTGGTAACCAACCTGTTCGGAAGTGCGACGAGCACGGTGGCCCAATTGACCGTGGTGACCGGTCCTCCCGTGATCCAAACGGATGTTCCGCTGCTCACGCTGGCTTATGCCGGCCGCAACGTCACCATTCCCGCGCAGGCGGGTGGCACATTGCCGTTGGACTATCAATGGCAGCTAAACGGCACGCCCCTGACGGACGGACCCCACGTGATTGGTTCGCGGAGCAACGTGCTGACCCTGGTAAATGTCCAGCCGGACCAATCCGGTGCCCAGTACCAACTGGTCGTCACGAATGCCCAGGGCGGGCCGGTGACCAGCAGCGTCGGCACCCTGCAAGTCCTAACCGTGCCCACCTTCAACACCAATGGCGCTGGCTGGGGCTTGAATGGTTCCCCCTCCCCGGCCACCCTCAGCCAGAACGTCCTGACCTTGACCGATGGCAATGGCGGTGAAGCAACAAGCTGCTATTTCAGCTATCCACTCTACATTGGCGGATTTCAAGCCTCCTTTACCTACCAGGACGTCACCGGCGGCGGAGCTGACGGAGTGGCGTTCATCCTGCAAAATTCTCCCGCCGGAACGGCGGCGGTGGGCGGAGCGGGCGGTGGCCTCGGCTACAGCGGCGTCACCCCGAGCGCGGCCCTGCTGCTCAACGTATACCAAACCGCGGGAATCGGTTTCGGGACCAATGGAACCGGCGCGGGAAGCTATGCCGGCACGGCGCCGGTGAGCATTGCCAACGGCGACCCCATTAACGTGTCGTTGACCTATGTTCAACCCCTGCTCGAAGTCACCCTGACCGACGCGACC
>CAYTJG010000134.1:0-15527 GCA_964437865.1 uncultured Bifidobacteriaceae bacterium | reverse complement strand
CTCTTTTCCAGCGTCTTGATCATTTCGATGCCGACGGCGCCCGTGGCGCCGACAACTGCGACGTGCGGATTGCGGTTCATAAAGGTTGCCCAGACTATCACAAATCCACGCAGCGTCAATTGCCCGATGGGGACAACGAAAAGTCCGCCATGGGCGGGAGGGAAGAGTGGCCAGGGGGCAGCGGTGACACGAAGGGCGCGGAAAGGTCCACCGCCGGCACAACCGGGCGCAAGGCGTGAACGAGCGGTGAATAAGTTTCTGGACGGCAACCCCTTGGTTGGACAGCCAATGTCCAACCCACTTTGCGACGCTGGGGGAAATATGAACAATGCAAATAAACCCCCCAACGACTCAAAAGGAAACGCCTCGTCGACCAAGCCGGGGCCGGGGAAGCGCCGGGTGGCACTGGAGCCGGAACTGGAGGAGATTGCCTGCCTGTGGCCGCCGGCCAAACGGTTCGAGATGGCCCGCAAATTCCGCCGCTGGGCGCGGCAGTTGCGCATCAGCGGACTCATCTTGTTCCACGATTCCCATCCCGGGGAGCGACCGGCCTTGCGTTTCATTTCCCTGCGCAAGTCCCGTTTGAATTAGTCAGCACGCCCCGCGGAAAGCCGACGGTCAAGGCCGTTTCACGGGCAGCAAGATCCGGAACGTGGTGCCCTTGCCGGATTCACTTTCCACCTCAATTTTTCCCTGGTGGGCCTCCACGATCATCTTGCTCTGAAACATGCCGATGCCCAAGCCGTTCTTCTTGGTGGTTTGGAAGGGGCGAAACAGCGACCGGCTCAGGAACTCGGGACTCATGCCGCAGCCGTTATCGGAGATAGTGAGCACCGCCCAGCCATTGCGCTGCCGAGTCTGGATCTGCACGCGGCCAGAGGACGGCGGCACCGCTTCGCGGGCATTAAAAATCAGGTTGGTGGCCACCTTCAACATTTGTTCGGGGTCGAACCAGACCTTGGGCAACGGGGCGAGATCTTTTTGCAATTGAATGCCCGCGACGTCCTCCCAACCGGCCAGTGACCGGCTCACCAATTCGTTCAGGTCCGCCTCGACCGGCTTGATTTGCAGTTCGTGCCGGATGGAGCCGAGCCGGCCGATGAGGTGGTTGATGTGCGCCACCGTCTTGGACACCCCGCGCAGCGCGTCGGCTCGGAATGCCGGATCGTCGAAATGTACCGGCAGGTTCTGGAGCATCAGGTTGAGTGTGTTGGCCGTGTTCTTGAGATCGTGCACAAAAAACGCCGACATGGTCTGGAACGCCTCCAGTTCCTTGGCCTGCAGGAGTTTTTGGGAAAGCCGCGAGTTCATGAGGCCGGCCCCGATATGGTCGCCGATGCATTTGAGCAGGTCGAATTCCTGCCACGTGAACTGGGCGGCACTCACGCGGTCGCCCAGGATCATGATGCCGATCACCGCATCGCCCACGATCATGGGCACGCAGATACGGTTACCGCCCTTGCGAAACTCGTCGGGATGGCAGCGCCGCAAATGTTCGGCCCACTTTTCCGCGGCGGCGTCGATATCCACCGGTTCGCGGTGTGCGCACAGGGCGGACAGGATCTCCGCGAATTCGTCCTTGTTCGGCCGCAAGGCTTCGGCCTTGCCCTCGGTGAGAAAGGTGGAGGCGGCGAACACGAGCTGCGCCTGTTGCTCATCCACCAGCCAGAGGCTGACCGACAACGCCTGAAAAATGTCGGTGACCGCCTTGACCGACACCTGGCACAGGTCGGTCTGGTTCACGCAGGAGGCGGTGGCTTCGGTAAACCGCCGCCAGACGGTGCGATAATCGTACAGCGGACGCTGGAAATGCCGGCTGACAAAACGGCTGAGGTGCAGGCGCACGCGATCCGACAACAGCAGAACGGCGAGTAATACGGCGGCCGCCAGGAAGACAAACCACTGGATGACGTCGGTTTGGTCAAGGTGGAAAAAGGCGACGATTTTTGCGAACAGGCCGATGACCAGCAGGTAAACCCCGGCGAGCAGGAGGGTCAGGGAGTTTTGCAGCACGGCATGGGAAGGGTAGACGTCCAATTCGAAATGCCCGGCGCGAAACAAGGCCCGGAGAATCAGCAGACAGGCGACGAAGAGCGCGGCGGCATCGACCATTTGGAGGCGAAAATCGAGGTGGTGGCTAAGGAGGACCTGACTGAGCGTGCAGAAGCGTACCACGAACAAAACCCCGAGGCCGAGGATCAGAAACTTGATGCGCCAGCGCATGACGCCCACGGAGGCGCGAAAGGTTTTTTCCAGATTGATGCCAACGAGAAACACGCCACCGAGCAACAGCAGGAAATACACGAACCCGGTCAGTCCCCCCAGTGCCAGTTGCGGCGAACCGTCGGGCCGAGGCTCGGCCGCGAGCAGATGGGAATCATCGGCCAGCAGGAGAGCCAGCGGGAGGACAAAGGCGGCGAGGAGGAGAAATTTCCAACGGGCGAGAAACTCCCGGTAATTGCCGCGCCCGTAGCTGACGGCAAAGAGCAGCCACACGCCCGGCAGCAGAGCGTCGGTCCAAAGCTTGTAGCGTTGCCAGACCATGACTTCGTCCCACGAAACCGCCGCGGCCCGCCAGGAAAGACCGCTGAGGACGCTATCGGTTGCCAGGACCAGCATGCCGGTCACAAATGCCAGGTAGACGAGGGAGCGGCGTTCGTGCCACACCACGGCGCAGGCCACCACGCCACCGAGGAAGGCGCTGACAAAAGCGAGCATCGCGGCAGTGTTCACCGTTCGTTACGCTCTCACAATTTCCGAGGCAAAGCAGCAAAGAAAAAAGAAGAAGGGCAGGGTTAAAACCCTGCCCTTCTCTAAAAGGCTTTTAAAGGAAGGCGAAGCGATCAGGCCACCAGCTTTTTCCGCAGCAGGGCCACGCCCGAGAGGGTAATGCCCAGCAGGATGACCGTGGCGCCACCGTCCGGGACGGCGGAATTATTGGCCGAGGCCGAAAACGTCCACACTTCGGGGTTGGAACCAACCGCCGGATCCTGGCTGGTGAAACTCCAATTGATAGCGGACCAAGTGGCGCCGCCATCGTTTGAGACTTGCCCCGCGCCGGACACCACCACAAAACCGTCACCGGAGGCGCCGTAGCCCTGGCTGACAATGTGGGACGAAAGCAAGTCAAACGTGAAACCGCCGACCACCCAGAAATTGTCGATGGTGGACGAAGTGGCTAAAGCCCAAGTGGCACTGGTGAAGCTCGCAGCCGTTCCGTTCGCAATCGTTGTGAACGAACCGGAGGTGCCCAAAACCTGAGTGTTGGCCCAACCGACCACATCCGAGGCGGTCCCCGCCGACGTTGTATTGTACTCCACCAACCCGGTAAAGCCGATATTGCCCGAGATCTGGTTGGCTTGCAGAGACTGGGTCAGGACAATGGCCATCGTTGCCACGCCCGCAAGTTTTAGAAAATTGGTCATATGTCGTTTGGTCTGTTGTTGGTTCTTACACTTCGTCTTCCCCTTTGTGAGCAATGGCAATGCCAACGGTATTTCAAGGTGGTAATAGTTATATAAGCTGCTTCATTTAAGTGATTTACAATTATGCGAGCAAATCGGGAAGGCCGCCGATTAGCTCCTAAAGTGTAAACTCTTCCGACAAAAAAGCAGAATGGTCAAAATGAGCCCGGCTAAACCCCTGAATAAAGAAAACGGCTCTAATCCGCTCAGGACAACCCGGCTTTGGGCAGATTCGTCCCGGGCAGATAGACCGTAAAGGTGGCCCCTTCGCCCAAGTGGGTATGCACATGCAGAGCGCCATTACCCTCCCGGACCAACCGATGCACGATATTGAGTCCCAAGCCGGTGCCGTGGCGGGGACCTTTGGTGGTGAAATAAGGCTGGAAGATCTTGGGCAGCACCTCGGCTGGAATGCCCGGGCCATTGTCCCTCACGGAAAACTTGATCAGCGGCGCCGTGTTGTCCAAGCCTTCCACATTGAGGAAGCGGTCATGGGGGCTATCCTTGAAGACCGACAAGTCCAGCGGTACGCTCTGCACTTCGGCGCTAATGGTCACCCGATGCGGCTGGGCCATGCACTGAAATCCGTTGACCGTCAGGTTTAGCAAGATCTGGATCACGTCGGTGCCGTTGATCTTGACACAGAGATCCGTGGTCGGCGGCTCGGCACTATATTCGTTTTCCTGGATGGCCGGGTGTACGCGCACCAGTTGCTCCAAATCGCGCATCAACTGGCAGACGCCCGTCGGCTCGGTCTCATCGGCCTGATGCCGGAGGAAGCCCAGGTAGCGGCGGGAAATTTCAATGCAGTTGCCAATCTGCCGTTCGATGATGCGCAACCGCTCGCGAATAAACTCGAGATCCTCCACCTCCAGGCGCGAGACCCGGGCCAGCTTCTTGTTCAGGAGTTGAATAAAGCCGGCCACCACCGTCAGCGGGCCGTTGATGTCGTGGATGATGCTGGCGTAAATATCACCGCGTGTCCGGGCGATTTGCTCCTCCACCTTTTGATTTTGCAGTTCATTGAGCAGCTCGTTGACCTTTTCCGCGCTGTTGTGAATCTCCCCCTCCAGCAGGCGCCGCTGCATCGCGCTGTTGACCGCGTTGCGGATGGTGGCGATATCGAAAGGCTTGTTGATGTAATCCGCGGCGCGCAGACGCAGCGCCTGACGGATGGTGTCCGTGGTCTCAAAGGCGGTAATCATGACCGCCTCGATCTCGGGTTGCACAAAACGCAGCCGCTCCAGCACCTCGATGCCGGACATGCCCGCCATGCGAATGTCGAGGACGGCCACGTCGATCTGGTTTTTTTGCGCCAATTCGATCGCGGTTGGACCATCCTCCGCCATCAGCAAATCATAAGCGTCCTTGAATATCACCCGCAGGGAGAGCCGTGGACCTTCCTCATCGTCCACAATCAGGAGCGTGCCCCTCCGCTTAGGGGCCGCATTAGCCGTAAGCGCCATCAGCTCACTCATTGCAGCGTTGGCCTCGGTCAAGGGGTCGGCTGTAGCGAACATACTTGAGCTACCTTAACGAAAGCAGCGGCGGATTCAAGCCTTAATTCGATAGGCTTATCGGGCGGGTTGGCGCCACCAACGCATTGCGGGATTGGCTCCCGCCTGGCGACCGGCTATGATCCACCCGTAGTTAATGCGTCAGATGGAAAAAGAAGAGCAAAGGCTTGGATTCACGCGGCTGGCGACGATTTGCACCGAGTATTTTGGCTTGAACCGGGGCGTTTCGTTGGCGGTGGTGGTGGGCACCATCGTGATTGTCTGCTTTGCCCTTTTTTGGTTCGTGCATTCGGCTCCCCCGCGGGCCATCACCTTCACGTGTGGTCCGGCCGGCAGCGTGTTTGAGGCCAACGCCGTGCGCTATGCCGCGTATCTGGCCAGCAACGGGGTGACCCTGAAAATCGAGCATTCCCAAGGGTCTTGGGAGAATCTCAAACGGCTGGAAGACCCCAAGGCGCACGTGGACGTGGGCTTTGTGCAGGGCGGAATTGCGGACGGAACCAACGCGCAGAGTCTGGTCTCCCTCGGCAGCGTTTCCTACGAGCCCCTGCTGATTTTCTATCGCGGCACCAATGGGCCGGTCAAGTTCCTCTCCCAATTTGAAGGCCGGCGGCTGGCGATCGGTCTGGAGGGCAGCGGCACGCATTTGTTGGCCGCAGCCCTGTTGGCCACCAACGGCATGGTGCCCGGAGGCACCACCCAACTGGAGGATCTGGATGCCGATGAAGCCGCCCAAGCCCTGCTGGCCGGGAAGGTGGATGCCGTGTTTTTGACGAGCGATGCCGCTTCCACCCAAACCATGCGCACGCTGCTGCGGGCGCCGGACGTGCAATTGATGAGCTTTGAGCAGGCGGATGCCTACACGCGCCGGTTCAATTACCTGAACAAGTTGCGGCTGCCGGAAGGAGTCATCGATTTCAGCAGGAACCTGCCGCCGCGCGACGTGTGGTTGATCGGGCCCACGGTGGAATTGGTGGCGCGGCCGGATTTGAACCCGGCCGTATCTGACTTGTTGTTGGAGGCGGCCCAGGCGGTGCATGGCCGCGCGAGTGTGTTTCAGAACCAGGGCGAATTTCCCGCGCCGCTGGTGCATGAATACAACATCAGCCAGGATGCCCAACGGTACTATAAATCGGGCAAGAAATTCCTGTACCGCCAAATGCCGTTCTGGATTGCCAGCCTGGTCAATCGCGTCATGGTGGCGTTCGTACCCCTCGTGCTGGTGCTGGTGCCCGGCTTGCGGCTGCTGCCGGCAGTTTACCGTTGGCGCGCCCAATTGCGGATCAACCGCTGGTATCGCAAACTGCTCGTGTTGGAACGGGACGTGGCTTTGGCCCCCGCGGGCCGGCACGAGGAATTTTTCCAGCGGCTGAACGAGATCGAGGCGGTGGTGCAGGACCTGAAGGTGCCGGCCTCGTTCGCCAACCTGTTTTACAGTTTGCGCGAGCACATCGATTACGTGCGTGCCCGGCTCACGGCGCGGTCGGCGCCGCCGCGGGGGTAGTAGGGCGCGTTGCGAAGCCGACGTGCGGCCTTTCGTTGCGGGGCGTTGCAGTCGGGTGACGACGGGTCCAGAATCACCTCTCAGCGGCCGGGGACGGCCACGGACCGGTCCGCGCCCGTCCCGGGCGCTGAGGCCTGCGCGTGGAGCGGCCGTTGGCACATTGAGCGGCGTTGGCAGGGCGGGAAAATAGTCCGCGTCGGCCGGGTGGGGTCATCCCCGGTACCCGGCCCGGCGGGCACCGGAACCCGCGCGCGCACTTGGTTTCGAAAGCAGCCCCTTGACTAGACTGGTTTTATTGATAGTCTACCACGCTCCGGTTTTTGCGCCGGAGACGACCCTTTAGAATTTTATGAAACGCCAGTATCAACCGTCAAAAATCCGCCGCAAACGCCAGCACGGGTTCCTCGCCCGCACGGCCACTCCGCGCGGCCGCGCCACGCTCGCCCGCCGTCGTCGTGCCGGGCGTAAGCGCCTCACGCCGGTTTAAGCTGCCGCGCGTCATGTCCGCGCCGTTCCCAGCCAGCGAATTTCCCGGGCCAGCCGCCACCCGTTTGGGTTTGGCGCGCGCTGCCCGTCTGGCCCAAAGCCGTGATTTTGCCCGTATCCGACAGGCGGGGGACCGGCTGGCGCAGGGTTGTCTCATTGCGAACTGGCGCAAATTGCCGGCGGGCGCCCGGCCGCGGCTGGGGGTGATCACCAGCAAGAAGATCGGCGGCGCGGTGCAGCGCAGTCGCGCGCGACGCCTGTTGCGCGAGAGTTTCCGGCTGCATCAGTACGACTTCGCGCAACCCGTGGAGATGGTATTGGTGGCGCGCAATTCGATCGCGGGCAAGGGCTTCGCGGACGTGGAGCGGGATTATCTCACCGCCCTGCGGAAGGCGGGCCTGAAGAAATGAACGTTACTCAAAATTCTGCGTTCAACGCCCCGCGCCCGGCGCCGGCTGGGGCCGGGCGCGGCCGATTCGCGCTGGGACGCAGCGTGGGGGGGATTCCCCGGGTGTTTTTGCTGGGAGCCATCCGCGTTTACCAACTGACGGTGTCGCCAGCGCAGACATTTTTGTTTGGGGCCAGCGGCGGCTGCCGTTATACGCCGAGCTGTTCCGCCTACGCGGCGGAGGCCTTGCGCCAGCACGGAGTAGCCCGGGGCACGGTGCTGTCGGTCAAACGCATCTGCCGCTGCCATCCGTGGGGTGGTTGCGGGCCTGACCCGGTGCCGCCGACGGGGCCCACGGGAAGCCCGCCCTCGGCCATCCGCATGCCGGGAGCGGCAGCCTAATTATTTTCATGGACAAGACTGGAATCATCGTCGTTTCACTGTGCGCGTTGTTGCTTGGCTGGTGGTTTATCGAAGAGAACAAAATCGCCCGGCAGCAGGCTTTATTCGCGCAAACCAACGAGGTGGCCCGGGCACAAAGCAGCCCGGCCGCCACCAACGGGGCCACGGCGGGCGGACCCTCCGCCCCGGTGAATTATTCCACCGTGACGGTCACGACGGCATTCACCACGAATTTGCCGGAGCAGACCCTCGTGCTGACGAACTCCCGCGCCCGCTATACGTTCACCTCCCGCGGCGGCGGCTTGAAACTGGTGGAGCTGCTGGAGTATCCGCAAACCATCTCCGCGCGCTGGCAGACCAAGAACGGTTCGCGCACCAACGGCGTGGCCTCGCTGAACACCCTGGCGCCGGTGCCCTCGTTCGCCGTGCTGGGCGATCCCGCGCTCGTGGGCGACGGCAATTTCACGCTGACCCGCACGACCAACGGCGTGCGGGCTGAAAAGGTGCTCGCGAACGGCTTGCGGGAGATCAAGGATTTCCGGCTGGGATCGAACTATCTGGTGCATGCCACGATCCGGCTGGCCAACACCACGGACCAGCCGCTGGCCGTGCCGGCCGAGGAACTGGTGGTGGGCACCGCCACGCCGATGGACCCGGATGACAACGGCCAGGCGGAAGGCGTGATGTGGTCGGACGGCGCGAAGGCCTCCAGCCAGACGATCGCCGCGTTCATGGGCGGCGGCTGCAGCCGCAGCGGCCCGAAATCCGAAATTACGATGGGCAGCGGCAACGTGGCTTGGGCGGCGGCCTACAACCAATTCTTCACCGTCATGGGCATACCGCAGACCCGGGCGCCGCAAATGATCGCCCGCTCGGTCACCTTGCCCCAGTTTGCCGCGATCCACGACACCACGGCGGCGCTGCCGCACGGCATCCAGACGGCGCTGGTTTATCCGGCCCAAACCATCGCGGCCAATTCCTTTGTGGACCAGCCGGTGGCCTTGTTCGCCGGCCCCAAGGAATACCGCACGCTGGCGGATATTGGCGCGCAATTCCAGAACCGGGCGGATGATGTGATGGGCTTCGGCAGCTTCTACGGTATTTGCGCCAAGCCGCTGCTGTTGGCCATGAACTGGCTGCACGATGTGACCACGCTGGGCTACGGCTGGACCATCGTGCTGCTGACCGTGCTGTTGCGGGCGGTGTTCTGGCCCCTGACCGCGGCGAGCACCCGGTCGATGAAGCGCATGCAGGCGCTGGCCCCGGAAATGGCCGCGCTGAAGGAGAAATACAAGGACGAGCAGCAGAAGCTGGCGCAAAAGCAGATGGAACTTTGGAAGAAGCACGGCGTGAACCCCATGAGCGGCTGCTGGCCGATGCTCATTCAAATGCCCGTGTTCTTCGGCTTTTTCACCATGCTCCGCACGGCCATTGAGCTGCGCGGCGCGCAGTTCTTCTGGGCCGCCGATTTGTCCAAGCCCGATACCCTGTTCATGATCCCGGGCATCACGTTTGTTCCCGGCCTGAGCACGCCGGAGGGGCTGCCCTTCAACCTCCTGCCGCTGCTGATGGGCGCGGCCATGCTGTGGCAATCGCACCTCACTCCGCCATCGCCGGGCATGGATCCGGCGCAGCAAAAGATCATGCGCTACATGCCGCTGATTTTCCTGGTGTTCCTGTACAACTATTCCGCTGGCATGTCCCTGTACATGATTTGCAGCACGCTGGCCAGCGTCCTGCAAACCAAGATCACCAAGAATCTCAAGGACCCGGCGGCGCCGGCCGGACCGGCCGGACCGCGTGTGAATCCGGCATTGACGCCGGTTTCAAAACTGAAAAAATAACCTTATGCCTGCGCAACCGAAAGAAATCCTGGAAAAAATCCTTGGCACGCTGGGTTTCGTCGCCACTGTCGAAGAACAGAATCATGACGGCGATCTCACGCTCGATGTAAAGACCGACGAAGCCGGCCGGCTCATCGGGCGCCAGGGGCAGACCCTGGCCGACCTGCAATATATCGTAAACCGGATTCTGTTCCAACAGGACCAGCAAGCCCCCAAGGTGATGCTGGACGTGGGCGGCTATCGCTCGCAAGCGCGGGAAGCACTCATCAAGAAGGCCAAGGAAGCCGCCGAGAAGGTGCGCCGCTGGGGCGATGCCGTGGAACTGGAGCCCATGGGCTCCTACGACCGCCGCGTGGTCCATCACGCTTTGCGCGATGATCCGGATGTGGAGACCCAAAGTGTGGAAGTGGACGGCAGCGACAAGAAAGCCCTGCTGTTGCGTCCCAAGAAGCACTGAAGCGCGTTTTCAAAGGGCGCACGGGATTCCGCACGCCGGTCCGCGCCTGTGCTCGGGCGCGGAGGCGTGATTTTGAAGGCAGCCTTCGCTTCAGCATTCCGTCCGAACGAACGACTGCGGCTGCAAGACTTTGATCTTGGGCCACTGCAATTTGATCTGGTCGGCAAACCAGCCGCGCGAGTTGTCGTCGCCGTGGCCGAGCAGCACCGCGCGTGGCGAAACACGGCCCACAAATTCCAGCAGGTCCTGCCGGTTCGCGTGGGCGGTCAAATCGAATTCCTGCACGTCGCACCGGTAGGTCACGCGCCCCGCGGCGGGGCTGAACACGAACGTATCGCCCAACTTGGCCGCCCGCAGGTGCCCGGCCGGCGAATCCGGGTCCGCATACCCCACAAACAAAATGCTCTGCCGCTCGTCGCCAATCATCCGGGCCGCCAGGTCGTGGGCCGCGGTGTTCTCGCTCATCATGCCGGCCGTTACCACAAAGATCTTGCCGCCACTCAGCTTGAGGGATTGGGCTTCACCCTTTTCCAGCACGATCAATTGCAGCTCCTCGTGCAACTGCAAGCCGGTGTGCTGCCGGTGGGTCCGGTGGGCCTCGATATCGTAAATCTCGGTGAAGACGCGCCCCAGGCCGCCGATGTAAATCGGCTGCCGCTTCAATTTGCCCTCGCGCATGAGCAGGGCCAGCAGGGCCAGGATTTCCTGCGTGCGTCCCAGCGCAAACGCCGGAATCATGATGCACCCTTTCTTCTTCTGCGCCGCCTGAATGGCGGCCACCAGACGGTCCACCTCGGCCACGCGCGTGAATCCCGGGTCCGTTTGCCGGCCGCCGCGCGTGGTTTCCATGATCATCACGTCCGCCTTCACATCCTCAAACCGTGCGCCCTTCATGATCGTCTGGTCATGAAAGCAGACGTCGCCCGTGTAAAACAGCGTTTCCTGCTTGCCGCGCAAGAGAATGCCGGCCGAGCCGAGCGTGTGCCCGGCATCAAAAAACTCCAGCGTCGGCGAGCGCAGGCCCGCGCGTAGTTTCGGGAACGACGCCCATTCCACTGCCCGATTGTATTTGAAACCCTGGAACAGGGGGGCGATCTCATCCACCTCATCGTGCGTGTACAACGGGTATTCCTTGATGCCCAATTCATCCCGCTGGTGAGTCATCACATTCACCGAGTTGTGCAACACGCGCTCCACGATCAGGTAGCTCAGTTCCGTCATCAACACGTGCGCCTTGGGGAAATGCCGCGCCGCCACCGGCAGGCCGCCCACGTGGTCGTGGTGGCAATGCGAAATGGCGATGGCATCCAAGTCATGCGTGCCTGTCTTGCTGAAACCGGGCAGGGCTTCGCGGCCTTCCCGCTTGGGATGCATGCCGGCATCCAGCAGGATGCGATGTTCATCCAGCTCCACCAGCCAGCCACTGGCGCCGATGTCCATGTCCGGATTCAGGTTCAATACATTCATGACCCCTATTTAAACATAGACCGGCGTGCCTAGCCATTATGAAAATTGGCTGGCAGGGCGGTTGGGTGTGAGACAAAACTCTTCTTGGTTCAGCCGCGCTGGTCTGAATGCCAACCCTTGGCATAGACAGACGTACCACCGAGCCGCCGGTACAGCCGTCCCGGCGGGACTGGGGGCCGCCGTCGGCGATTTCCCGGCATTGCAATGCCTGGCTATTCTCGGGTGGTCCCGTTGGGACCAAGACCGGGCGTCGCGGGGCGATGACGGGTGGCAAGTGACGGGTGCGGTAACGAAACTCGTCACTTGGCACCCGTCACGCCATGGGCAGACGGGATTTCATTGGACGGCCGCGAGTTCGCGGCTTTGGGCATAGACCCGGGCTTGGTGCTCGTCGCGGCGGAGGGCGTGGTGGAGCTTCTCCTCGAACAGACCGGGGAAAACCAGCAGCGGATAAAAGGTGATCCACGCCAGTGCGGCCGCTTCGTTGGCCGCCCGCCGGATGGAGACATTCAGATCCGGTTGCGCGATGGCCAGCAAGGTCTCGGTGAGCAGGCGGTTCTTGAGCCGCTCAAAGTCGGACTCTTGAGTGGCGCGGAACGGCGCCGGCGGCACCGGGTGCACCTCGAATCGTGTTTCCGGCCCGAAGCGGGCCTTCAATTTGTTGTTCGCTCGGATCATAAGTTTGTTCTTTTGTGTGCTTTTGTATTGTTTTGTGTTTTGGCGTAAAAAAAACCCGCGGCTGCCTTGGCAATCGCGGGTTTTTGAAAATTCTTAAGTGACAATCTGGTCAAGTTTTCGTTCCCACGACGGCCCCCAAACGGGACATATGCTGCCAACGAGTCAGACAACGAGTGTCCGTGGCGCACGATTTAATAATTTGTTTGGCGAACGTCATGTTCTTCTTTTTCTACCGCACCCAAGAAACCCCATTTTCGCCCCGATGTCAATCGAATTGTTGAATTCATTTGGGTGGTTCATTTTCACTATTGTCTCATTGAAGGTTGGTGATAGATTCTTTTTGCTCACTATGAGTGAACCGAGTAAGCCCCTGAAGATGGTTACCTGCCCGGGATGCGACGCCAAAACGTTCATACCGGGTGATTTGCCCCCACTGGCGACCGAGCCCTGCAAGAAATGCGGTCATTCCATCATGATGCCGATGCAGTTGCGCCAGTTCGAACTGCGCTCCAAGGTGGGCTCCGGCGGCATGGCCACCGTCTACCGGGCCTGGGACAACACGCTGGAGCGGTACGTGGCCGTGAAGCTCACCAAAAAGGAAATCCTGTCCGAGCCCAACGCCCTCGAAAATTTCATCCGCGAAGCCCGCGCCTGCGCCAAGCTCAATCACACCAACATCATCCACATCTATACGTTTGATGAATGGGAAGGCCAGAGCTACCTGGTCATGGAACTGGCGGATCAGGGCAGCCTGGATACGCGCATCGACCGGTTCCGTCTGCTGCCGGAGCTGGATGTGCTCGACGTGGGCATCAAGATCGCCTCCGCGCTGAACATGGCGCTCAAGCACGATCTGCTCCATTGCGACATCAAGCCGGGCAACATCCTCTTCAACGCCGAGCACGAGCCCAAGCTGGTGGATTTTGGCCTGGCCCGCCGCACGGATGCGGAGGTGGAAACCGCCGAGTATACGCGCGGCACCCCGTACTACGTGGCCCCGGAAAAGATCAAGCGCGAGCCGGAGACGTTTCTTTCGGACATGTACAGCCTGGGCGCCACGCTTTATCACGCGGTCACCGGCCAGGTGCCGTTCGATGCGCCCACGCCCGAGGAAGTCGTGCAGGCCCACGTTTACAACGCCCTGCGTCCCCCGAACGAACTGGAGCCCGCCATCACCCAAGCCACCAGCGAGGCGCTCTGCAAGGCGCTCGCCAAGGACCCGCGCGACCGGTTCATGAGCTACGACGAGTTCATCATCACCCTTGAGGCCGCCCGGGCCTATTTGCTGCGGCAACAATCGCAGATGACCGAGCCCAACGAGCCCAAGCGCATGACCAGTTGGTGGAAGCGGCACTGACCCGCGCCCGCGGCTATTTCACCAGTTCCAGGCTCCAGGGATATTTGAAATCCTCGCCGTTATTGGCCTTGATGCCGGCGATGATGGCCAGCACCAAGCCGCCCAGACCAATCAGCGAGAGCAACGGCACCAGGAAGAAGAGCAGCACAGCTCCCAGACAGGTCAGCCAAAGCACGAAGCTGGCCAACCCACCGGCGAGCAGGACCAGCGTCAGGGTGATTTGAAAGTTCAAGGCTGCCTTTCCATGAAGGTCCACCGACGGGAATTCGTTCTTCTTAAGCTGCCAGACGATCAAGGGTCCCAGCAGGTTGCCGAACGGGATCACGTAGCCCGCCAAGGCGCTCAGATGGCAGAACATGTTCCACATCCGAGCGTCGCTTTCCTGGCGGTTGGACGGAGGCGGGGGCGGGATGGGCGGCGGGGGCGCCGGCGGCAGAGGAGGTATTTGGTTTTCGGCCATGACATTCCTTAACCGTCTCTGAGTACGCCAGATCGCGCCGCCAGGCAAGCGTTATGATGGCTGAGCGCCAACGGCGCGGCTCATGAGTTGAGGTCTCCGATCAATCGCCGGACGCCGCAGAATTCGAGCCCAATACGATGGCGCGGGCCTTTGGCCCTTCTGAACCCATGACCGACCTTGAACCTGGGCCGATGGCCGAATGGCACTTAGATAGTGCAAGAAGTTGGCTTGCAATGTATTGAGAATCCCTCTAGGCCGCGCCTACGGCGCTTGAATTCACTTTCGTTTCATTTCTACAAATAGATCGCGCCTACGGCGCTGGGATGGCGATTTCGCAGGTCGTTACGTGCGAGAGTTTTATGCCTTATCTAAGCGCCATTCGGCCGATGGCCCAGGCTGGCATAAAGACGCGCCGTTGGCGCTGGATTCCCGGTTTTTCACGCGCGGAAGCATTGGCGGGCGGATGGACGGTAACGGCGAAAATCTATGATGAGGCCGGAGGTTCTCAACGCCCTTTCGCTTTAACTCTTACGGAGCCCCGCGCTAGGGGGCTGATGGTTTCCAGAGGGCGGCAGGCATAGTGTCGATTTGGTGAACACGGGCAACGATCACAATGTTCCCTCCTCAATCTTGAAGTCATGCTCTATCTTCCGAAGGATATCCGTATCTTCTGCTCGGCCTACGTAATTGAGCCACAGTGGAAGACCTGCCATGAAAGACTTCAAGCGCTGCTCCGCCCGTGACAATGCTGATTCATAGATCTGATACGACGTTACAATGGAGGGGCCCAATCTGGCATGTGGCGTCGTGGCAGCGCCATCGGTCCAAAAAACAATCTCATTTTCTTTGCGCTCCGCCCAACCAAATGGATCATGCCCCATCCACGGGGAAACGCCTGTCTCCAGAAAAATCCGCCATTCCCGCCAATGTTCAAGGCCGCTGCAACACGAAGGGCAAATCTGAACACCATCAGCGGAAATTTCAAATCCCCCGCACGCGATCAATTCGTCTGCATCGCGAATCATCTGGAGGCACGATTCAACCGAATCAGGCGACTCTCCCGCGCAGAGCGAGGCGAAAAACATTCCCATGCAATCCAAGCTCGCCGGATCCAGCGGCACGCTTGAATATGGCGAGGCCGGCAGGACTGCCCAAGGCCATTCATATCCCTGCTTTTTACACGGAACCTCGAGGACTGGTGTGATTGCTAACATTCGATAACGTTCTCAAGTATTTTTGGTTGAAGCATCATAAATGGAGTTCATTGGAATTCACGCGGATCGATCACGTGTTCGGGCGCTTACTCACTAAGGTAACTGGCTGATGCGACATCGGTTTTGCGAACCAGCGTGCCAACGTTTGCGCGGGCACGCAACCCTTCATGCGGAAATCACGCCGCGCCTTTCAGGCTGTCATCCGAATCCTTGATCACAACTCTGCCCAATCGCCGGCGGCCAAATGGTCGGCCAATTTCCGGGATTTGAATGCCTGCATTACGCGCAT
>CAYTJG010000133.1:10838-15598 GCA_964437865.1 uncultured Bifidobacteriaceae bacterium | reverse complement strand
TCGGCGCGAACCTTCTCGATGAGCCAGGCGGTGGGAACGGTGGACCCGGGCTTCAAGGTGGGCGACAGCACCTCCCACTCGGGGAGCCCCACCCTGCCGGTGAGCGGTCCGTGGCTTACCGGCATCTACAAGGCCAATCAACACGATGATCCCTACGCAACCTACGGCAAAGCTTCGAATATTGGCGCACCCGGCCCCGGCATGCTCTGGGTACTCGTGGATGAAAACCCCACCGGCTTGAACGACGCCTCGTTTGCCGTCACCCTGGCCGATGCCGAATGGATCGATGCGCCCGGTTCCTACCACAATGGCGCGTGCGGCCTGGCGTTTGCGGACGGCCATTCGGAAATCCACCGCTGGCAAGCCAAGCCGGAGCCCAAAGATGATGCCAATCAACAAGACTGGAGTTGGCTGGCCCAGCGCACCTCCGTCAAGGTGAGCGGCACGCCCTGAAATAACCCGGCACCCGGACTGAATTTACAACCCAACTTTGTACTAGCGACTCGTCAACTCAACCTATGGCCTGGACTGGATCCAATTCGAAAGTGTTTGCCGCCCTCTTAGCCGTGGTCATCTTTGTGACCACGGTGGCGGTCAAGCTGACGATTTTTCCGGCGGTGAAGGAAACCTATTTTGTCCTAAACCAGCGGAGCCTGCAAACCGTGCCTTTTGGCCTGGTCGTGGTGCGCCCCACGCACTTTTCCAAGTCCGCCCGCTCGGGGATTTTGTGGGATACCGTGCCGCGGTCGGGCAAATCAACGCCGCGGGTACTGGGGCGCAATGTGTCGTTGCAGGCACTCATGGGCGTGGCTTATGGTCAGTACACTGACCGCGTGGTGCTGCCGCCCGGGGCGCCCAAGACTAATTTTGATTTTCTCGTCACGGCCGCGGGCGACCAACCAAAGAAGTTGCAGGCCGCCGTCCGCCAGCGGCTCGGTCTGGTGGCCTGCACCGAGATGCGCAGCACCAAGGTGCTGGCACTCCGGATCAGCGATCCCGACTTGCCGCGGTTGAAGGTCAGCGATGCCCGTAGCGACCAAGGGGTGAAATTCGATGGCCAGCAACTCCATGGTACGCACCTGCGGGTGCAGGATTTGGCGGCCAGTGTGGAACAGACGTTGAACCTGCCGGTAGTGGATGAGACGGAACTCACGAACTATTATGATTTCACGGTGAACCTGACGCTCCAGACCCAACAGCAATTGCAGAATGAGGCGACCGCCCCAACCGCGATAAGGCAGATCCTGGGCGATTTGGGGCTGACCGTGGAGTCCGACCAAGACCAAGCGGAGGTGCTGGTGGTAAAAAGCGCCTCTTGAGAGACTGTGCGGCAAGGAGACCCGGAACCACCAATGGGCCAGCGATTCCCGCCGCCCCAAGTGGATGAGGGCGGACGCCGGCGTGAAATTGTGCTAATTGGTTTTATTATTCAGGCTGACAGCAGTTTATGCAATAAAGTTTGAACCGATTGCGGCCTTTGCGGTCTGACTGAAATAGTGGCGTCGGGCCGAGACAGCTGGGGGGGCCTGACAAAAAATTTACATTTTTCTATGTAATAATTTGCGGCGGTTGCTGTAGTATATTACATAGATTGATTTTGGCAACGCGACGGGCTCGGGGCATCAACTGACAAATGTGTGGAACCGCGCGCTGATTCGGTAGCACCGCGGGGGGTCATGTTGGTGAAAGTGCCCGTTGAATAGCCACCCTGGCCTTGCTGACGGTGCCGGCTATGCCGGCAACAGAGGCAAGGCCAGGGAAATCTTCTTTTTTGCCGGCGTTGGCGGCCGACACCCAATGCTCCCGTTTTCCCTGCTGGCAAAAGAAAGTGAAACCTCGGCCGGGCCACCCCGTCTAGCCTTGTGCATGCTCAGGATGCAAAACAAAAAAGAACAGGAATGTGCATTCACCCTGATTGAATTGCTGGTGGTCATCGCCATCATCGCCATTCTCGCCGCAATGCTGTTGCCGGCGCTCGGCGCCGCCAAACAGCGGGCTTGGACCATCTCCTGTGTTTCCAATTTGCATCAGGTCAGCGTGGGCATGGCCCTCTTCGCGGACGATAACAACGGCTACTTCCCCGAATCCGGCGGCATCATCCCCTGGAACTCGACGAACCCCGATGCCAACACCAACGGCTGGACGCAACAGATCGCGGCACTCGTCGGCAACACCAATGTTTATCATTGCCCGGGCAACGTGCAGTTGCCCCTCATCAACCGGTCGCCGTTCAATTATTTCAACGGCGTGCGGGCGGCCTTCGTCGTCGCCGGCGGCGCCGCGCCGGTCAACAGTCGGAAAATTCTCTACCCCTCCGCCTATGTGCTCTCGGGCGACACGATAGATCGCAACCTGTATTTCGCCACGAACGATTGCGACAAAGACGATTACGCACAAAACTGCGTGGGGGGATCGGTGAACGGCAGCCCGGCGGTGGACTGGCAGGCCCACAGCAAAGGCCAGAATATTCTTTTTGCGGACGGACATTCGCAGTGGTACAAAGGCTATGTGACGAACGACATGACGTTTCGTTACGATGCCATGCATGGCTGGGAATAGGGAGGCCGGTGCGCGGGGCCAGCTAGGGAGGGCCCCATATCCAAAAATAATAAAATCAAGTTCTGTGCAAGCTGGAGGGCACAGTCCGGTACTGACGGTAAGGAAAAGATGAAAACCACCGAGCACGAATACCTGTGCGCCGACGCCGCGGCCCCCCGCCGGCGTATCCTGGCCGCCTTCACCCTGATTGAACTGCTGGTGGTGATTGCCATCATCGCGATTCTGGCGGCGCTGCTGTTGCCGGCCTTGGCCTCCGCCAAGCAACGGGCATGGACCACCAGTTGCACCTCGAATCTGCGGCAGGTGGGTCTGGGCATGCGCATGTTTGCGGACGACAACGGCGATACTTATCCTGAATCGGGTTCGGGCATTCATTGGGGCGACATCGATGACACCACCAAAAAGGCGAGCTGGATGGAGCAGATTTTCCCGAACATTGGCAACACCAACGTTTACAATTGTCCGGCCAACGTGCAATTGCCCACGGACATGCGCGGGCCCTTCAATTATTTCAACGGCGTGCGGGCGGCTTATGTGGGGACGGACGGTTTCACCGCGGTGCGAGGCAGCGCGATCCTGTTCCCTTCCGCCTACGTGCTCTCGGGCGACACCTGCGGCATCCCCAAACAGACGCCGGGCGAAGGCGTGGGCGGCAGCTTTGACCCCTTGGATGCGGACAAGGATGATTATACCCAGAACTGTGTCGGCGGTGCGGCCAACGGCTCGCCGTTTGAACTCTGGCAGGTGCATTCACTGGGACAGAACGTCCTCTTCGCGGATGGCCACGTGCGGTGGTACAAGGCGTACAACACCAACGAAATGACCTTCCGCTATGATTCCATGCACGGTTGGCAATAGCGGGAACGGCTTATTTCCGCTTTGCGCCACCGCCCTATTAGCGGCTACACTGTCCGCCGCATGAAAATTGTTCTCGCATACTCCGGCGGACTCGATACGTCCGTCCTGCTTTCCTGGATCAAGGAAAAATACAACGCCGAGATGATCGCCTTCTGCGCCAACGTGGGTCAGGAAGACGAACTATCCGGGTTGGCCGCCAAGGCCAAAAAGACCGGCGCCTCCAAAATCTACATCGACGATTTGCAGGAGGAGTTCGCGCGCGATTTCATTTATCCCATCATCCGTGCGGGCGCCATTTACGAGGGCCAGTATCTGCTGGGCACCAGCATTGCCCGGCCGCTCATTGCCAAACGCATGGTGGAGATCGCCCGGAAGGAAAAGGCCGATGCCATCGCCCATGGCGCCACGGGCAAAGGCAACGATCAGGTGCGGTTTGAACTGACCGCCGCGGCGCTCGCCCCCGAGTTGCAAGTGATTGCTCCCTGGCGGGACGAACGGTACCGGGCCGAATTTCCGGGCCGGCAGGAGATGATTGATTATTGCGCGGCGCACAAGATCCCGGTGAAGGCCAGCGCCAAGAAACCCTATTCGATGGACCGCAACCTCCTGCACATTTCCTACGAGGCGGGCATTCTCGAAGATCCGTGGTATGACAGCTACGACCTGAAGAATCGCGAGTACTTCACCACGCTGTCGGTCTTGCCCGAAGATGCGCCCAACAAGCCGGAATTCGTGGAACTGGATTTCGTGCAGGGCGATTGCGTGGCGGTGAACGGCAAGAAAATGAACCCGCTAGCCGTGATGCGGGCGCTGAACAAAGTGGGTGGCAAACACGGCGTGGGCCGGGTGGACATGGTGGAGAACCGGTTTGTGGGCATGAAATCACGCGGCGTCTATGAAACGCCCGGCGGGGCCATCCTACAGTTTGCCCATCGCCAGATGGAAAGCCTGACCATGGACCGGGAAGTGATGCACCAACGCGACGCGTTGATCCCCCAATATGCCACCCTGGTGTACAACGGTTTCTGGTATGCGCCGGAGCGCGAGGCCCTGCAGGCCTTCGTGGAGGAGAGCCAGAAGAATGTCACCGGCACGGTACGCGTGAAGCTCTACAAGGGCAACATCATGGTGACTGGCCGCAAATCGCCGGTGAGCCTCTACAATCCGCACATTGCCACCATGGAAGCCGATCCCACCAAGGCCTACAACCAAGACGACGCCACCGGCTTCATCCGGTTGAACGGTTTGCGCTTGAAGGTGGCGGCCAAGGTGCACCGCCCGCGCAAATAACGCGGGCATCCTTCAGAATCTTTTACGCGCCGGGCCGCGCCTGTCTCAGACGG
>CAYTJG010000133.1:0-10738 GCA_964437865.1 uncultured Bifidobacteriaceae bacterium | reverse complement strand
TGGCGGCTTCGTTGTCCGTACCGGGATGGAAACCGAACTGCACCAGCTTGGCTTTCATGGTAATGCGAGAAACGCCCAGCCAGCGGGCGGCCTTGGCTTGGTTGCCATGAGCCAGCTCGATGGCCTGCCGGAAGAGTTCCCGTTCGGCGGACTCCAGCAGGTGCGAATGCACGTCGGTCATTTCGCCGCGCTGGGCCGCTGCCAGCAAACCAGTCACGTACTCGGGCAGACTCTGGCCGGCGGCGCGCGCCGCGCTCGTCTCCTTGTGCAAGGCCGCACGCACATGATCCAGATTGACCGTATAACCCTGGGCCAGCAGCAGTGCCTTGCGAATGGCATTTTCCAGCTCGCGCACGTTTCCCGGCCACGAATGCGACTGTAAAAAGTCCAAGGCCTCGGCATGGATGGAGGGACTGGCATTGCCCAATTCCGGGCCGTATTTGCTGAGAAAAAACCGAACCAGTGCCGGAATATCCTCCTTGCGCTGGCGCAACGCCGGCAGCGTGACCACCACCACGTTGAGCCGGTAGTAAAGATCCTCGCGGAACAGTTTCTCGCGAATGCCGGCCTCCAAGTCGTGATGCGTAGCCGTAAGCACGCGCACATCCACGGGGATTGTCTCGCGCCCGCCCAGCCGTTGGAGGCACTTTTCCTGGAGCACGCGGAGCAGCTTCACCTGCGTGCCGGGCGGCATGTCGCCGATTTCATCCAGGAAAATGGTGCCATGGTTGGCCTGCTCGAAGCGGCCGATGCGCTGGCCGGTGGCCCCGGTGAACGCGCCGCGTTCATGGCCGAAAAGTTCGCTTTCCAGCAGCGTTTCCGGAATGGCCGCGCAGTTGATGGCCACAAAGGGCGCGTTGGCCCGGTCGCTGTTCTGGTAAATGGCGCGGGCGATCAACTCCTTGCCCGTGCCGGTCTCCCCGCGGATGAGTACATTCACAGGCTTGGCGGCAATGCGGCCGATTTCCTTGTAGATGTTCTGCATGGCCGCGCTTTGCCCCACAATGGCATCGCGCGCGGCGCCAGGCTCCCCCAGCGTCACCGGCTCGGACATCAGCCGGTTGCTCTTGACCGCCCGGCTGATCAAGTCCAGCAGTTGGGGAATTTCGAAGGGTTTGAGCAGGTAATCGTACGCACCGAATTTCGTCGCCTCAATGGCCGTCTGGGTGGTGCCAAAGGCCGTGATCAGGATGATCGGCAGCCGCTGCTGAACGGCGTGCAGTTGCCGCACGAGTTCCAGGCCGCTCAAGCCAGGCATCTTGAGATCGGTTACCACCACGTTGAACACCCCGCTCATGGCGCGCGCCAGCCCTTCATCGCCGCGGGTCTCCACCGTCACCTCGTAGCCTTCGTCCTTCATGACACGCGAGAGCGTGTCCACAATGCCGGGGTCGTCGTCAATGAGCAAGATGCGGGCGGGTGGATTCATGGGTTGGCTTGAGGTAGCAGAATATCGAAAGTGGTGCCGCGATTCGCCTGCGTTTGAAACCGCAGGACCCCGCCGTGTTTCTGCACGATGCGCGCCGCGATGGACAAGCCCAGGCCAGTGCCGGTCTCCTTGGTGGTGAAGAACGGATCGAACAGCCGTTTCTGCGCTTCAGGCGGTATGCCCCGCCCCGTATCGGCCACCTCCAGGATGACGGTACTGTTCTCGCCCTCCAGCAGGGGTTTGCGAGATAACCGGGCGGCGAGGGTGATCTTGCCGTCCTGACCGATGCTGTCGGCGGCGTTTTGCACCAGATTGATCAATACCTGTTTCATCTGCGCCGGATCCACCTTGATGTGCATGGGCACTGACGGCTCAAGGGTCAATTGAATACGATGCCGCTCCAATTGCGGCCCGAAGAACAGCTTGGTTTCCAGCAGCAGTTGGTCGGCGGCGATCACCACCAGCTCCGGCTCCGCCGGCCGCGCGAATTGCAGAAAGTCGTTGACGATGCGCTCGAGCCGGACGATTTCGCGCTCGACCACCTTGACGTCATCATGCTCGGAGGAGCCGGGCTGGAACCGCTTCTGCTGCGTGAACAGGGCGGCCTTGATGGCCGTGAGCGGATTGCGGATCTCGTGGGCCACTCCGGCGGCGAGCAGGCCGAGCGACGCCAGCTTTTCCCGCTGGTCCACCATGGCCTGGGTTTCCACGAGCTTGCTGCGGAGAGGCATGATCATGTCGCGATACGCGAACACCGCCAGCCCGATCACCGATAGGAAGAGCAGCAGGAGGGCGACCAGAATGGTCAGGTTCAGGCGCCAGACTATCTCGCGCGCTTCCAAAAAATATTTCTTTCTGAGGTCCAGGTGCGCCTGCGAAAGCTCCTGGCCCAGGTCAAACATCTGCCGGCGGGTCTGACTCAATTTTTCCGGGACGGGATTGCCTTCCGGTCCGGTGGTCACGATCTTCTGCCGCACTTCCGCCACATTCTGCAGGTAATCGGCATAATTGGTGCCCATCTCGCGGAGAAGATCCCGTTCGCGCGGTGTCAGCGGCCCGGCCACCTGGCTTTGAATCCAATTGCCCAGTTCCGTGTTGGCTTTTAAGACGTCGTTCCACGCCGCCTCATCACCGGTCGCCCGGTAGCGGGCCAACCGGTCACTCCCGTCGCGCAACACGTCCTTGAAATGCTCAGCCATGCCATAACTTTGGGATTCCACCTCGTCCAGCTTGGCGCGCAAATCGGCGCTTTGCTTCTGCGAATTGAGGGTGACATACGCGATCAGCAACCCCATGACCGCGGCGGCGACACTCAAGGCCGCCAGACGGAGTTTGGCCACGGAGATCATAATGGCAGGGAAACCGGCTTCATCGATCGGAATTCAAATTCAAGAACGCAGTTTGTCGCCAACCGTGTCCAACGGCTGGCGACCTGCCATCTTCAGAAATGTCCGGCCGGCGTAAATGCGCTCACCAAATCACCCGCCATCGGTCCCCTTCCACCAGCGTGCCCGGTGCCCATTGAGGAACCGGGCCTCGCTCACCAAATCAACGCCAGTGACCGCGATCGTGATGCCAGCCATGGCCGTCATGCCAGGAACGGCCCACGACCCAGACGGCATGGGGATACGGCGGAGCCCCCCAGTGGCCACCAACCCAAACCCAACCACTACCCTGCCAGACATATTCGCCGCCAACCCAAACATAATCCGGTCCCGGCGCGACCACGACCGTCTCCACGGGCACCGGCGGCGGCGCGGTTTGCACCACCACGGTGGACGCATCCGGCGCCGGCATCGGCGCGGGCGCCGCTCCCACGACCGTATTGGGGGTGTTGATCATGAAATTGATCACCTTGTCCGTCACCCCGGAGTCACGCAGGTCGATGATATCCGCCGAACTTAAATGGTAGACCGTGTGCGAGTTGCCGATCTGGCTGATGATCACGTCTTCGGTGATGCCTGCCTTGGCCAAGGCCTTCACGTCCGCCACGGACAACGGCTGTCCCTGGTCCACCTTGACATAGGTCGCCGGCGCCTGGGCCTTCAGCCGGGCTTCCTGCTCGCGATCCATGGTGTAACCAATGAGACCGCCGGCCACCACACCCGCCGCCGCGCCGATCAGGGCATCTTGCCCGCCGTGTCGTGAGCCGCCGATGGCCGCGCCAGTAATGGCACCCATCGCACCGCCCACCAAAGCTCCAGTGCCGGTGTTGTTCACCGTACCGTCAGGATTTTGACAACCAGTCAGCAATACTGCCGCACTCCCGATTGCCAGGATACATTTGTTAATTCTCATAGTCATCATACACTTACCTATACTTGCATTCCGCAGCTATCTTGCATTGCGTTCGCGCCCGGCCGAAACTCGTTTCCGGCTGGCGGGTTTGGATTTCCAAACCACAATCGACCGCCAATTCTTATTGCAACTGACGTGCCAACCGTTTTTCGATCCGTGGCGCTCGAAAGGCGTAATTTACATGGGTTTTCCGGTTTGGACCAGACCGAAGTGCAAAGTAAATTTGCACCCTGGTTCATTTGCTTTACAGGGCAGATGCCCGCCCAGCCGAAGTAACCGGGTCTGCGCGCAGCCAAAGTCAGCGGGCCTCCCCGGTCGCCGCCAGGGAACCATTCCAGCCACCACCGAGGTTTTCAATCAGCTGCACACTGGCCGTCACCTGTTCCAACTCGAGATTCAATTCCGTGCGCTGATTGCTCAGGAGGGTGGTTTGCGCGGTGATGACGTTCAGGTAGCTGTCGATGCCCAGCCGGTAACGTTCCTTGGCCAGGTTCAAGTAACGTTGCGAGGAGTCCACGGCATCCGCTTGCTGTTTCAACTCCTGCGAAAGCACGCGCAACGTGGCCAGGTTATCTTCCACGCCTTGGATGGCCGTCAGGACGGTCTGGCGGTAATTAGCCACCTGTCCACGGTACGAGGCCCACGCCTGCTTGGTGGCATACTGCCGTTTGCCGGCATCAAACAACGTCTCGGCGGCCGAGCCGCCCAGCGACCAGATCAAAGCCGGCCCGGCGGAAAGGTTGCCCACGCGCTCGCCATCGAAGCCAATGTCGCCGCTGAGTGTGATGGTGGGGAAGAAAGCGGCGCGGGCGACCCCGATTTGGGCGTTCGCCTCGGCCACCCGCCGTTCCGCGGCGGCGATATCCGGGCGGCGCTCCAGCAATCTGGAAGGCACGCCAAAAGGAATGGCGATCGGCTTGGCCGTCAGGGCATTGGTCTGGAGCGAGAATGCCGAGGCCGGCTTGCCCAGCAAGGTGGCAATGGCATGTTCCAGCGCCGCCCGCTGAATCCCCAAATCGGTGTCTTGCGCCAGGGTGGTGTTCAGTTCCGTCTCCGCCTGCGCCACGTCCTGGTCGGAGGCGATGCCGGTCTTGTGTAGAACCTGCTCCAGGTTCAACGAACTCCGGTAGGCGCCGACGGTGTCATCCAGCAGCCGTTTCTGCGAATCCACTTCGCGCAGTTCAAAGTAATCGGCCGCCAACTCGCCCTGCACGGTCAGGCGCGAATTTTCCAAATCCGCCAGAGTGGCCTGCGCCTCCAGCGCATTGGCTTTGACCGCATTGCGGATGCTGCCCCAGAAATCGGGCTGCCAGGATGCGTCCAGCGGGAGCGAATAGGACTGCACCGATTTTCCGCCGCTGGAGCCGCTCGAACCACTGCCCGGCAATTGCAGGTTGGAACGGGAAACGGTGCCGCTGGGAGCCGCGGACACCGTGGGGAAATACCCGGCGCGCGTTTCCTTCATGAGGTCGCGCTCCATGAGGTAGTTTTGCAGGGCGGCGGCCAGCGTCTGGTTGTTGGTCACGTTGACTTGCTCTTCCAGCGCGTTGAGTTCGGGCTGCTGAAACAGCTCCCACCACTTGCCCCGCAAGGCACCGTCCTGCGGTTCGGCGGTCTTCCAGCCATCCGTCTCCTTGGCTTGTGCCGGGGATAATTCCTTGAAAGCGACGGGCGTTTCCATGGCCGGCTTTTCGTAATGGGGAGCAAAACTGCAACCGGCAAAAAACAGGGGGCCGGCCAGGAGCACGCTCCAGCGACAGGCGCGTCCCACGCGGGCGCGGTCGCCCGGGCACCCGGCGGTCTGGTTAATCGACTGATTCGGTTTCATGAAAAAGATAATGGTTCAGTTCGGCACGGCTCCCGGCAACATGGCCGCGGTCACCTTGCGCGGATGCTTGCCGCCCCACCAGAGGCGTAGGCGGTCCAAATACAGGTACACCACCGGCGTGGTGAACAGCGTCAGCGCCTGGCTCATGACCAGGCCACCGACGATGGTGATGCCCAGCGGCCGGCGCAATTCCGCGCCCGTGGCGTTGCTGAGAATCAGCGGCAGCGCGCCGAAAATCGCCGCCATGGTCGTCATCAAAATCGGCCGAAACCGCAGGATGCACGCCTCATAGATCGCCTCCCGCGAATTCTTGCCGCGTTCCCGTTCGGCCGAAAGCGCGAAATCCACCATCATGATCGCGTTCTTTTTCACAATGCCAATGAGCAGCAGAATCCCGATGATCGCGATCATGCTCAAGTCGATCTCCTGCCCGCCCATGGCCGTGGAAATCCGGCTGGCAATCGTCAGGGCCAGCAACGCGCCGACGCCCGCCGAGGGGATGGTGGAAAGAATGGTGAGCGGGTGGATGTAACTCTCGTACAGGATGCCCAACACAATGTAGACCGCCAGCACGGCGCCGATGATCAGCCAGACGATCGAGAGGAGCGATTGCTGATAGGCGAGCAACGTGCCCGAAAAATTCGCGTGAATCGAGTTCGGCATTTTGATGTCTTCTTCCATCTGGTTGATTTCCTTGATGGCGTCGCTCAGGGACATGCCCGGATCGAGGTTGAAGGAGAGCGTCACGGCGGGGAATTGCCCCTGGTGGTTCACGGAGATCGGCGCGGTGGTGGGTTCATAGTGCGCGATGGCCGAAAGCGGCACCATGGCGTTCTGGTTCGTGGCGTGGAGGTAGATGGCATCCAATCCCAGCGGGCTCTGCCAATATTGCGGCGCGGCTTCCATGACCACGTGATACTGGTTCATGGCCGTGTACATGACCGAGACCTGCGCCTGGCCAAAGGCGTCATACAGGGTGTTATCCATGACTTGCGGCGAGATGCCCAAGCGCATGGCCGTGGCCCGGTCATAGACCAGCGACGCCTGCAGCCCCTGATTTTGCTGGTCCGTGTTCACCTCGGAGAAGCCATGCAGTTTCTTCATGTTCGCCAGCAAAATCGGCCCCCATTTTACCAGGTCATCCAGGGTGTCGCTCTGGATCGTATATTGATACTGCGCGTTGCTCTGGCGGCCACCAATACGCAGGTCCTGGCCGGGCTGCATGAAGACCGAGGCCGTTTGAATGGCGGCCAGCTTGGGGCGGAGCCGGGTGATGACCTGATCGGCTCGGACTTTTCGCTCAGCCAGCGGCTTGAGCGCCACAAACACGAATCCCCCGTTGGCGGCGCCACCGCCGCCGGTGAACGCAATGACATTGCCTACGGCTGGATCCTCCTTGATCAGCTTGGCAGCGCGCGCGGTGGCTCCCTGCATGGAAATAAAGGAGGCATCTTGCGACCCCTGGAGCCCCCCCATGACCGTGCCGTTGTCCTGGTTGGGGAACAGCCCACGCGGGGTGGTAACGATGAGAAAGAGGTTCAAGAGCACGGTCAAGATCAATACCCCCAAGGTGATCAGCGGATGCCGCAACACCACCTGCAGGCTGCGTTCGTACCAATGCAAAATGGCGTTGAAGACTCCCTCGCTGACCTGGTAGATTTTCCCGTGGTCCTTAGGATCCCGATGCCGCAGCAGGCGCGAGCACATCATGGCCGTGGTAGTCAGCGAAATGACCAGCGAGACCAGCACCGCCGTCGAGAGCACCACCGCGAATTCGCGGAAGAGCCGGCCGATGATGCCGCCCATGAGCAACAGCGGAACAAAAACCACCACCAGGGAAATGCTGATGGACAGCACTGTGAACCCCACTTCGCCCGCCCCCTTGAGCGCCGCCGCCATCGGTTTCATCCCCGCTTCCAGATGGCGCGAGACGTTTTCGATCACCACGATGGCATCGTCCACCACAAAACCCGTGGAGATGGTCAGGGCCATGAGCGAGAGATTGTCCACGCTGTAACCGCAAAGGTACATCACGCCAAAAGTGCCAATCAGCGACACCGGCACCACCACGGCGGGAATGAGCGTTGCGCGCGGACTCCGCAAGAAAACAAACACCACCAGGATCACCAGGGCGATCGAGACCAGCAATGTGCGCTCGATTTCATTGACTGAGGCCCGGATGGTGGTGGTGCGGTCGAGCACCACGTCGAAATTCACGCCCGCCGGCATGGACGCCTCGAGCGAGGGCAGCGCGGCCTTGATGCGGTCCACTGTGTCGATAATGTTGGCGCCCGGCTCGCGGAAGATGATCAGCGGAATGGCCGGTTTGCCGTTCAGGTAGCCGGCGGTGCGGTTGTTTTCCACGCCGTCCTGCACCTTGGCCACATCCGATAACCGCACGGGCGCTCCGTTGTGGTACGCCACCACGAGCGGTCGGTAATCCACCGCGTGCCGCAACTGGTCGTTGTCCACGATGTCAGCCGTGACCAAGCTGTCCGATAGCTGACCTTTGGCCAGATTGGCGTTCTGGTTGCGCAAGGCCGTGGCCACGTCGGTCAAGCTGAGCCCCAAGCTGTTCAGCAGCGTGGGGTCCACCTCCACGCGCACCGCCGGCAAGGCGCCGCCGCCGACGTTCACCTGCCCCACTCCCTCAATCTGCAGCAGCCGCTGCTCAATGATCGTCGAGGCGTCGTCGTACAATTGTCCGCGGTCGTAGATATCGGACGTCAACGCCACGATCATGATCGGGGCGTCGGCCGGATTCACCTTGCGGTAGCTGGGATTGTTCGGAAGATTGGCCGGCAGGTAGGCGCGCGCCGCATTGATGGCGGCCTCCACGTCGCGCGCGGCACCGTTGATGTCCCGGGTGAGATCAAATTGGAGCGTGATGCCGGTGCTGCCGAGCGTGCTCGAGGACGTCATTTCCGTGACGCCGGCGATGTGGCCAAGCTGCCGCTCCAGCGGGGCCGCCACCGAGGAGGCCATGATCTCCGGACTGGCCCCTGGCAGTGAAGCACCAACGGTAATGGTGGGAAAATCCACCTGCGGCAACGGCGCCACCGGCAAATGCAAATAGGCCACGGCGCCCGCCAGCGCAATCGCCAGCGTCAGCAGCGTCGTGCCCACGGCCCGACGGATGAACGGGCCAGAAATGTTCATGGGGTTTGCGTGGCTGGCGCCACCGGTGCAGGGTCAACGGTTGCGGGAACCGGCGCCTGACCAAATTTTTTCGCCAAACGTGCGAAGAAGATATAAATCACCGGCGTCGTGTACAGGGTCAACACCTGGCTGACAATCAAACCGCCGACGATGGCGATGCCCAGGGGTTTCCGCAGTTCGGAACCCACGCCCTGCCCCAGCGCCAGGGGCAGACCGCCAAACAGCGCCGCGAACGTGGTCATCAGGATGGGCCGGAAGCGGAGGAGACAGGCCTGGTAAATGGCCTCCTGCGGCGACTTGCCCTCCCGGCGCTCCGCGTCCAGCGCAAAGTCGATCATCATGATCGCGTTCTTCTGTACGATGCCGATCAGGAGAATGATGCCGATGAGCGCCACGACGCCGAGTTCGGTCCCAGTGATAAACAAGGCCAGGATGGCGCCCATGCCGGCCGAAGGCAACGTCGAAAGAATCGTGATGGGGTGAATGTAGCTTTCGTACAGGACGCCGAGCACGATGTAAATGGTGACGATGGCCGCCAGGATGAGAAACGGCTCGTTTTTCAGTGAGGCAAGGAACGACTGGGCCGTGCCTTGGAAGCTGGCCTGCACACTGGCGGGCATGCCGAGTTTGTCCTGGGCCTGTTGGATGGCTCGGGTCGCCTCGCCCAAGGCCGCCCCGGGGGCGAGGTTGAAGGAAATGGTCACGCACGGGAACTGGCCCTGATGATTGATCGCCAGTGGCGCAATGCCTGATTCAAAATGCGTGAAGGCGCTCAAGGGCACCGCGGTGCCGGCCGAAGAGGTCACGTAGATGGCGCTCAGCTTGGCCGGATTCCGCTGAAAATCCGGCAGCGCTTCCAGAATGACATGGTATTGGTTCAACTGGGTGAACAGGGTGGAAATCTGTCGCTGGCCGAAGGCATCGTAGAGCGCGTTATCGATGGCCGTCGGCGTAATGCCCAGGCGCGAAGCCGTCACGCGGTCAATCACCAGGATGGCCTGCGAACCGTGGATCTGCTGGTCGGTGGCCACATCGACCAACTCCGGTAGCTCGCGCATTTTTTCCACCAGCCGGGTGGTCCAGAGGTTCAACTCGTCGGCGCTGGCATCCTCGAGCGTGTACTGGTATTCGGTGGAACTCACACGATCCTCCACGGTGAGATCCTGAATGGGCTGCATGAACAGCGCAATCCCCTCCACATTGGCCAGTTCCGGCTGCAAGCGGCGGATGACGTCGCTGGCGCTGATTTTTCGATCGGCCAGGGGCTTGAGGTTGATTAAAATGCGCCCGCTGTTCAGCGTGGAATTGATGCCGTCCGCGCCAATGAAGGAGGAAAGGCTTTCCACCGCCGGATCCTTGAGAATCACCTGCGTCAACGCCTGCTGGCGTTGGGCCATGGCGGTGAAGGAAATGTTTTCGTCGGCCTCGGATATGCCCTGGATCACTCCCGTATCCTGCACGGGGAAGAAGCCCTTGGGCACCAGGATGTACAACCATACGGTCATGATCAGCGTGCCCACCGCGACCAGCAGCGTGGCCGTCTGCCGCTTGAACACCCATTGGAGGGTCTGCCCGTAGCGCGCGATAATACCGTTGAAAATCCGCTCCGACAATTCATAGAGGCGCCCGTGTTTCTTCTCCCCCTTGCTCTTCAGGATTTGGGCGCACAACATCGGGGTGAGCGTCAGCGAGACGCAGGCGGACACCAGGATCGTCACGCTCAACGTGATGGCGAATTGCCGGAACAACCGGCCGACAACATCGCCCATGAACAACAGCGGGATCAAACCGGCAATCAGGGAGATGGTCAGCGAGATGATCGTAAACCCGATCTGTTCTGCGCCCTTCAAGGCCGCCGCCAGCGGCTTCTCGCCCTGCTCTAGGTAGCGGAAAATGTTCTCAATCATCACAATGGCGTCATCCACCACAAAGCCCGTGGAAATGGTCAGCGCCATCAGGGTGAGGTTGTTGAGGCTGAAGCCCAACAGGTACATGATGCCCAGCGTGCCGATGAGCGACAAAGG
>CAYTJG010000132.1:0-15605 GCA_964437865.1 uncultured Bifidobacteriaceae bacterium | reverse complement strand
TTGGCGCGGATGGTCATCGGCTGCGGATAGCGGCGGTATTGGATCACCTGCATGACCAAATCAACTTCGCTGGCCAGCACAGAGGCATCGCTCACACCGAGGATCGGCGGTGAGTCGAACAGGATGAAATCGTAGCGCTGCCGGAGGTCGGCGATCATCTCTTTCATCTGGGCGGAACCCAAAATACCCATGGAACTGTTGGGCAGACGGCCGCTCGCCATGAAGTCGAGGTTCGGCACCGGCGTGGTCTGAATGAGTTCCGGGATGGTATTCTGCTTGAGCAGATAGTTGGTCAACCCGAGGTTGTTCGATACTTTGAACAACTTGTGCAGCGTGGGACGGCGCAAGTCCGAGTCCACAATCAACACGCGGTTGCCCGTCTGGGCAAACACGGTGGCCAAATTGATGGTGGTGGTGGATTTGCCCTCGCCGGCACCGGCGCTCACCACCACGATGGTGTTCATCTTGTCGTGTTTCCGGGAAAACAGCAGATTGGTTCGGAGCACGCGGTACGCCTCGGCGTGCTTGCTTTCGGTGCCTTCTTCCAACAGGTATCCGATGTTCTGGGGGATGACGCCCAAGACCGGCGCTTGGAACGTGCGTTCGACGTCGTCGATGGTCTTGACGCTGGTGTCCAAGTACTCGATAAAGAAGGCCAGACCGACACCCATGACCAGACCAAAGATCAGGCCCAGTATGATATTGAGGGCTTTGTTGGGTTTCACCGGCGCCTTGCCCGGCACCGCCCAATCCGTAATCTGCACCATGCTGTTCTGCGGCAAATTCAAATCGACTTTTTCGCTCTCCAATTTGGCGTAGAGCATCCGGCGCATTTCCACCTTCTGTGCCAGATCACGCTTGGCCTCATAATAAGGCTGGTTGGTTTGGGCCTGCTGCTGATCGTTCAGTTTTGCAGTCTCAATCGAATTGCTCAAGGATAAGAGATCGGCTTTCTTCGACTCCACCTGGACCTTCAGGCTTTCCATGATGCCCACGACACGGCTGGCAATGCTATTGGTCAATTCCGTGATCAATGATTGCACCCGAAGGACGTCAACGCTGCTCAGGGCCATATCGTTTGTCAGAGTCACGAATTTTTGCCGGGCTTCATGGTACCGGTCCAGCAGGCCATTAAGGTCGGGATCCGTCACGATCAGGGGCAAAACGTCGGCCAGCTCACTGATATTTGTTTCCTGAATGTCCCGAAGCCGGTTCAGTTCAGCCATTCGCTCTTCATAAGTCCGCTGGTCAGTGATTCTCTGCTCATTGATCTGCTGCAATTGCTTGGTGTCCAGCGTGGATTCGGCCTCCAAGGAGTTTGGATTCTCATCTATGATATGGAGTTGGTTGCGCAACGCCTCAACATAATCCGCATTGGTTTGGACATCATGCGCCAGCGTGGCGAAATTGTCCTCCAGGGCCGCCAAACCATTGGTGGCAAATGAACGGCGGGTGTCAAAACGGTAGTCCCGATACGATTGAGCCACCGCATTGGCGATGGCCGCCGCCTCGTTCTTGTCATCGCTAAAAACCGTGATGGAAATGAGCTTGGTATTTTTGACCGGAGCCAGGAGCATGCTCCGCTTCAGCAACTCCATGGTTTCCGTGGTCTTGAGCGTCTCCCCGTTATAGTACTTCTGTCCCCACTTGGTGTTCAGATTGAGCTGGGCAATGACGTTGCTCAACACCAGCTCGGACTGCATGATTTCAAACGTCGTCTGGATGAAGTACGGATCATACGGAACGTAGCCCGACACGCCCGTCATGCCGGGAATATCAGTCACATCGTTTTCCACCTTGATACGAGCCATGCTGGAATACGATTCCGGAAGAACAAAAGTGACGGCCGTGGCGATGATGGAAGTGATCAGGAAGACGGTAATGATGATGGCCTTCCGGATGCGAATGACGCGCCAGTAATCCAAAAAATGCAGCTTGGTCTCTTGCGCGGGGGCGTTTTTTAAGTCTTCCATATCCAATAAAAAAATAAGCGGGAGCCTATTTGACTAAGCTCCCGGCTTAATGTTCAAAACATTTGAAATTTGTAGAATGCGGCGTTCTGCGCTCAGTAGGTCGCCGTCACGCCCAGGTAAACCCGGTTACGCGTATAGCTGTAGTTGGCCAAGTCCGAAACCACATCGTCGTAATTGTAACCGGTGTCGAACGACAGGTGGTTGTTCACCTGATAGCTGAGGTTGACGCCCACACCATAGTCAGTGGTAGTAAGGCTGTCGGCCGCACCACCGTTATACGTGGTATATTGAACACGCCCAATCACGCTGGCCATCAATTTTGAGGTCAGCCGATGGTTCACATCCAAGTAAACAACCGAGTTCTCCGCATTTTCGGTGAGCTGCCCACTGCTGTTGGGAAGCACCTGATCGGTGGCGCTCAGATCGTGCGTGAAGCCCAATTGAACGTAACTGCCGGGAATGTAGGTGTACGACAGGGACAGGTCCGCGTACGGATCGGTAGACGTGTAGCCGCTGCTCCAGACATCGTTGTACAAGGCACCAACCTTGACTGATCCCGTCAGGTTGGGAGTGAAATTCTCTTCCAAACCCACAAAACCATAATGAGTGTCGTTGTCGCGGTCCGAGCTACGATAAACTCTGCCACTGGCGTCAATCGCAATCGGCTCATTGCCAGTATAGTTGGCAAACGCAAATTGGTAACCAACCAGTATGGTCGTATCCTCGGTGAGATGCCACTTGGCATCCAACGTGATCGATTCCTCGACACGATCCAGCAAACCTGCCAGCGAGGCGCCACCTACGCCGCCATTCATCAGCACTGGAGTGCCGCCGCTGTCACTCACGTAAGTGCCACTGTTGGCGTAATCGTAAAAACCGTTTTCGTAGGAAAGGGAGGTGCTGAACAAGCGTGTCCAATCCGTATCCAACGAAACCCCGCCGTGGTTGGAAATGTTATCGCCATTGATGCGATAAGGCGTTGCCTCTCCCGTGACTGGATTCGGAGTAAGCAACTCCGGCTCCTGACCCGACGCAAAGGTATCCGTGACGGTTGACTTCCAACGCTCGTTAAAGGAATGATTCACCCACAAGTCCACCTGATGCGTTTGGTCATAGGCCGTTTGGCCCTTTTCCTCGCGGTCTTGGTAGTAGTAGAATCCGTATGTGTAGCGAATGCCCAGGTCCGTCTGCTGCAAGGGAACATGCACCGAAACCGTCGGCAGAACTTCAAAGCCGAAACTTTCCCTCTGATTCGAGGAAGAGGTGTTGTAATTATCGTCGTAGAAACCGCGCAACGTACCCCCGACACTCCAGTACTTTGGCCCGGTTGCTCCAGTCGCATCATCGGCCATTGCGTATTCCAACGTGGCGGCACTGAGGGCCGCCAGCCCGGCAGTAACGAACAATTTATTCATATTGGTTTTTGAATTCATTTGACCGCCAACACTCGCAAACATTCAAAAAAAAGTGTAAACAGCCGATTGCTGGGCTACTCTAGCAACGAGTTGTCTTGGTCGTCAAAGGTTTTTTTCATGAATCGAGAACAATTTTTATCATAACCTTCTGCCATGAATTCTATTACAACGCCCCAGCGGTAATCGTTGCTTTACAAGACTTTTGCGAGCTTTTCCAACGGCAGAGTGTTTATCACATCCTCCCGGGTCAACCAGCCTTTGCGCGCCATGCCCGCCCCCAAACGCAGGAAACCCGCGTGCTCATTCCGGTGCGCATCGGGGTTGATGACACACTTGACGCCCTTGCTCCTGGCATAGGCCCAATGGCGCCAGTCCAAGTCAAATCGGTGCGGATTGCAGTTCAATTCCACCCAGGTGCCGGTGGCCGCGCAGGCGTCGATCACCGCGTGTACGTTGACCGGATAGGGCTCGCGCTCCAACAGCAATCGGCCGGTGGGATGGCCGATGATGTGCACAAACTCATTTTCCGCCGCCCGGATGATCCGCTTGGTGTTTTCAGCCTCGCTGTTCGAGGGCACGTGCAGGCTGGCCACCACCACCTCCAGTTCCGCCAGCACCTCGTCCTCAAAATCCAACCGGTCCTTCAAGATGTCCACTTCGCTGCCGGCCAGCAACCGGAAGGCGCTGCCGCGCGCCGCCATTCCCTCGTTTACCCGCTGGAGGGCGGAGCGCTGTTGCCGCAGCCGTTGCGCGTCGAGCCCGTTGGCCTGGAAGGATGACTTGGAGTGGTCGGTAATGGCCCAATACTCCAGCCCCAGATCCTCCATGTAGGCGGCGATTTCCTCCAATGAATCATGGCCATCGCTCCAGTTGGAGTGATTGTGGAGGGCGCCCCGCAGGTCGGTCCATTCGATGAGCCGGGGCATTTGATTTTTTTCGGCGGCCGTGAATTCGCCGGCGTCCTCGCGAAGTTCGGGCGGCACAAAAACCAATCCCAGCTTGCTGAAAATCTCCGCTTCGTCGCAGCAGGGCTCCAGCAATTGCGGATCGCGCGTTTCTTCGTGCGAGCGAAACAGGCCGTATTCATTGAGTCGCAGGCCGCGCTGAATCGCCCGCTGGCGCATGACAATGTTGTGTTCCTTGCTGCCGGTGAAATACGCCAGCGCAAAGGGAAACTCCGCGTCGCTGACCACCCGCAGATCGCCTTGGATGCCGCCCTCCAGAATCACGCTTGCCTTGGTCTCGCCCTGGGCCAGCACCTTGACAATCCCCGGCTGTGACGCGAAATAGGCGATCACCGCCGCCGGTTCCTTGGACGAGGCGAGCAGGTCAATATCGCCCACCACTTCCTTGAAGCGACGCAGGCTGCCGGCGGCGCTGCAACGGATGACGGCCGGGTGCTCGCGCAGACTCTCCAGCAACGGCTCGGCCGCCGCCAGCGCCTGGCTGATTCGGTGCTTGCTGGCATAGCGGCGTTTGCGCTCGATGCCTTCCAGGAGGTTGGCCTGGGTCTTCTCGCCAAAGCCGGCCAACTTCGCCACCTGGCCGGCCTGGCAGGCCGCCTCGAGTTTCTCAATGGAATCCACCCCCAATTGCTTGTGCAAGGCTTGGATTTTCTTGGGGCCCAACCCGGAAATCTCGAGCATCTGCACCAAGCCGGGCGGCAGCGACGCCTTCAAATCCTCGTAGTACTTCAGCCGGCCGGTCTCGACGAGTTCCGTGATCTTCTGCTCCAGCGCCTCGCCAATACCCTTGATTTGGCCAAGCCGCTTTTCCGCCACTAGTTTCTCCAGCGGTTCCTCCAGCGACTGGATGGTTCGCGCGCCATTGCTGTAGGCGCGCGTCTTGAACGGGTTTTCGCCCTTTAACTCCAACAGCGTTCCGATCTCGACCAGGATTTCGGCGACTTTGTCTTTGTCCATGGGCATAAATATGAATGCCCGGCTTCAAAGTTCAACCTGAATCCTGCTCCGATCCGCAATCGTCCCTGGGCGTTGGGAGGTGATTTTGAATCGAGCCGCCACCAAACCGTACACCTCGAAACGAACGGCTGTTTCCCCCCACGCGCCGTTCGAAGTGAGATCGGTCGCAACGCCCGCACGTCTCAGCGCGGAACGATCAAAGGGGCGACCGTGAAGCGCGCCAGCGTCGTGCGGCGGTCCTCCGCCGCTGTGGCCCAACGCGGGTATTGCCAACCAGTGGGTCAATGGTTTTTCCCCGAGCACGGCTGTTGGCGGGCGACTCACGGCTCGCGCAAAGAGGCGGCCTGAACGAACGAACCATGGTGGCCCGGCCTGGCAGGCGGGGACGTGTGCCAAAGCGGTGGAGGGCCACCGCACTCCACGACACTGGCGCGTTCGCCCGGCGCCCCGCCACCGCGTAGCGCCCCGGTCCGCGGCCGCCCCCGGCCGGGCCGGCGCAGGCTTTGCAGCGGGGCGGCTTTGCACTAGCTTGGACCCGATGGCGAACAACCTGACCGAGAAAAAAAACTGGCCGGTGGCCCTGACCATCGCCGGCTCGGATAGCGGCGGCGGCGCGGGCATCCAAGCGGATTTAAAAACGTTCGCCGCCTGCGGCGTTCACGGCACCAGCGCCATCGCCTGCGTGACGGCCCAAAACCCGCGCCGCGTGCTGGCAATCGCGCCGTGTTCAGCGCGCCTGGTCCGCCAGCAACTCACGGCCGTGTGGGAGGAGCTGCCACCGCGGGCGGTCAAGACCGGCATGTTGTATTCGGCGGCCAACCTGCGGGCCGTGGCGGATTTTTTTACGGCGCACACCGGGCGTTCGCCGGTGGCGTTGGTGGTGGATCCGCTGCTGGTGGCCACCAGCGGCGCCGCCTTGCTGGCCGCACCGGCGCGCCGGGTGCTTATCGACCGCCTGCTCCCACTGGCCACCCTCGTCACCCCCAACTTGGACGAGGTGGCCGCCCTGCTTGGAAAAAGGCCGCGTTCAGCCGATGAAATGCGCGAGGCCGCGCGCGCGCTTCACCGCCGTTTTGGTTGCGCCGTGCTGGTCAAGGGCGGACATCTCCAAGGCGCGGAGGCCATCGATATTTTCTTCGACGGACAAAGGGAAATGGCCCTCGCGGCGCCGCGGGTGCCCGGCGTGCGCACGCACGGCACGGGCTGCACTTACTCCGCCGCCATCTGCGCCGCGCTCGCCTTGGGCCGGCCGCTGCCAGCCGCCGTGCAAATCGGGAAGCGCTTCATCACCTCCGCCATCGCCCACAGCAGCCGCGTGGGCCGCCACTTCGTGCTCGGTTGGACGGCGGTCAGGCCAGCCCGCCGTTAGCCCGCAAATTCTGGCCGCTGATCCAGCCCGCCGCCGCGCCGGCCAGAAAGGCCACGACCTCGGCGATTTCCCCGGGTTTGCCCAATCGGCCAAACGCGGACTGCTGCTCGAAGAAATGAATCTGCTCGGGCGTCTTGCCCGCCTTGAACAACTCCGTATCCGTGGGCCCCGGCGAGACGGCGTTGACCGTGATCCGCCGCGGTCCCAATTCCTTGGCGAGGGACCGGGTGAGCTGTTCCACCGCGCCTTTGGTGGCCACGTAGGCGCCATAGTTGGGCATGAACCGGGCCGTGGTGGAACTGGACAGATTGATGATGCGTCCGCCTTCTGCCAAACGCGTCGCCGCCTGCTGGCAGGCGAAGAACAAGCCTTTGACGTTGATGGCGAAAATACGGTCGAATTCCGCCTCGGTCGTGGCGCTGACAGGCTTGCAGAACATGATGCCCGCGTTGTTCACCAAAATGTCCAGCCGGCCAAAATGCGCGATCGTTTCATCAAACAACCGTACGACTTCCGCCACCTGGGCAATGTCGGCCTGGAAGGCGTGCGCCTGGCCGCCGAGGGCCTGGATGCCCGCCACGGCCGCGGCGGCTTCGTTCCGACCGCTGGCATAATTGATGGCCACCGCCGCGCCCTCGCGGGCCAGGCGTTCCGCAATGGCGCGGCCGATGCCGCGTGAGGCGCCCGTAACGAGGGCGACTTTTCCTTTTAATGTCTCACTCATAATTTGTGCGGAGACATTGCCCCAGAAAACCGATTTTGGCAAACCGCTCCCGGCGGTCCCGGCGACCGGCCCGCTAATCCACCAGCTTCACCCGGTAAAGAACGGTCTGATTGGTGGCCTGGAACGACCATTGTGCCGGGGAATTGCTGGCCGTGATGGTGGCCAGGGTTTGGAAACCGGCCGCCAGATTGGTGGTGCTTTGCAGTTCGTATTGCCGCCCCGCCAGCGCCGGCCAGGACAGCGTGGCGCCCCCGCTCAGTGTGAGTGGAATGGGGGCGATAATGCGGTACCCGACGGTCTGGGTTTGATAGCGGCGCCCGGCTTGATCCGTGACCAGCGCATAAAACGGATGCCAGCCCAGCCCCAGATAACTCGCGGGCACGGCAAAGACAGCCGGGGCCTGATTGGTCACCACCCCCAGCGAGCCGCCGGAGCCGAACAACTCCACCCGGGCCAAGTTGGTCGTGCTCGCCGTGACGCTGAACTGCAAAGTCTGCGCCAGCGTGGCGTTGGTACCCGTCGGTACGGCCGACAGTGCGGCGGTCAACGAAGCATTGTGCACCACGACGTTGCGGGTGACCCGGGTTTGCGTGGCCACGCTGCTGCCCTCGTACGCCACGGCGGTCAGTTGGTGAACACCATCCGCCAATAGGGTGGTGTCGCAGGCAAAATTGACCGCCAGCGCGTTGGTACCCGCCGTCACGTAAAGATGGTCGCGCGGCCGCAAGTCACTGACATTGTCGGCTAACGGATTCATGTCGCTGGGGGTGACCTGAAGATTGGTGGAACTGGTCCACGTGGCCAGGATTTGCGCAGCCGGCCAGCCGGGCGTGTTGGCATAAACAAAGAACTCGGCCGCCGCCTCGCCCGGATCGGCATCGTAATAATCCCCCACGTTCACGCCGTCGGCCGTTTGCAGGGACGACGACGCCTCAATGAGATTGAACAGATCCTGCGCGAGGCTGCCAATCGTCGTTCCGGAAACCGTATTCGTGACCGCCAGCGTGACGGTGCTGCCATTGGTTTTCATGAACGTGACTGCCAGCCAATCGCCCACCGCGGGTGCATTGAAAAAGGTGGCCACCTGATAACCGGTGGCCACGGTATCCAGAAACGTGGGGCGGGCCGCCCGCACAGCGGTCGTCAGACGCGCCGCCGAACCCACCGCGGCGCTGGCGCTCATTGTGATATTGCTGCCGGGCACGTAGATAGCCAGCGACTGCAACTCCACGCGGTCGCCGGCGGCCACGGCCTGCACCTGGGTGACGCCGGATTGCGCATTCAAGGCCGCCGCCAACCCCGCCGCCACGGTGGCCGGCGTCGCCGCGGCCGGTACGGTGTAGGTGATGGCATCGCCGTTCAAGACGATCGACAGTTCGTTGCCGGCGGCTGGCGGCAAGTTGGTCAAGGTGGCAAAATAGGTGCCGTCCACAAACAAATCCACCCGGGCCAGCGGGAGGTTGGTCGCCGCCGCGGTGAAAGCGGGACTCAGCACGACGGTCCCGCTCAGGACGGCGCCATTGGTGAGGGAAGTCCAGGTGCCGGCACCGGGACGGGCAAACGGCGCGGCGAGCGGCTCGCCCACGAACAACCCTTGAAAGGGGTTTAGCACGCTTTGGTAATAGGCTTCCGCCAGCGAGAAACCGCGGGCCTGGTAAAAATAATCCACCGGGTCGGGGAACTTCTGCGTATAAGAACAAGGCTCCACGATGGTGCCATAAGAACCGGCGGCGCCGGCTTCCAGAAAAGCCAGCGCCGTGGTCTGGCTGGTGGCATCCAAAATATAGCCGGCAAATGACGTGAGCGTATCGCCCAGCGCGCCCGGAACAAAAGTGTTCGTATTCAGCGAATAGGTGGCGAGCCCGGCCTGCAAACCAAACAAGTTGGTGAAATCCATTGACTCGGTACTAATGCGGTGGAGAGCTTCATTGCCGATCACTTGATCCTCAAAAATCGCATTGTCGAACTCCACAAACCGGGCGCTCCGGGCTTCATCCGTGGTCTTGAGCAGGTAAACGGCCTGGGTGGGTTGGGATTCATCCGCCGCCACCCCGCGCAGCAGGGTGTTCTCGGCCCCGGCCAGGCTGACATCCGTCAGCATCATCGCCAGAAACGCATTCGTGGCCGCCGTGTTGGGCGCCGCCTCGCTGAACGGCAATTCGGAATAGGCGTAGCTGTTCGACGTGTCGTCCGGCAGCGAACAGGAAGCCAGGCCAGCCACCGCCGCACCGTTGGTCTTGAATCCGTAGAACAAGGCCGCCGTGGTGCTGTTCTCGTTCGAGCCATCGGTCACCCGGTAGGGAATATCCATGGAGAGCAGGACGAATTGCGCCTGATTGGTCAGTCCCCGGCCGGCAACCATGGCCAGCAACGGATTGACCAGGTCGCTTTGGAAATCGGCAGGACTCCAGTTGACCGAACCGCCCATCCAATTGGTCAGACGCAGGACATTCTGGGGCGGCACGCCGCGCTGTTCGCAATAGTCATTGCCCAACTGCACCGAGTTGGTGCTGTACTGATTGACCACCACGATCACATTCAGCCCGCTGCCACCCGCCCACAGACGGTTCACGGCCAGCAAGAGACCAATCATCAGGATGGCGGCACGCCACAACACATCCCGACAATACTACAGCCGGATTGATCGGCAAGGCTTTCACTCTGCGGACGGTTTTTTATGTCGAAACCGACCTTTTCCAGCTAGCTTGGAGGAAATGTCCGACACGTTGGTCGTCAACGAGATTTACCTGAGCTTGCAGGGTGAAAGCACCTTTGCGGGGCTGCCGTGCATTTTTGTGCGCCTCACGGCGTGCGACCTCCGCTGCTCCTATTGCGATACCGCGTACGCGTTCACCAAAGGCAAAAAACTGGCGCTGGCCAGGGTGCTGACCCGGGTGACCGAACTGGCACAACCCTTCCCCCCGGCCGCCAACGCACCGCGACTGCCGCTGGTGGAACTGACCGGCGGGGAGCCGCTGTTGCAAAAAGGTTCGTTGCCGTTGATGGCCTCACTGTGCGACCAGGGTTTCACCGTGCTCATTGAGACCAGCGGTGCCCACGACATCTCGCGGGTCGACCCCCGGGTGCGGCGGATCATGGACTTGAAATGTCCTTCCAGTGGCGAGGCGGCGCGCAACCGCCTGGCGAACATCCCCCATTTAAAAAATACCGACGAAGTCAAATTCGTCATCGGCACCATGGAAGATTACGAGTGGGCCAAGGCGCAAATCACCCGGCATGGTCTGGCGGCGATCTGCCCCCTGCTCTTCTCCTGGGTCCAGCCGCTGGCGCCCGGACAGCAAAGCCCGGCGCTCAAGCTGGCGCCCGCCGGACACACGCCGATCACCCGGCGCGCGCTGGCGGAGCAAATCATTGCCGACGCGCTGCCGGTGCGGTTTCAAATCCAGCAGCACAAAGTCATCTGGCCGCCGGATGAACGCGGCGTTTAGGAATTTGCGCCGACCACTGGTCCGCTGACGCGGGCGGCTGGGCGGCGCGCCAAGAACAAATCATGCCTGGCACCCGAACAACCCTGCAACTGCTGCGCGAATATGAATCGCGAAACATCACGTTTATGGAGCCGGATGGGTCGTGGCCGATCGTGTGGGAGCGCGCCCAGGGCGTGCATGTCTGGGATGCCGAGGGCCGGAAGTATCTGGATTTGACCGCGGCTTTCGGCGTGGCCGCCGCCGGGCACGCCAATCCCCGGGTGGTTCGGGCCGGGCAGAAACAGATGGCCCGGCTGTTGCACGCCATGGGCGATGTGCATCCCCACGCGCTCAAGGCCGAACTCGCGCGCCGGCTGAGCGCGCTCACCTTCGAGCGCTGGACCGCCCCCAACCACACCATTGCCCGTTCGCCGGGAAACCGGCAGCGCGCCCAGAAAGCCGCCACCACCGGCAAGGTGATCTTCACCAACTCGGGGTTTGAGGCGGTGGAAGCAGCGCTCAAGACCGCCCTGCTGGCCACCGGCAAGCGCGGGGTGATCGCTTTTGAAGGCGCCTACCATGGCCTGGGTTACGGGGCCCTCAATGCCACGCACCGGGCCTGCTTTCGCCAGCCGTTCCAAGCGCAATTGGGCAAATTCGGAACTTTCGCACCCTTTCCCTGCCTCGACGGCCCCGCCCGCTGTTCGCTGGCTGCCGTCGAAGCCGGCCTCCACCGCCGGTTGCAACGCAATGATATCGGCGCCATCCTCGTGGAGCCCATCCAGGCGCGCGGCGGCATCAACCTGCCGCCACCCGAATTCCTGCCCCGCCTGCGGGCCTTGTGCGATCAATCCCAAACCCTGCTCATTTTTGACGAGATTTACACCGGCTTGGGCCGCACCGGCAAATGGTTCGCCAGCGAACACAGCGGCACCGTGCCCGATCTCGTCTGCCTCGGCAAAGCGCTCACGGGCGGCTTCCCGCTGTCCGCCTGCGTGGGCCGGGCGGACCTCATGGACGCCGCCTGGCCGGCCTCGACCGGCGAGGCCATCCACACCAGCACCTTTTTGGGCCACCCGGTGGGCTGCGCGATGGCCCTGGCCGAGTTGGCTGAAATCGAACGGCTCCAACTGCCGGAACGCGCGGCCAAACTCGGCGAATTCCTGCTCGCCGACTTGCGCGCCCTACCCTTCCCCGCCGGGCGGCTGGCCGGCTCGCCGCGCGGCCTGGGCTTGATGGCCGGTCTGGAGTTGACCCTGCCCAACGGCCGCCCCGCCACCGCCGTGGCGCTGGCGGCCATCAAGGCCCTGCTGCGGCGCGGCTACCTGTTCTTGCCGGAAGGGGCGGACGCCAATGTCATCAGCTTCACCCCGCCGCTGACGATCACCCGGGCACAGCTCGGCGAAGCCGTGGCGGCGCTGGGCGCGGTGCTGCGCCGCCTGGCACCCCGTTGAACCCGGCCGGACCCGAAGAAATTCGTGTTCTTTCGCGCGCATTCATGGTTTGCTTAACCGGATGAAACTTTCAGAAATGTGCGACCTGCTGGAGCGGCGCGGGATTTTGCTCACCAAATCCCTCGGCCAGAATTTCCTGCACGATGCGCACCAACTGGAGCGGATTGTCGCCGCCGCGGCGCTCACGCCCACCGACCGGGTCCTGGAAATCGGCCCGGGCCTGGGACCGTTGACCGAGTTGTTGCTGGCCCGGGCGGGTGAGGTGCTGGCCATCGAAAAAGACGCGCGGCTGGTGGAAGTCTTGGGCGAACGATTCCCCACCCAGCCGCCGGCGTCATCGCCCCCCCTCCAGACGCCGACGCTGCAATTGCTGTACGCGGATGCGCTCAAGTTGCTCAAGACCGAGCCGCGGGATTGGAGCGAGTGGAAGCTGGTGGCCAACCTGCCCTATTCCGTGGCCTCGCCAATTTTGGTGGAACTGGCCGCCGGCGTGCGCACGCCCAAACGGGTCGTGGTCACCCTGCAACTCGAGGTCGCGCAACGGCTCATGGCCGGGGCGGACGACGATGATTACGGCATTCTCACGCTGCTGGTGGGACTCGATTTCACGGTCAACGACTGGTTCAAGATCCCCGCCGGCTGTTTTTACCCGGCACCGGAAGTGGACTCGGCCTGCGTCTGCCTGGAGCGGCGCGCGCAGCCGCTGTTGCCGGAGCCTCACCGCGAAATATTCCGCCGGCTGGTCAAGCGCTCGTTTTCCCAGCGCCGCAAAATGATGCTGAAACTGTTGAAGCAGGACTGGCCCCGGGAACAACTCGAGCAGGCCTTCACCGCGCTCAACATTCCGTTGCAGGAACGGGCGGAAAAACTGAGTCTGGACCAGTTCGTGGCGCTGACCAAGGCGCTGGCTGGCGGCTAATACCGGCTCACTTGCTGCCCGGCTTGACTGCGGGCGTCCCGGCCAGATCGGGCGGCAACCGGTTCGGATCAAACGCCTCCACGTGCAGGGCCAGCAGGCTGAATTGCGGCACGCCCAACTGCGTCTGACCGTTGGAACGATCCACCACCATGGCCACCCCGGCCACCTCGCCGCCGTGGGCGCGCACGATGTCGATCGTCTCCTGCACCCGGCCGCCCTTGGTCACCACGTCTTCGACCACCAGGATCTTTTCACCGCGCGCAATCTTGAAGCCCCGGCGCAACACGAGCTTGCCCTCCTCTTTTTCCACAAAAATGAACCGCAGGCCCAACTGGCGCGCCACTTCCTGGCCAATGACGAGCCCGCCCATGGCCGGCGACACCACCGTGACGGCGCCGAGCGACCGCACCTTGGCGGCCAGCGCGGCACCCAGTTTTTCCACCACGGGCATTTGCTGGAGGGCCAGCGCACATTGAAAAAACTGGCGGCTGTGCAGCCCGCTGCGCAGGATGAAATGGCCTTCGAGCAGCGCGCCGGTGGCGCGGAAAACCTGGAGAACTTCGTCTTGTGTCATGGGCCGGTAGTGTTCAACCTTCCGGCCCCGGATTCAAGCGCGATTTCAATAGGATAGCCGCTGGAACCGGATTCGCCGGACGAAGCCGTAATCGCTCTCGCACATGATGATGTTGCCGGCATAATCCATCGTCACGCTGCGGCCTTCGCCAATCAAAAATTGGCTGGGATTATAAAAGAACTGTCCGTCGCCCGCCTGCACGTAAAGGTTCCCGCCCTCACCGTTCACCAGCAAATGAGAGATATTGGCCGCGTCCACGTACCAGAGCTGGGCCCCGTCATGCAACGACAACAAATAGCCGCCCGTCGGCACCGGCCACACACCCCGCGCCCCATAAAAAGCGTTGCTCAGGGCGGGCAGACCGTCCACGCCGGCATCGGTGCTGCCATTGCCCGCGATCACCGTCGCGGTGCCGCTCGCCGTCACGCTGTAAACATAGTTGCCCCCGCGATCCCCCACGATCAAATTGCCGTTGGACAGCACACAGAACGTGCCCAGTTCCGTGAAGCCGCTGGCCAGCGTCTTCACCCCTGCTGACGGCGTCCATTTGCGCAGCTTGTCCAAATTGCCGAAATAAGCCAGCGATTCGTCGTCCTTGACCCACAGGCAGCGCCCGCCGTCCAGGGCCGAATTGGTGTCCGACTGGGCGAAGAACAACGTGCTCATCACGCCGTTGGTGGTCACTTTGCGCACCCGGGCGTTCCCCGTATCCAGCACATACACGGTGCCGTCACTGCGCACCCAGAGCGCGTTGGGCACATTCAACTCCAGGTTCGTGGCCTCGTCCGGCCCTTCGCCATTGAACCCGCCCACGTGATTGCCGGCAATCGTGTGAATGATCCCGTTGGTATCCACCCGCTCCACCGCGTTGGCGTTCTTGTCCACGATGTAAATATTCCCCACCCGATCCGCCATGGCGTAATGCGGCCGCGATAGGGCCGCGTTGGTGGCCGGTCCGCCCTCGAAGGAATTCAGCCAGTAACTCACGCCATCCACCCGCCCGGCACCGGTGCCCGCCAGGGTTTCCAGCAGTCCGTAGGCATGAACCAGATTGGTAAAGCCCGGCAAGGTCGGCGAGACATCCACGCAGGCGAGACGGAAATAGCCGTTGGTGGCACCCACCGGCAGCACGAACTGGCCGGCGGAGTTGGTGCCAAACAGGTTCGGCCCCAGCGACCAGCTTCCCTTCGCCGCCGCCGCCCGGACCACCGTGCAAACGCCAGGCACGGTGGCATTGGTCCAGGACAAGGTACCGGAGCGGTTCAAAGAAGTGAGGCGCGGCGCCGCCCCCGCGCCGGCGAACCAGCCGGCGAACAGCAGCCCGAGCGTAAACCGCCAAAACCCGCCCGCACGGATTTTGAAGGCCAGGCTCCTTCCCCAAGCAGGTTGCGGGCGGCGGTTTAGAAACATACGGCTGACCGCATGATCCTCCCAACGGGAGCGAAATGCAATTCCCGGCGCTGGCGCTGCCGGCCGGTGTGAGACAAAATTCTCCTCGCGCCAAAGGACGACCGTGAATGAGTGGCCACGGATCGCGGATACGCAACGACGCGCTGAAGTTCGGCCACGGGGCTTGGAAACTTCAGCCTTTCTTTTTGTAGGGCGCGACGTCAGGAGTGCTCTTTCCTTCGTCTTCCACTTTAGCCTTCAGCCTTTTTTTGTAGGGCCCTTTATCGTCGGTAGCGCCAACGGCGCGTTTCATACCAGCCTGGGCCAACGGCCGAATGGCGCTTAGATAAGGCATAAAACTCTCGCACGTAACGACCTGCGAAATCGCCATCCCAGCGCCGTAGGCGCGATCTATTTGTAGAAATGAAACGAAAGTGA